>CAZABG010000020.1:0-12464 GCA_964483465.1 uncultured bacterium
GATCGAAATCACTAATTACTCATTGAGCCAGATGCTTCCATGGAATAGTGTTGCCGAGACCTATTCGCTTTATTGGAAATATGGAGAAGAAAGATTTACGAGAACGAATGATCTAAAAGTCCATGATGATCAAACTGTTATCTATTACTCTCGAATTGTGTTTATGCAACAATGCGCGGCTCTTAGAAAAAGATGGATTTGCTTGCCTGAAGAGAAAGAGGTGCCTTTTAAAGAATTTTGTTCAAAACTGACCTCTTTTCATGAGTTAAGCATCTTATATCAATTACTAATAGCAAAAGATTATGCACTACTTGCTAAATGTACTTTGGAAGAAATGATTCTATTTATTCTTCAAACCAAGGAGTGGGAATGTCATTTCGTCAATGAAGATTTGCAAGACTATTTTTGCGATAAAATTGTTGGATATCAACTCCCTTTATCTATTTTACAGACAGCTCAAAAAAATAATTTAAGTATCGTAGAAAAAAGATGCCTTAGCCTGCTTGATAATGCTCTTTTTTATAAAGATGACGTTCCAGGAATATATCATCATTTTACTTTGCATGTTCAGGATCAGTCAAGCCTTAAAGAGTTTAACGAAGAGTATAAAAGACTATTAAATAGCGATATATTTCTAAATTTTGAACGGCTTGAAAAAACGTGGCTCCCTCTTAGACTTGAATGGTTAACTTTTGTTTTTGACGGAAGCACCGTTCTTGTTTGTTATAAGAATGTTGAAAAAATAGAAGATATTCTAAAAATTAGTAATAAATTGGACAATCCTCAACAGAAGCTTGTTAAATCGTCTATAAGAAAACTTATATTTAATGAAGATTACAAATTAAAGATTATAACAATTATTGGAATGATTCTATATTTTGATCAGGTAGAGGAGCTTAATTTTATCGAATATAAGTTTAAGGATGCTGATTTTTTTCCTTTAATTTCAAGTGTAAGAGAAAATTTAAAGCATTTTAACTTTACACACTGTCATTTAAAAGAAGTTAACTTTCTTCATTTTAGACATGTAAAAAATTTGGAACAACTTACGTTCTTTGGAGAAAGAATTACTCCTGTAAGCTTTGAATGTATAATGGAAATAGTTAGTCTTAGAAACATTCATTTTATAGAATGCAATATTATCCTTCCTGGATGTTTTACAAATTCTACCTGGGATATTAATGAATTAACTTTGAAAGGGATTAGCACGCTTTCATCATCGAATATGAATAGGCTATTTGCTTTATTGCATAAATTAAAGATCTTAAATTGTGAGGAATGTTCTGAAATTAAATTAATAGAATATCCTTACCCGACGGTATTAGAGGAGCTCACTCTTACCTTTGAGCAGTTTGAGAAGGAAATAAGTCCAGATGGAACATTACCAGCTATTGACAGGCTTATAAGTTTAAAGAAGCTATCTCTTGTTGGCAAATGCAGCGATAATTTAAAACCCGTCATTCTTCGCTATTTAAGTAAGCTTAAAATATCCATTCGCACGGTTTAGCAAAACTCTACCGATCCCTATACTAAATGACTATGTGTTCGCTTTCAACTTTTTCTAAATCCTTTCAAAAAAGCCTATGTGAATTTGATTTACCAGAAGTGTTTTTAGAAAAATTAAGCGAGAAACCCGATCATTTACTTCTTTTTTTTAAACAAGCCTGTCTTAACCGGAATTTTGTAAGGAATAAATTCGGTTTGATGGCCGTGGTTCTAATTCGCATCAATGAATTTGCTTTATCTCAAGTTCTCGATTGGGACGAAGTCATTAAAGTCTATAGTATGTACTTAAAATTCGGAGAAAGAATCAATCTGCTCGTGCCAAACGATCTTGAGATTAGAACAGAGGAGAATTTACATTGTTATTCTCGATTAGTTTTCATGAGAAGCTGCTCTAAACTTAAACAAGTATGGCTGCAAGATCCCTGCTTAAAGGAATATGAGTTGAGAGATTTTGCTCCCTCTCTTAACTCCTTTAAAGAGTTGGATTGGCTGTATGAGGCGTTCTTATCGAGCAATTATACTATATTTCACACCGTATCCGATCATTCTTTAATAGCTTGCTTAAATCAACTGAAGCGCTGGGGCTGTAATCCAATTGCAGATTTCGATGATATAGTGGGCAGGCGGATCAATCGACTTCAATTTGCATTGGCTATTCTAGCTTCTATACATAAGACCCAATTTTATGATCTTTTTTTAAAATGCAAAGCCTTTCTTGATCATTTTCAGTTTTATAAAGTAGAGACCGACAACGGCATCCAATACTCATGTTATAGCTTTGAAGTTTATGAAAAATCGTTAAATAAAGCCTTTCTTCCCTCAGACCTGCTTTTATTCTCAGATAGTTGTAAAGACAATCTAAATACACTAAACAATCAGTTTAATGATGTCTATCTTGAGGAAGTTGAATTTGTGGCTTTTGATCAAGAAAGTTTAATGGTAAGAAGCCCAAAAATTTATGATTTTGAGACGTGTAAGAATATTAGTTTGTTATATAGCTTTCAACAAAAGGGAAGAATCGATACTAAATCCATTAAGAAAATCATATCCGATGGGCAATTACCGATGCGGGATCTTGCACTAGTCGGTCTTCTCGTCTATTTTGATCAGGTTTGTGAATTGGAGTTATTTAATTACAAAAAAATAGATCCGCATTTTATTGCAAGAGTTGGCGAAGAAAAGCCTGATCTAAAATCTCTAACTTTTCATAAATGCATCATCAACGATGAAATTTTTAAAATAATCGCAAGATTATATGTAAATCTTATATCTCTTAATATTAGGGGGGCTAAGCTTTCTCAAGAAATTATAACTCTATTGTTATCATCGCTCACTAATCTTAAAGGAATTTTGCTTTCTGATTGCGAACTTTCTTTGCCGGATGTTTTTAATATACGATTTAAAAATATTGAATGTATTGTGCTTGCAAACCTTTATATAAATAAAAAAGAACTTGATAGGGTGTTTGGAGCATGTGAAAATACTAAAGATTTATCGGTAATTAATGTTCCTTCATTCTCATTAAGCAGCTATCCCTATCCGGAGAAGATAAAGTCGCTGATGTTAGACGCTCAAACGCTTGAAAATGAGTTTAATAGCGCGAAAGATGACATTCCTGTATTAAGTCTTTATTCAAATCTTGAAGGGTTAAAAATTTTCGGAAAACCTGGTGATGATTTAAAAAAAGTTCTCGTTAGATTTATGCGGGAGGGTAGATTCGCAGTGCTATTTATTAAAGGAGATCGTTTTTAACAAGCTCCTGTCAAATATTGAATTTATCAATCAAATTAAAGAGTGAATTTATAAGTCAATATTTGATAGTATTGCAAAATTTCTTAGAAATAATTTTATTATTTTAGCTCATAAATTTATGAAAGATGTGTAATGTATCTGCCTAAAACTCTATCTAGTGATGTTGTCGCCTATTTAGAACGAAATCGTTTAAGTTCAGATCATATTGTTTCAAAATTGGAAATTAATCCATCCATTTTGCTGAAATTTTTAATGCAAGCCTCTCAAAATAGGGTTTGGTTTAATTCAAATGTCCCTTTGGTTCTCAGATTGGTAAATGTGGTTACAAGAATGATTGTAAATCAACTTATCTCCTGGGACCTCGTTCTTAAAGTTTTAAGCGTGATGATTAGAAATAATCCTGCTATTCATCAATGTATTATGAAAGAAGGTTTACAAAGAAAGTCAGCTTGCAGGTTGTATGTTTCTTTAATATTTGCTGCAAATTGCCCGTCTGAAAGAGATATATGGTCTGAAAACTTTAAAAAAAATCTTAATCAAGTTGTAGTGTCTAATGTTGAAGCCAAAAATTTCGTTCTTATCTACGAGTCACTATTTTTAGATGATTTTTCAAATTTTTATACGGTTCAATTTAAAGATCTTCTTAAAACACTTTTTCGCTGTAAAACTTTCGGATATGAAAAAGGGGTAAATGCATTAGAATCGATCGCTATAAGCCGGTTGAATAATTTTAAAAAAGTGTTGAAGGCATTAACATTTGCGACATTAAATCAATTTGAGCGTTTGCGAGAGCAGGCGCTCTTTTTTATTAATAATTTTCAGTTCCATGTTGTAAGAGATGAGATAAAAACTATCTATAATGTCTTTTCTATCAAAACTTGTTATAACAATGAAAAAAATAACGAATGTTCTTCAAAATTAGTTGATTCATTCCAGGACTATGCTGAATATAAACGAAGAAACCTTATACAAGATATAGCTTTTGAAGTCTTTCAATTAATGGTTGAAGGGGATGATGTAACTTCAAGTTGCAAAACATTAAAAAATGTCTTTTCAAAAGCGCATGAAAAGGGCCCTCTCATTTTCAAAGAGAATCCACGTGATTTAATCATAGACGGTGAAGATGGATTAATCGATGAAGAGATAATCGCCTTAATGATAGCCTATAAATTTACGGGTCTTGAACTGACGAACTACTCTTTAATAACTTATGATTTTTTAGAAAATATATCAAAAATTCAACCCGACCTTGATTTTTTGGGTCTCTTTTGGTGTGATGAGATTGAAGAGAAACTAATTAATGCAATCCCTACCCTATTTCCTCACTTGGGAAAGTTATGTTTAAGCGATATCGTAATTAAGGTATCCGCTGCAGCCGATATTCTTAAACTAAGTGAATTAGATACGTTAGAATTAAGGAATTGTACACTAACTCTTCCTAGTGAAATCCCAAAGCTTCCATTATTAGAACAACTATATCTTTCAAAGGTAAATATATTGGGAGGAAGCCTCTTCGCTTTATTGAGAGCAGGGGATAAGATCACATCTTTGAGTATTGCAAACTGCAGTGATTTTGATTTAGCTTTATCTCCTAATGCAGAAAATTTGTCGGAGCTTGGTGTTTCAGCTTCACAGCTAATTATCAAAGAGGGAGCGATTGATGGAATCCACAGGTATCAAAACCTTAAAAAACTTTACATTGAGGGATCCATCTCGTCTGAATTGAAGCTCGCATTAGCTGAACTTATAAAAAATAAAAAAATTGTTGTAAAATTTAGTGGGTCTAATTGAACTCTTTACCTAAAACTCTTTCTAATGAGGTCGCCGTATACGTAAAAAGTTGGAATTCAGATGCAAGTAAGCTGAATTCTAATCCTCGGCTTTTTATGAAGTTTGTACAGCAGGCCAATCAAGATTACACCTTTGTAGCTAAGAACGTCCCTTTAATGATCACTTCTTACGCCCTTCTTACGAACATGGCAATAACGGCTGTTTTGCCCCTAAGCGAGGTGATAAAAACAGTTGTTATAATTTCCAGATTTAATAAGAGAGTCCTTGTTAATAATGGAGATGTTTCTTTCTCCTTTGAAAAGGAAAAGTTCTTTTGCAGCCGCCTATTCATGCTTCCCCATTGTTCGGTATTAAGAAAGCGATGGGAAAAAAAACCGGATGAATCGAATTTTGCGATTCAAGAATTTCTTCCTGTTCCTTGCAATCCTGAGTATGCGCGTTTATTGATTACCGATTATTTGCCTAATCTCTACTTGACTTTCTTTGAGTTTCCCATCGGTTCGTTTTCAAGATTAGATAATCATGCTCTTTTTTTATTGATCAAATTCTGCCAGTCAATTGGTTATATTAAGGCATTCAATGAACTTCAAACTATTTATTGCGACAGAATTAATAACTATAAAGTTGCTTTTGAAGAGCTTGTTTTTGCGCGAAATAATCAAATGAAGATAGTTGAAGACTATTGTAGAAAGTATCTTGAACAACTAGACGTTTACAAAATTTCAAGAGATGGCTCTGAATTTTATGTTTTGTTGAGTTTTGTTGTAGATAGCCGCTTAATTAAAGGGTGGATTGATTTAGGAACTTTAACAAAAGGATATTTAAGTTATCCTTATTCTATATTGAATAATGAACTCTGTATGTTTATTACGCAGTTATATTTTATAAACAATCAGGCTGCGATGGTAAGTTGCGAGCGGAGTAAAATCGAAGAGTTTACCAAAATTAAGGGCACTGTCTTGACGGCAAATCCTAAAAAGTTAAAAGAATTTGATCAAGTTGGGCATTTAATTTTTGGTGGTAAATCATACGTTATCACTTCAGAAATTTTCGCAAGTGTATGTCAATTTTTTGATAAAGTACAAACGGTTGCTTTATCTAGTATTAATGAAATTTCAGAAACGGTTGTTGCCAAGATAGCAGAAGCCAAGCCTAATTTAGAGTGTTTTGTATTTAGCGAACTAAAGGTGGAAGTTCTTCCAAAACATATAGAATTAATTACTAAAAATTGTCCAAGGCTCTCTAAGATAGGATTTTGTTCTTCGAATGTATCTAAAGATGTTTTTACTACTATTCTAATAACTAAACAAATAGTAAAAATTGAGCTTGCTAACTCAACGTTTGAACTTCCATTAGATTTAAATCTTCTTTCAAATCTAGTGCAGTTGGAATTAATAAATATAAATAAGGTTAGTCAGAATCAGATTTCAAAACTTTTATCTAATGCAAAAAATGTCAGATTTCTTTCTCTTGTACATATTAAAGATCATTCGTTTAAAAATTATCCTTATCCTCATAATATAGTTGAGTTAAGTGGATTTTTTGAAAATTTCTACGCAGAGAAAGAGTATTTAATAAAGTTTGTTAATTTAAAAAGTCTAATAATATTGAATTTCAATAATTTCATTTTTTCTTTAACTCCATATCTTCCTCAAGGGGCTAAGATTTTAATGGGAAATTTAAGTTATTCTAGATGATTCTTCCAAAAACCCTATCACGAGATGTTGTTGCAGCCATCGGAAAAGGGCCCTTAATAGATAATCTAAAAAAGAATCCTGAGCTTCTCGCTAAATTTTTCTTTCAGGCAATTCAATCTCCTGCGTGGTGTCACCAGTCACCGAAGGTATTATGTAAAACAGCATCAATGCTTTATGGCATGCTTTGTACAGGTGCGCTGCCTTGGGATGCCGTCAATAAAACAATGACGGTCGTATGCCGTTTTTTCTCTATTACAATACTTAAGCCTATGCCTGAATACAAAGAGGATGAAGTGGTTATTGAGGCGTATAACTTTGTCAAATTTATCATGTCGAGAAACTGTTCAATGTTTCGCGGAAAAAATATGTATTCAAGGACAATGATTGAAATTAAACCTATTTTCGAAATTATCAGCAATTCTGAGTATTCAGCTATAGCTTCAACATTCATTACAGATAGGTTTGATAAGTTTTATTATATGCCCTTAATGCATTTCAGAAACTATTTGATGCAGTGCAAATCTTGGGGATATGCCAAAGGAATCGAGGCATTTCAAAGAATATATGCTCAAAGAATAAACGATTGCAGAACGGCAATTATGGCGATCGCTTTTGCCGATTTGAATAATTTTGATATAATAAAAGCTAGAGCTATTGAAGTTATTGAAGGTCTTGAATTCTGCGTTCTATCATGTTCAGATCATACTTACTACTCGCAACTCACTTTCGGCTCTTCTTTTGATGTTGAGAATATGAAGTTATCCTTAGAGGAACGAAAAAACAACGATGAATTGATTTTTACTTACAATCGATGTCCTAAAATGGCCATCCAGAGTCTAGGATTTCAAGAATCAAGCTTTGTTGTTGGATACAAGGTTGTCGAGGAAGAATCTGAATTGATCGAAACAAGGAAGAGATATCTATCATCAAAAAAATGCCGTATTCCACGGGATAAAACGAAGCATTTATCTTTTGATCGAGAATGCTGTGGTAATTTGGAATTTTTGCTCGGTACCCTCATTTACTTTAACGAGGTTAATAATCTTGGAATTTATAATTTTGAACTAAATTTAGATCTTTTTAATCATATAAGCCGAATCCGAAGGGGTATAACAGATTTTAAATTTCATAATTGCTATGGATTGACAGCAGATTTATTTGATTCGATTTCTTCTTTATTTCCTGAATTATCAGCTCTGTATTTATCAAGTATACAAATTCCTATGAAAGCTTTTTTAAGCTTTAAAAAATTTGAAAAATTGAATCAATTAATTATGGATAAATGTTTGATAAATCTGCCTCAAGATTTATCATTCTTTAATAGGCTAATTAGCATCGCTATATCGAATGAATCTCGAATTTCTGCACAAGAATTGCAAAGGCTATGGAGCGCGTGCAGTAATGTACAAGATATTTGTGTTGTAAAGTTAGAGCATTTTGATCCAAGACTATATCCTTATCCAGAAAAGATACTAAATATAAGCGTTCACACAAACGATTTAGCAAAATGGTTAGCTGACAAGGAATTGGCTGTGATAAGCCATTTTCCTAATTTGACATCGCTTATAGTCTATGGAAATACGTATTCAGGAACGTTGTTAAGAGCTTTATTTAAAATTATTAATACGACGAAAGTCACAGTGGATATGAAAGAATGTAATGACAGCAATTTCTAGGACTTTTTCAAAGGATATCGCGCATCTTTTCGAAGTAAAATCAAGTGGGTTATTAAAGACTCGTCTCACTCCTCTTTTAGCCATAAAATGTTTACAGCAAATGGCTCAAAATTTGAGTTTTTGTAAAAAGAATAGCGAAAGAGTCGCGACTGTTTGCCAATATGTAACCGAAGGCGTTCTTTCAAGGCTTATATCTTGGAATGATATCTCTAAAACTATGGCGATTATTGCAAGATTTCATGGCTATTTTTTCTATTTAGAGGGCGCGAAAGACTTAACATTAACGAGCATAAATGGAAAGGATACCTATTCCCGCCTCTTACTTATGTTTTTTTCAACCCATTTAAGAAAGCGATGGGAAGAAAGGCCCTTAGAGCTTGAATTGCAATATAGCAAGATTATCCCTTTGATAATAACATCATCAGATTTTGATGCCTTATATCAAGCATTTACCTATCCCTGTTTTGGACACGCTTATTTATTTTCCACGGAATTGCTAAGACGGGCAATTCTGCAGTGTCAGCATTGGGGGTATAAAGGCGGGGTTGACGCCTATCAAAGGATTTTGATCGAAAGGTTAGATAATGTAGGCGATGTCTTATCGGATTATAATTTTTCGGTAGAAAATGACTTAAGTATTGTTGTTGAGCATTGCCGTTCTTTTTTGGAAAAGCATCCTTTTTACATTAATGAAGTTGAGGGTAAAACTTATTTTTTAGCGAATTCCGTTCTTATTGAAGCCCCATTTCTTAATAATATAATGCCAAGCGATCGAGAGCGGCGCCTTTTTTGCCGGGGTCAGACTGAATATAGAGGAAATCTCCATTTGACAGATATGCAAGTTGAATCGATTGAATTTATTTTTAATAAAATGAATGTAGAAGTGACACGGAAAATTATTAATTGGTTTCAATTTGTCGATTTACAGAAGCAAATTCAATCACAATCTTTAAAAAAGGGGAGGTTGAGTATTAATACAAAAACGCTCGTGCTCAATGGTACAGACCCTATTTCAAGTAAGATGATTTTAGGCTTACTAAGATTTTATTCTTTTACAGGAATAGATTTTGTGCGCCATACGGAAGTCTCCATTCCTTTACTTGAATCCATAAGTAGAATTAATCCTGATCTAAAAAGTTTACGCCTTATTCAATGTCCTTTGGCGGGGCTCGAAGTAAAGGATAAAATTCCTTCCTTATTTCCTAAATTAAGTCTATTTTCTTTAAATGGGGGCTTAATGCCTCTAGGCATAATCGCTAAATATCTATTCCTTCCTCTCAATTCTCTTTACTTTAGTGCATGTGTCGTAGATTGGCCGGAGGATCTTTCCGGACTTGAAAAATTGCATACGCTTGAACTTACCTTTGTCAAAATTAGCGAGAATGACTTAAATAGATTGTTTAAAACGATTGAAGAATTGAAAAGAGTAATAATGGTTGGAATTAAAACTTTTAAGATTTCAATGCTTTGCCATCACTCTTTAAATTTAGAGCAAATAACGATCAGCGCATCTTCTTTAGATGAGCAAGACCTTCATTATCTACCTCGGTTTTGCAAATTGAAGACGCTCTTTATAGAAGGAGATTTATCTCTTTCAATTCGAAACGCTCTTCTAGAATTAGTCGAAATGAAAAAACTTCAAATAAGTTTTATCGGTACCTGGTGAGCCTTATTCCGAAAACACTCTCTCAGGATATGAGGCATTTTATTGATCCTGGAATGAACGAATCCCAATTGCTGGAAAAGTTAAAAAGAGATCCCAAAACTTTAATCAAGTTTTTTCAACAAGCCGCGCAAAATTTTCAGTGGCTAGGTAATCATAAATCATTCGCCACTAAATTAGTAATAGAGATAAGAGGGTATGTATTACATCAGATAATTCCATGGGATATTCTTAAAAAAATAGGATCGGGAGATTCTTTTTTAAAAAGAGTTATTATTGCAATGCCCGATCTTAATTATGAAAATAGAGCCTATTCATTTTCTCGTTTAGTTATGATTAGAGAATGCGAGCATCTTAGAAATAAATGGCTTTCTAATCCGGACGAGATCCCTCAAGCCTCAGATATCGCAACACATATTACTATTGTCCAAGCTGCAGAGTTATTTAAGACGATGTGCACGGATGATTTTCATCAATTTCAAAAAGAGTCTGTTGAAGTTATTCAAAAATATTTACTTCAGGCTAAAGTTTGGGGATATGAAAGGGGGATTGTTAAACTTCAAGAATTGCTTTGTGAATATGTAGGAGATCTTTCCTCACTATTTGGACTTTTTCTTTTTTCAACTGAGTATGGTTTTGCGAATCTTACCCAACACTGTTTATCTACTTTAGAAAATACCGATTTTTTTTTGACTATTGACGCTAAGGGAAAAAAATGTTTAACGAATTACGAATTATTTAGTGATTTGAATTCTATTTCTGAAAATCTAACATTTACTACAAAGATGAAAGAAGATCGTTTCAATAGTTATTGGGACTATCCGAAGAATTCTCCCGGAGTCATTTTTAAACAAATTAGCTTTAAGTACTTAAGTGATGGGGTTGTTGTCAGTCAGACTTATAGTGATTCCTGCGACATAGAAAAAAAGAAAGAGGAAATGATTCGATGTCCCAAGGTGAAGCTCGATAAGAGAAGCATTAAAATTTTGTCCTCTGACGGAAAGAACAAGGTGTCTTTAGCATGCATCGGTGGGATGCTTCGTTATTTTGATGCCTGTTACATTCTTAAGATAACATCCTATAGCGAAGTGACGTATGATCAATTACTTGCTATATCTGAGGCTAAAAGAAATTTCACGGCCCTAATTTTTGATGAATCAAAAATTGCAGATCAGGCTCTGAATCAGATAACCGTCCTTTTTCCTTATCTAACAGCATTAACCATAAATCACCATGACTTATCCAAGGAAAATTTAAATGCGATTATGAATTCAAATATCGATTATCTCTCTTTTTCTTATTGTATAATTGAATTACCTGAAAATTTAAATGAGTTTACTAAGCTGACATATTTGGGTATCAATCATGTGAAAACACTTGCTAAATCGGAATTAAAACGTCTATTTGATGCTTTAATTAAACTCAATATCTTGCATGCGGTTGGCACTAAGCATTTTTGTTTTGAAATCATATCAAATCCTGAATACCTCGAAGAAATGATAGTGGATAGCGAGCTAATCGAGAGCTATAGAATACGGAATGACAAAACCTTTTTACATCCTTTTAAGAAATTGGCTTCAATTTCAATCTTCGGATCTTTATCCCCAGATTTGAAGGGGTTTTTGACTGACTGCATCCGTGAAAGACCTAATGTCATTTTCAAGTTTTTCCCGACGAGAGTACAAGACTGAAGCGCTATAAAAGCCTTTTTCCTTAAACCAAGAATTGAATTGCCAAAGAGAATAGCTTTTTGTTCTATCTTCTTTTTCAATGAATCGGACTTTAAGTCCCCCCATGAAGTAAACAAAAGGAGTGATAATGTAAGGATGAATCCATTTAATTGGCCTGATCCATTCAAAAATACGTCCCGATAATCCAGAAGGGGTGAGATCGAATAAATTCACTCCGAAAATATCAGGGAGATTGGTAAATACCTTTTTGGCCAGTTTTTCAACCCAGTGGCAGCAGTTTAAGACGCCGATTTGGAAAAGAAGTTTTTTAAGTCCTTGATGAGATTTTTGAATATCTTTTCGAATTTTATTAATAGCTTTCATTCCCGTTTCTTCGTCGCAGACAATAGGAATAATTAGGTGCTCTCTATCAAACCGGTCGATATTGTCGTCAGGATAGATGATTTCACTATCCACCATCTCGAAGATCAATTTAATGAATTCAGATCTTACTCTTGGATAAAAATTGGGTAGCTTGCCGAAAGGAAAAAAGGAATAGATTCCATCCTTCATGGGAATGCCCATGATTAAAAAGGCGTGATTTCCGGCAAATGTCAGCTTTTTACTGTCTCTTGCGATGGCGATTCCAAATATCCATTTCCCATTTAAGGGTTTATCAAAACAAGCATCGACTTCTTGAGCAGTTAAG
>CAZABG010000020.1:12474-21322 GCA_964483465.1 uncultured bacterium
AGCGTTCCTTTGTCATATCGATTTTTTGCATGACCTTATGCTTTTCCCAAAAGCAAATCCCTTCTCTCTTATGGTTTGGATCTGGATGAGAAAGTTTTGGAAAATAGCGTAAATGCTGCGAGCTATATTGCGATTCAGCAAAATCGAAAAGCACCTGGTCCATGGTAAAATCAATTCCGCCAAGGCTAACCTGTTCATTTTGATCGAGCAGGTTCTTCCAAGTATCACTTTCAAAAAGAATCTCTATTTTGCGGGCAATGGGGTCGACCTTAAGGTTTGCGCCTTCGTCTGAGGCGAGCTCATCGTGCAGAAAGGATTCCGATAGTTTCTTTCTCATTCCTGGAAAGCAGATGAACAATTCTGCCGGAAGGCGATACCTTAGCGTCCAGGTAAAGAACTCATGCCGGTACGCCTTATCTTGCATTAATTCGTTAAAGCCTTTGAATGAAGCGCCTTTTTTAATCCTCGCTATGTCAGATTCGCTAATCTCTCTTCGATCGAGGCATTCCTGCTCTTTTTTCCAACTATAGGCTAAATTTAACCATTCTGCTATATCCGCATTTTCCTCCACATCATTGGGGGCTTTTAAGGCATATAGTTCAGGAGATACTTTCAATTTTAGCTGATCGTATATGCGTTTGACTTTTTCATAGTCCGAGGGAGTAATAACTTGTCTTTCTAATTTAGAAAGGATGGCATCGCAATAGTTCTGTATGCGTTCCACTCTTTTAGAATCTTGACGCGTTATGAATATCCAAATTCGCTTAAGCCAGCTTATTTTATAGAGTTCATTTTTCCCGTCCACATCATAGGATGAGCGTGAATCTATATGAGGAAAGTAAGATATACGTTCTGTCATGGCTTCGAATATTAATTACGAAGAAAAATAAAATCGAATGAAATTAGAATGTCCAGTATAAAGGCATTATGATTTGGTTTAAAAATTATACATTAGAAGAAGTTTCTTCCAGCCGCGCAAATACCATGGTTGAATTCCTTGGAATTGAGTTTGTAAATATTACCCCCGAAACGCTTTCTGCCCGTATGCCTGTGGATCATAGGACGAAGCAGCCTTATGGCATTCTGCATGGAGGCGCCTCTTGCGCGCTTGCAGAATCGGTCGGCTCTATTGCAGGGAACTTGGTAGTGGATCCCTCTAAGAAAGTCTGTGTCGGCCTTGATATTTTCACATCTCATTTAAAAATGGCAAAAGAGGGTTCAATTACCGCGATCGCGCGGCCGATAAGGCTCGGCTCCTCCATTCAGGTATGGGAAATTCCCGCATTCAATGATGATCATGAAATCGTGTCGCAAACAAGGCTAACGCTTGCGGTTCTGGACAGGCGGAAATGAAGGCGGAAGGCAGAAGGCAGAAGGCGGAAGGCAGAATAGCGACAGAATGCGCCGCTTTCAGCGGATAGAAAGGCTGCCTTCGGCAGAACGAGGCGCCTACGGCGCTTTTAATTACAAGCGCGCTATAGCGCGCCCCTTCTGTCGCTATTCTGCCTTCCTCCTTCTGCCTTTGCTGTTCTGTCGCTATTCATCCTTCCGCCTTCATCCTTCATCCTTTGTTTTTAGGATTGTTTTCCTGTGTTCTCTTTTTGTAGACTTCAGCTAACTATTAAAGAGACACTATGACCACACCTTTACCTATTTCCCTAGAAGTAAGCGCTCCCTACGAAACTGCCATTAAATACGCCAAAGGATCAGCGATTGCATTAACTGCTGTCGCATTAACGACTTTAGTGCCTCCCGTTGCAGGGGTTTTAGGGGTGGCGTTGGCAACGAAGACGGTATTTATTCTAACTTCAGCCGCATTTGTTTCAGCATTAACTTCAGGGGGGCTTGGTTTAGTCGCGGCTCTAAATTATCGCGCAGGGTATCAATCCTTATTCGATGAAACTTTAAAAGGCAGCGAACGACAGCCCTTAGTTAAAGGGGTTAATACAACTTCGCTCGAAAGAGAGCTTAAAGAAGCAGTCGATGCCAAAGAAGATCTAGATAGTAAATTAAGGTTAAAGCAAGAAGCGCTTGATAAGCTTAATGAAGATCTTGGGGCTTTGAGAAGAAAGTATGATGCCGAAGCGGCGAGCTCAAAAGAAAACGAGCAAAAAAGCCTAGATAAAATTACGGCTTTAGAAAGCGAGCTTGAGAAAGGGAAGAAAAGAGAGAAGGAATTAAAAGAGCTGATTGGAACTAAGCAGAGCGAAATCGACACTCTTATAAAAAAATATGATAAGGAGCTCGCAGAAGGCAAAACAAAGAGCGATTTTTTGACTTTAGAGCTTGAGGAAAAGAAAAGAGAACACTCCGCCTTAGAAGAGGAGGCGAAAAAGCGTTCAGAGGAATTAGCTGCCAATGAAGATAGGCTGAAACGGCTGATGAATGAAAAAGAAGCGATCGAAAAAAAGCTTGATAGCCTTAAAGCAAAAGAAAGAGTTAATGAAGCGTTAGCCAATAAAAATATCGAACTTGAGCGTCAAATTCACGCGCTTAAACAAGAGATCGGCAAAGCATCTAGTGTTTCCATCGAGAAACCTGATACAAGTTCTATAAAGGCGCTTGAAGCGTTGAAGAAAGAAGAGACTGAAAAGAGAAAGCTCATAGCCTCTTTAGAATCGGAAAGAAATGACTTAAAAGAGAGATTGTCAAAAGCGCAACAAAAGAACAAATCCCTTGAAAATGAGATTGAAAAACTAAATCCATTGCAGCTTGCTCAAAAGCACGCAAAAGAACTTAAAGAAAAAGAGGCGATTATCGCTCTTTTAAAGACGGAAATGGAGGATTTAAAGCAGTCTCACGAAAGAGCGTTAAACGCAAAGGTTCAAACGGTTGCCCAAACTTCTCAAATTGAGATTGAATCATTAAATAGAAAGCTTAAACGATTAGAAGATGAGTTAAAGTCCGATAAGAAAAAGCTTTCTTGCGATATTGAGCGGCTTGAAAAAGACCTTGAAGAAGAAAAAAAAGGGCTAAAGTCCGCGCAAGATGCCCATACTCAGGAAAAAATTACTCTAGAAAATAACTTAAAAGGTGAAATTGAGGCGAAACAACTCGAAGTTGAAGCCTTGAGGCAATCCATTGAAGACATACGTAAGGAACATGAAAAGAACTTTAAAGAGAAGGAAGAGCAGCTTCTTTTAAAAATAAAATATGTAAAAGGCGATATGGCCGAATTGCATGATGAGCTTACAAAATATCATGAAAAGGTTGCCGAGATGTCAATCAATGCAGTTCAGCATGAAGCGGTTAAAGAAGAATTAAGCCTTTCCAAAAAACGCATTAATGATTTTCTTGAAGAGCAGAAAAGGCTAAGAGAGGCGAACCGCCAATTAAAAGAAGAAAAAGAAAATAACATTGAACTATTAGAACTAAGAACAAGGCTTGAAGAGGTAGAGCGCTATAACGAAGGGTATCAAGAGGAGATTAAAGGTAAAGTCTCGCGAATACAAGCGCTTGAAAGGCGAGTGGCTGAACTTGAAAAAGAGCTCGCTGAATTAAAGGGACAGCCTTTGGAATCTCTACCGTCAAGGCAAGAACCTACGCGCTGGTCTGTCAGAAAGAAGGAGCTAGAATGGCAATCAAAGCAGCCAAAAGTTGTAGTAAACGCAGGAGAGGATTCTAAAGTTAATAGTTATCATGTCATACCCACACATCGATTAGATATAGCTTCGGTCTTAGCCAAGTTTAAATTGGGAGAGGAGTGCGATCACCTTGAATTAATGACTCTCTTTAAAGAGACAGGCAATAATCATAAAGCGGAGTATAAAAAAGATAAGGATAAAAAAGCCGCCGATCCAAAATGGGAATTTCTTTATTCGAAGGAAAATCTTCGAAAAATATTCTTGAATTTATCAGGGGATAACGAACTGACATGCGCCACACTACGTAATAAGAACGTTCATAACTTTTTAAAGATCGGAGTCTATTATTTAGATAGCGATACGCTTGCGGATATATTTAATTATATCAAATCCATAACGACACTTGAGTCTTTAAATTCACTTTTGGAAGGGTATATTCTTCGTCTTCAAAAAGGGCTCGGAATCGCTCATGATACGACCCTTGAAGCGGTAGTTGCCCATTATGTAAATTTAATCGAAAGGAATGTATCTGCTGCAAAGGACATAGACCACGCCTTCTTTTTTGAATCGGTGTTTTTATTGATTTATAAGAATAGCGATATCGTCGCAAAAAATCTGATGCAAATGGATCGTTTAGGCATGATGTCGAATGAAATGGCTGAAAATATATATAAACGCTGTCTTAGCTATTTTCAGCATCCCGACACCAATACATTATGTATTTATATGAAGGAAAGAGTAGAGAAGAAAAGCGCATCTAACGCTTAATTTTTTCGTGCCCGGCTTTGATGCGCGGGCACGATAAATTATACGGTTGCTTTTTCAAGTACAGCAGGTTTGTTCTTTGCTAAAGGGGCCCGGTAGTCGTAAAAAGACTTATTTTCTTTTGCAAGGTTCTCGATGAGTTGAGTCGGCTTAAATCTTGGGCCGTATTTGGTTTCGAACTGCTTTAAGGTTTCATGCACTTTTTTAATGCCCAATGTGTCGGCGTAAGCAAGAGGGCCGCCTCTAAATGGAGGGAAGCCTACGCCAAAGATCATGGCAAGGTCCACATAGTGCGCTTTTGCAACGACATTTTCTTCTAGGCATCTTGAAGCTTCGTTAATCATCGCAAGTAGATAGCGTTTAATGACAGTATCTTCGTCTGAAGGCCTTGCCCCGTTGAAGCTCTTAATAATATTTTCTGCCTCAGGGTTGATTTTTCCCTTATCAAGATAGAACCCTTTGCCGATCTTCTTGCCGTAAAGATGCGCGTCATAAACTTTTTGCAAAAGGGAGGGCGTTTTAAAACGGTCTGGATAGGCGACTTCAAAGGTTTTAGCAACTTTATAAGTCACATCAATGCCCACCTCGTCAGCAAGCTCGCCCGCGCCCATCGGCATGCCATATTTAATTAAGGCCTTATCCAATACTTCGATCGGAGTTCCCTCTTCAAGAAGAAGGAAAGCCTCATTTGCCGCTGCCATAAAGATACGGTTCACAAGAAAACCATGGCAATCGCCCGTCACCAGGGGCGTTTTTCCAAGTTTTCGGGCAAGCTCTAAAGTGTTTGCAAGCGTTTCTTTTGAAGTATGCTTTCCAGGAACAACTTCTACAAGAGGCATGAGGGGAGCTGGATTAAAGAAGTGCATGCCTATAAAACGTTCCGGATGCTTCATGTTCTTATCTAGTTCGTCGATCGTAAGAGAGGAGGTATTAGTCGCGATAATGCCCGTTTCAGGAATGATGGCTTCAAGTTCTGAATAGATCTTTCTTTTTAAATCGGTATTTTCGACGGCTGATTCCACCACGAAATCAACTTTTTCAAAGCCCGAATAATCGATTGTCCATGAAAGCTCATGGAAACGAAGGGAAGCTTCGTTTGGATTGATCTTTTTCTTTTTAACCGCTTTTTTAAGGAGCTCCCATACCGTCGCAATCCCTTTTCCGACCGCATCCCAATTTATGTCTTTTACACGAGCCGGAATGTGTTGGTTTGCGAAAAGGTAGCTTATGCCTCCTCCCATTGTTCCTGCACCGATTACAGCTGCCTGATTCGGCAATTTGCCTTTAGGGAGATCGCCTTGGTATCCGCCTTGTTTTTTAAGTTCTTCCTGACCGAAGAATATGCCGATCAGGTACTGGGCGATCTGAACGTTATCTTTCGAATTTTTTATAAAGGCTTCGGCCTCTATTTTGAGCCCGTCCTTTAAAGGCAAGGTGTAAGTTTCCTCAACTGTTTTTAAAGCAAGAAGAGGCGCTGGATAATGCCCCTTGGTTTGTTTTAATATGGCTTTACGGGTCATTGAATAGAGAAGGGCGCGTCCTGCGGGATTTCCTTCTAAAAGCCAGCCGGTGAACCCGGGATTATATCTTCTGGCTTTCGCTTTTTTTGCCCCTTCAGGGGTGATCACTTTTTTAGCAAATTCTTTTACTTTTTCTTCTTCGAATTCAGGAGCGTATAACGCGTCTACAAGTCCGATTTTTAAAGCTTTAGCGGCTTTTTGGGGCTTACCCGAGACAATCATTTCAAGGCCATTCTTTAAGCCGATCAAGCGAGGTAGGCGCTGCGTTCCGCCCCATCCCGGGATAATGCCTAAAGTGGTTTCCGGAAGCGCGATTTGCGTTTTTGGATTGTCTGATGCCACACGGTAGGTGCAGGCAAGAATAAGCTCGGTTCCGCCGCCCATGCAAGCGCCATTGATGGCGGCAATTGTCGGGAAGGGGAGTGCGGCAAGTTTATTATAAACGCGCTGGCCTGTTTCGATGATTGCTTTTCCAAGTACAGGGTCTTTAAAAGCGGGCTCAAATTGTTTTATGTCCGCTCCCGCGATAAAAATGTCTTTTTTAGCAGAGCGGAAAATAAGAACTTTAATATCTGGGCTATTTTTAATTTCATCTAAAAGCTTTTCTAAAGTGAGAAGCGTTTCATTGCTGAGTTTATTTATTTTTTCGTTCGGTAAATCGAAAACGATGGTCGCGATGCCATCTCGATCCACTGTGAAATTAAAAGGTGACATTATTCAACCTCCACTAATACGGCCTCACCTTGTCCTCCGCCTATGCAGAGAGTGGCAATGCCCCTTTTTAAGTTACGTTTTTTAAGTTCTTTCAATAAGGTAAGGACGAGACGGCTTCCAGACGCGCCGACGGGGTGGCCCATAGCAACCGCTCCGCCGTTTACATTTAATTTTTCGCGGTCTAGTTTGCCGATGGCTTTATCCCGGCCGAGCTCTTTTTTCGAGAAATCATCCGATAAAAAGGCTTTTTCAATCGCGACGATCTGAGCGGCAAAGGCTTCGTTGATTTCAATCAAATCGATATCGTTTAAGGTAAGGTTATTATCTTTCAGGAGTTTTGAAATCGCGTAAACAGGACCAAGTCCCATGCGGCTTGGCTCGAGCGCAACGGACGCGGTACCGGTAATATATCCGAGCGGTTTTAAGTTTCTTCTTTTGACTTCATCCTCGCTCATAATTAGCAGAGCTACCGCACCATCGGTTATTTGACTTGAGTTGCCGGCTGTGACTTGTCCCGTTTCTTTAACAAAGACAGGCTTTAGGCTCGATAGTTGTTCAATCGTTTGATTGTCACGAATACCATCGTCCGTCATTTGAAACTTATCATAAGTAGGAGGGATGGGTATAGGAACTATCTCTTCTGCAAATCTACCCGATTTTTGCGCGGCAGCCGCTCTATTTTGGCTTAGAAGGGCAAACTCGTCTTGCTCTTTTCTTGTTACATGCAATTCACGCGAAATGACTTCGGCGGTTTCTCCCATCGTTAGTGCGCAAAGAGGGTCTTTTATTTCAGGCAGCTGCGGAGTCAAATAGCTGGGTCTAAATGAAAAGAAGGTCTTCAGCTTGTCCCAGAAGGTTTTTGATTTATTCAAATTACGAAGGAAGTCGCGCATTTTATCAGGAAAGCTGACAGGAAAGTGGCTCATCGATTCAGATCCGCCGGCTATAATGATCTTGCTATTTTCAAGCTCGATTTGATTTGCGGCAGAAACAACGGCTTGAAGGCCTGATGCGCAATTGCGGTTAACGGTGTACGCTGGAACCTTTACAGGTAGTCCGCCTTTTACAGCGATTATACGTGCGATATTGGTAGAATCGGGCGGCTGAATGACATTGCCGAATATAAGTTCATCAATCTCTTCTTTTTTTACGGGAATGCGTGTTAAAAGCTCCCGCACAACATAGGCGCCGAGGTCATCAGCGTCAATTTTTTTAAAAATACCGTTCGCCTTTACAAAGGGCGTTCGTACGCCATCGACGACGGCTGCTTTTTTTTTGCTGCTCATAAATGAGCCTCCTCGGGATACATGCTGTCAATCAGGTCAGCATATTTTTTTGATACCACTTCACGCCTAATTTTCATGGATGGAGTAAGTTCGCCCGTTTCGATTGTAGGTGGAGTTAAAACAAAACGATAGGCGTGGATCTGTTCCCAGTGGTTTAGGTGCTTATTGATAGATTCAATAAGGGTGTCCATTTCGTTCTTGATATAATCAGAGTTTAAGAATTCTTCGTCCGTAAGATGTTCTTGTTTTTGAGCGGCTTTTAAAGATCTGACCACCTCGAAATTTGGGAAAATTAATACGGAAACAAATTTTCTTTTCTCTGCGACAACCATCGATAGGTCGATGAAAGGCGCTTTACTGAGCGCTTGTTCAATGGGCACGGGCGCTATAAATTCACCAACAGACGATTTAACAAGGTCTTTGAGCCGTCCTAAAATTGTAATATACCCTTCCGAGTCAATTACTCCTTTATCGCCGCTATGGACATATCCTTCTTCATCGATCGTTTCTTTGGTGAGCTGGGGATTTTTATAATACCCTGAAAAACATACGGGTCCTTTAATTAAAAGCTCTCCCTCGGGCGATGTTTTAACTTCCATCGTTTCGATGGCTTTCCCTACAGTGCCGATTTTGTTTTCGTTTGGATTGTTGACGGTAACAATCGAGGCCTCGGTGAGCCCCCAGCCTTCATAAATAGGAATGCCCACTTCATGGAAGAAGTGATTAAGGTGCGGGTTTAAAGGGGCGCCGCCCGATATGATAATTCTAAAGTTTCCCCCTAGAGCATCTCTTAAATGGGAGTAAACAATTTTATCTGCTAAGGGCTGAAATAGCGTTTTGCTGATCCCGCCTTGTTCGTCATTTGCAAGAGAAAATGCCCAGTGGCCTATAGACTTCTTCAAAAAACTTGCGTTTTCGACGTTTGAAACCATTTTAGCATAAATTTTCTCTAAAAGACGGGGAACCAATGCTGTAATGG
>CAZABG010000020.1:21332-31101 GCA_964483465.1 uncultured bacterium
GCATACTTCTCCTACCGCTTTAAGATCATTAAAGTAGTAAGCGGGTATTCCCCAAGAAAGCATGATAAAGTTAAAAGTTCTACCAAATACGTGTGCGAGAGGTAGGATGCTCAAATAGCTATCGGTTTCTGGATTCCAACCAAATGGATCGACGTACACAACGCCGACTAAGACCTTATGTGAAATTAAAGCGCCTTTTGGAACTCCGGTTGAGCCGCTTGTGTAGATGATGGTTGCTATATCATCGGTATGGAACTGATCAAGCAAGCTTTCAAATCTATTGGGATCTTTAGCATAGATTTCAGCTCCGATCGATAGCGCGGAATCAAATGAAACGTGTTCGGGTTTGTTATTGATATGATCAAGAGAGATGACTCTATCGAACAAGTCTTTATGTTTTGAATACATGATCCACTGATCAAGTCCGCCAACAAATAAGGTTTTAACGTTAGGCTGGGTGCATTCAAAGACAAAATTTTCTTCAGAAATATTTGCAAATAGAGGAACTACTACCGCCCCTGCCAAAATAGATGCAAGATCAGCGACGATCCATCGAATGCCCGGAGGAGCTAGTATGCCAATAGCATCGCCCTTTTTTACGCCTGCCTGAATTAAATAAAGTGTAAGCTCTCTTATTTGCTTTGCAAACTCAGCATGAGACAGCTTTATCCACTCATTTCCGACCTTTTCATTTAATGCGTTCGGTTTATTTAACTCTTTATCAATGCGTCGATAAAGATCTGCAATGGTATTTATAGGTTTCATCGTTTAACCCTCTCATCTTATTTCTTTAACATGAACAAAGGCTAATTTAGAAGCAAAACTCTAATCTCCACATATTATTATAGGCTTATTATAAATAGTTAACAAACCGGCTGTCTTTACTAAAAATTAATATAAATAACTAATATTCTTAATACTATCTTGAGATAATAATATATGTAAGAGAGGTCCAAATATGGAACCTATTAACATAAACATAAACCCAATGACTCCAAGAGAGGCTCTTGGAATAGCAAATGATTTAGGAATTGCAGCAAGAGCGGTAACGCTTGGATTTGTACCCGAAATCATTAAGAATCAAAGCTCCCATTTTCTTCCAATGGAAGTGGCAGGGGGTACAAGGCTCATCAAGTTAGTTTATCTTCCTTTGCATCTAAAAGGAGTAATTGATCATTCAGTAAAGTCTTTTGAAGAGAGAAAAGCGCATAAGAGAGATATTCATGTCGCAAGCGCGCTCAATAATGTCGCCTGTGTGGTTGAAGACGCAGGCCTTATAGGTATCGGGTTTGATGCTGTTAAATTAATGGCTTCTAAGACACTGCTAGCAGTGGCAAGCTGGTTATCTTCTGTCGGTTTATTTCTTCAGATTGTATCTGTTTACTCTGACTATAGAAAAATCAAGAATAGTGAAATTCATTTACAAGGAATTGAAAAAGACGATCCTAATTACTTAGAAGATAAAACCAAATATAATTCATTTAGCGATGCCGTAGGCTTCAAAAGGAAAGTGATCAACGGGTTCATGGAAAGGGTAATAGATAAAAGCATCAAGAATAATGATAAGACGCTCGTCGGCCATTTAATCGTTAACCTGAAAACAAGAATCGAGCTTGGAATTTTAACAAGAAAACTTGGGATCATAATTACCATCTGCTTTACCACAGCGGTTATTATCCACTTGATACCGCCTCTTGCATTAGTTGGCTGGGGATTAATTGGTCTTTTGACGGTGGCAACCTTAAGTATCGCGGCGTATAGACTGATCAATACCTACTACCTGAATAAAGACCTCGCGCGCATCATTAGCCCGACTGCAACCTGACGTTTATTCTTCTTAAGTAATCAATGCTATATGCACGATAACATGAACTCCTCAAGCTTTAGCTTGAGAAGATCATGTTAAAAATGTTGTTACAATAAAGATATGGGAAGGCTTAGTCTTCCTCCTACTCAGTGGTAGAAAGTAGATTTCGGAATTTGTTGGCCTCGGACTTTTCTCCGATAACTTCATAAAAGAAAATTAATTGGCGATAAAGCTCTCTTTTTTCATTCCAAAGCGCATTTTGCATCCAGCTTTCAGGCAATTTATTCGCAAGATATAAGCTTCCGAGCGTCCATGTTCTTGGAAAGGCAGTCTCTAAGGCTGCAGAAAAATGGATCCAGGCAAGCTCTTTTCCTTCTGTTTCATGCAGCCATACGCCGTACAAAAACGGGAGCAGGGTGGATTCTCTCGTATGCCATTCAAGAGGATAATGGGATAGCTCTATCCCTGCTTGACTGATATCCTTTTGAAGGAGATAAGCCTGGATCTTCAAGCAGCTTAACGGGACTGTAAGAGGACTATGTTGAAGCTCCTCGATCACATCGTCCGCTTTCCCTTCATCCAGTTTTCTTGATAGGTGATAAATTAGCTCTCTTTCTTCCTGGCTGTTTTCATCGAATGGAAAGGCTTTTTTAATTAGAATGTCATCAAATAGATCTCTATCAAGTATTCTCAAAGCGTAAAGTGCATTGTAAACGAGTGTTTTTTCTGTAAGTTCAAGTTTGGAAAGGATCTCGTATAAAGTGAAAGGCTTGTTTAACCAATAGGACAAAAGGATTGAAATTTGTCTTGGATCATTTCTAAGCTTCTTTTCCCACTCAATAAAGTAAAGCGGCTCTGCATGTGTGACAAGGTTGCTGACAATACGAGCGACAGCATGGGAAGACGCGAGTCTTGGCAGAAACTGCAAGATGATTAAAAGAAAAGCATAAGCGGTCTTGCGATCAGCCGTAAGGCTTTCATACGTTCTGAATAATATTTGCTCTTCGAGAATATAGTTTAAAGGATGTTTAGGATCGCGCCTTAAAGAGATTTCATAGCACTTTAGTTCCTCTTCCGTATCGTGAAGAGCATGATAAACCAGGGCCTTTCCTAAATACTCAAGAGGCGCGGCGGCGGTTTTCTTTAGCTTCTCAAACTCTTCCAAGGCAAGATCAAAACGGCTCATAGCAAGCTCCTGATCGGGAGTCTCCATGGCCTGCTCCATTAAAGTGACGCCTGCTCTAAATGCGGCTTCTCTGCCTTCTGAACGTCCAGGAAAGCTATACGCGATTCGTCTATACTCGGAAAGGGCTTTATCAAATTCTTTTTGAGCTAAAAAAGCGTCCGGGACAGCGAGGCAGCTGACAAGTACGTTTTGACTGCCCTCTGAAACAGTGAATTTTTCTATCCCGTAATCGAAATCGCGCGACAAAAAACCAACGTGAGTACCGGTTTCAGGTATATAACTCACATAGGATAGTTCTAATTCATTATTGAGCCAGACATTGAGCAATTTGTCTATTTTTTCAATTTTCAAATCATATTTTTTGCCAGGTTCAAGATAAAGCTCCGGCACGGTCATAACTTCAACATTCGATCTTAAAAGTTTGCTTGGCTCTTCTTTAGAGGTGGAAAGCCAAAGCAAAAAACCTTCGGTAATATTTTTTCTTTCAGAGGCCTCAGGAATATTTAAAAGGAAACCTACCCCTTTACTTTCCGTTCCTATTTTAAAAACCACTTCAATTTTGAGGTTTTCAGCAAACGATTGCCTTGAAATCATTAAATGAAACCAGTTGGCCTCAGCCCCGCGAGTGATTGCGAATTGTTCCGCAATGAGGACATTTTCCTGAAATTCCCAGTCGTTTTTCTGTTCGATCTGAAGCGTTGCAGCGGGGTAGAATTCAGCTCGACCCTCTATGTAGTTTTCAAGATCGTATAGGACAGCATTTAAATTTGGATAACGTTTAGACGGGTCGCGATCAAGCATTCTCATGCATATTTGCGATAAGACTCTGGGCACTTCCCGATAAGGAGCCGCTTCGATCGGGTCTATTAAGGTTTCTATAGGTAGATTTTTACGAAATTCTTTTAAGCTGGGCCTGTTGAAAGGCATCTTTAGTGTCAAAATTTGATATAGAATAACGCCTAGGGCATAAATATCGCTTCTTATGGATGCTTCAGCTCCAAGCGCCCTTTCAGGGCTCAAATAAGAGAGCGTTCCAACTACTTTTCCGACCCTTGTTCCACCCGTATTCAGATTGGGAAGATCATCTTCTTTGGATTCGCTAAGCTTTGCAAGGCCCCAATCTAAGATGAGCGCTTCGCCATATTTTCCAACGATAATATTTTCCGGTTTTAAATCACGATGCAGTACTTGTTTAGAATGGGCATAAGCAATGGCTTGGCAAATGGAAATAAATATGCGGATCAGCGAGGCGATAGAGGCGTCGGATTTGTCGCCTTGCCTTTCAAGTTTTCTTGCCCGTCTTAAAATCTGCTTAAGATTTTCCCCTTCGACGTAAGGCATGGTGTAATAAATTTCTTCGCCTTCATGGCTTATGCCGTAGATAGGAATAATACTCGGGTGGGTTAATTGGCAGGTGATACGCGCTTCGCGCAAAAACCTTCCCTTAATCTGCGGATGTTTTAACAAATCGGAACGTACTTTCTTTAAAGCAAGCTTTCTTCCTGTTGTCGTGTCGTATGCAAGAAATACTTCCCCCATGCCCCCTTTGCCGATGCTTGTAAGTACCTGATAGGTGCCGATCGAGAATTGAATGGCTTCTTTTTCAGGTTCATGCCCTTCAACAAGACTTAAGGTTTTATCGGTGACGGCAGTCGATTTTAAAGAAGCGCCGCACACCGTGCAAAAAGCAGGGTTTGAATGTAAATGAGTGATAATAAACGAGTTTTGACATTTGGGGCAGGTAATAGAATGTACACGTTGGGGGTCAGGGATGCTTTTTATCACATCTATTACTATAGTGATTTTAGCTAGAGGGGTCTACAAATTATTAGGGTCCTAGAGTATAAGATTTTTTTGACGATAGGAAATAAAATGTTTGTTTCGAAAAGACGAGCTGATGCCATATCCACGGGTGTGCTTCTTATAGCTCTTGGACTATTATTTTATTTAAATGCCTGGTGGCCTGGAATATTGCTTGCGATTTGGGCATTTTTAGGTACCCGTCAAATTTTAACAAAACGACATTTTGATTTTGTTTTGACGACGCTTATCTTGGTAGGGTCCTTCCTCTTAACCGTTTTTAATATTGATTGGAGTACCCTTGGACCCATTTTATTCATTTTAGGAGGTCTCTACATCATTTTTAGAGAATATTTTTATGGAAACGAAGAAAACAGAATAATTAAACGCGATGAAGATCATTCACAAAGCCCGCGTAAATAACAAGTGGATCGACTTAGTCGAGATTGAACCTGCTAAATACGGCTGGTATGAAGGCGATCGCTCTCTCGATTTAAATGCGGGCTCGATTCCTCTTGCATTCTCTATTGCAAGAAAAGCTTTTCCAGATTTTTTACCCATAGCCGCCGGCTACAAGTACACCCTTCCTGAAAGAGATGAACATGGAAAAGAAGCGTTATATTGTGAAGCGGTAAAATCCTTAGAGTCACCTAATGGTGTTTTTTTTGATGAAAAAGCGGGACATAATGTTGTCGTGCATTTGATTCCGCAAAAAACGATCGATTTAATAAGGGGTCAAAAATGAAGAGAAGTCTTCTTTTTCTTTTAGCGGTATCATCCGCATATGCGGCAGATATTCAAATCAACACAAGTGCCTATGAGGATCTTCCGAAAGGCACAACCGAGCTCAATGCCATTGTTTTAGACAAAAACGGGCAGATGAGCGAACAAAAAGCTTCACTTAATCCATCAAACAGTTCAATCAACGTAAACGTAGAGCCTGGCGAGCAGGCATCGGTATTTTTTCCCGAGCTTGGTGAAAGATATTTATACAGTAATGGCAATTGGGTAAATAAAGCAGGGTATTACTATAACAATAATACGCCAGTTTATGTGGGAACTCCAGGATGGGACGCTTCATGGAATGATTACTGGAATAATAATTGGCACAATCATTGGAATAATTACTATAACGGCCGCAGGGGTGACGCCAATTGGAGATATCATAATAACCCCCACTGGAATCATCATTGGCACGATCATCGCCGCTACAATCGCCATAACGGCCACCATGGCAATCACGACCACCACGGCCATCATGGCCATCATCATAGCCACCATGGGCATCATGGCGGTCATCACGGCGGCCACCATAAGTAAAAATCCTTGCGAACTATTGATGTAATGGTATACCATTACATCAGTATATAAGGATTTTTATGTTTGGAAAAACTTTCGGATCAGCTCTTCTTCTTGCCGGCTGCGCCATTGGAGCCGGCATGCTTGGCATGCCGCTTGCCACAGTTAAAGCGGGATTTGGGCCAACGCTCTTTGTCTTTCTCTTCGCCTGGTTCTACATGACAGTCGCGGCTTTTCAGCTTTTGAAGGTTGCTCTCAAATTTCCTGAAGAAACTAATTTGGCCGAAATGGCAAAGGCTTATTTTGGCAAAGCGGGGGAGGGGATTGTCTTTTTCCTTATGCTCTTTTTAATGTACGCTTTAATGACAGCTTATGCCGCATTTGTTGGGCCGTTGATTGCGCTTTATATTCCCATTCCGGCTATGGCGGGATCTGCCCTTTTTGTTTTTACCCTTTTTATAGCTTTGGTTTGCGGAACAAAAGCGGTCGATTATTTTAACCGATATTTTATGGCAGGTCTCGCTATAACATATTTGGGATTGATGTTTTTTGGCTTGCCTCATGTTGAGATTAAAAACTTGGTCGGAGGAAATCTAGTGGATGCGATTTCGATCACCCCTATTTTGATTGTGTGTTTTGGATTCCACAATTTGATTCCAAGCCTTGTGCGCTATCTTGAAAAGAAAGAAAGCTCTTTAAAGCTTGCGATTGTTTTAGGATCACTCATTCCTCTTGGCGTTTATCTGCTATGGGAATTTTTAGTCTTGGGCATCATGCAGGATCATAGCCGTAATTTAACATCGATTGACGAGCTCTTATTTCAGGTTTCGAATAATCCTGCGGTATTTCATTTCATCGCATTCTTTGCCTTTTTTGCGATCACTACCTCTTTTATGGGAAATGCTTTGTCGACTTTAGATTTTATCCTGGATCAGTCTGGCGGAGATAAGGGAAACATAAAGAGGGGGGCATTCGCGCTTATTACGGTCATCCCTCCTTTAGTTGTAGCCATTTATAATCCAAATATATTTCTGACTGCGTTGCAGGCGGCCGGCAGCTTTTCGGCGGTTGCTCTATTTGGAATTATTCCGGCATTAATGTCTTTAAAAGCAGGTCTAGATAAACGTTATTATCTTTCGGCGATTTTTTTAATAGTATTTGGAATCTTTGTAATGTTTTCGCCGTATATTACGGGTTAGTTTATTAACCCAGGATAGTTCAATCTGTCTTGGGTTTTTGTTTTGTTAGAATAATTCCCATATCCTGATCGAATTCAATAATATCTTGCTTATACGCAAAGTGTCTTGAATAAGCTTTCCATACAGATAATTTTGATCCATCGTAACTTAATAGGTTCAATCCAAACAGCTTGGAATAAAGGCTATATCCTTTTTTACTAATAAAATAGCTGTGTAAAAGGAGGATTAGGTTGTCTATTAGAATTATCAAAAAAAACGCCAGTTCTTTAGAGGGTTTAGGTTCAAGGTTTAATGTAAGCCAGGTGGAAATAGCTATACTTACAAAGAAAAGTACATAAATCTCAAGAAATGCCGGTATTGGATAGATAACTGTACTATATCCCTTATACGGTTTTTTAACAGTGGGAGTTAGATAGGAGTCTTTAAAAGAGACTAAAAGACCTTCATCTAATCTAACGGGGGTCTTTCTTGATAGCTCGTTATTAAGTATCTTAGATGTAATTTCATAGCCGAATAGATTTTTGTGAAAATGATTGTCTTCATCGAGATAATCCCACTTTAGGTGGGCGATTATTTCATGGCATTTTCTAAGAGGCAGCCAATATACCCAATTCTTGCGACGAATTAATGTTGATCGAGAAAAAATACCATCATTAAAATTCTGAACGACTTCATTTAATGTTAAAATTCCTTGTTCGTCGTTACTAATGTAATAATGCCAATCTTTAGTATTCATAAGGAAATATAATAACATAATTTTATTATTAAATCAAATTAAGTTGCTTTCGCCTAGGTAGAGAGGTGATTTTCTCTTTCTTCAAAATTTCGACATTTATTTTTTGTTTTTTTCATTTTTTTTTAACTTAAGTATTTAAGCAGTTCAGATTTTTTTTATTTTTCTCGATGTAATTGAATATCATTGGGTTAACGCTAATAAAATGGCTTTTGGATACATTGAAAAGCCATTTTTATTTTTCGCTTTGTCTTAAAAATCAGCATCTTTTGCAATACACTTCTTGACGAGAATTTATTCAATTTGAGAAAAAAGGCTCATGTGTAGTAAAACTACATCCTCTCTTATTTGAGGAGAGAACCTTAACCACTAAAAATGGATGTCGACATGAAAAAATATATCTGTCTGATGGCTTCCTTAGTTGGCCTTTTGGCAACTACGGGTGTCCAAGCCGACAACTTTTATGCTGGCGGCTTCGGCGGTATTAACTGGGCCACTAACGGTCACCATCACCACAAGTATAAGACTGGCTACGTGTTAGGCTTAGACGCTGGTTACAAATGGTGCAACGGCTTCAGAGCCGAACTTGAATTCTCATATAGAAATAACCGCGTCCGCAGAAACGGAAACGGTTGGAGCCGTCATACGAATACTCAGCTTTATGCTGGTCTCGTAAACGTGCTTTATGATTTCGATGCTCTTGATTGCTGGTGCATCAAGCCTTATGTTGGGGCTGGTATCGGCTGGGCAGGTGAGAGACATGCTAAGCATCATAATAATAACCGCAGAAGCGGCTTTGCATGGCAGTTAATCGCTGGCGTTGCTTACCCAATCAACGACTGCGTTGACTTAGATCTTTCGTATAGATTCTTCAAGAATTCGAAAGCTAAGCATGATAACCATGCGTTAGTACTCGGCGTAAACTACAACTTCTATTAATCTGAAGTTTTAGTCCGCGCTATCTGTTCAGAAAATGAATAGATATGGTAGAACATGGGAGCCAAGGTAAACCTTGGCTCCCATTTTTTTTACCTTAATGGAGCATATGAAAAAGCTAATTGGACTATTCCTAATTCTCGCAGCGCTAACCACTAAGCTCGAAGCCCATGCTAATAACTATTACTTTGGTTTTGCAGGCGGTATGAACTACATGCGCTATCACCACCACGATATTAAATATCGATTGAAGCCGGGTTTCATTGGTCTTGTAGACGCCGGATTGAGCCTGTGCTACGGATTTCGTTTTGAAGGGGAGCTTTCTTATCGATTTAACAAAGTCAGAAATCTTAAGTTTGAGAACTTTGGAGATTTGGTTTTAGAAAATAAAGGACGCGTACAACAATGGGCGCTTCTTGGCAATTTGATATATGACTTTACCTTCTTTGATTACATAACCCCATTTATTGGAATGGGAGCGGGCTATTCTATTCAGCAGGTTGGATTGTCCGATCAAGATTTTGATTTTCAGCATGATAAAAGGGGCTTTGCATGGCAAGCGATTGGCGGTGTTGCCGTTCGTCTTTGTCCGAGAATTATTATGAACTTTCAGTATCGTTACTTTAGAGGTTCAAGAGATAATATGTGGAGCCAGGCAGGCCTAATCGGCTTTAACTTCCTCCTAAACTAACACTTATAAAAAGAGGGGTTTACCCCTCTTTTTTAAAGGCAGAAGGCAGAAGGCGGAAGGCGGAAGGCAGAAGGCGGAAGTTGCTATGCTGGAATCGTAGTCAAAGATAATTTTTACT
>CAZABG010000021.1:0-23526 GCA_964483465.1 uncultured bacterium
ACCTAAAAATCTTAAGGAAATGCACCACTCGATTGAATCTTTCAGAACAACTGAAGAACTATCCCAATTTAATATAACGATAAAAATGCTTTATATTGGATAAAACTAATTGGAGTAGCTTCGTTTTGTCAGCAAAGCGCCCACATAAGCGATACCGCTAAGAAGGGCAATCGTTGCGCCAATCGGCCAGTCGAGCTCAAAGGCTGTCATATTGCCTAGCACGCAAAGCGCTGCCGCAATGAGGCAAGCGATCACCATCATGTGCGATAGACGAAAAGTGAAGAAATTCGCGATGGCGGCAGGAATGGTAAGAATAGTCATCACAAGGATGACACCGACCACCTGGATGAGAAGAACGATGGTGATGGCGATCAAAGTAAGAAGCAATAGATAAAGCGCATTAACGTTTAGATTCTGCAAGCGGGCTTGATTTTCATCAAAGCAGAGGATAAGGAACTTTTTGTGAAATTTAAGGACCGTAAGAATGAGGATAATGTCCAGGATCGCAAGTATTTTTAGATCGCTTGGCGTAACCCACAAGATATTTCCCACAAGGTAGTTTGAGAGTTCGACATTAGATCCGGGAGTTGCAGCGATAAAGAGGACCCCTACCGCCATGCCTACAGACCAAATGGCCGCGATTAAAGAGTCTTCCCGCTCTTTATAATGGAGGTGGATATATCCCATAACGAGGGCCGAAATGATTGCGGCTATAAGCGCGCCATTAAGCGGCGTTAAAAAATCGATGTTATGGACACGTTGCAAATATAATGAAAGACCAATTCCTGAAAGAACAGAATGCGATATCGATCCCGAGATAAAGACGATTCTTTTAACGACGACATAAGAGCCGATAACCCCGCTTGCGATAGATGCGAGGAGGGCCGCAAAAAGGGACGAGAGAAGAATCGGATTTGTGAATAAGGCGTTAAGAAAGGTCATGGCTTCCTTAGATGGATAATGTGGTTCGGTTGAATAAGAGGCGCATGATAAAGGCCCATCGCGAAGTGTTCGCAAACTTCTTTAAGGGAGAGTTCTGTCGCGGTTCCTTGAACCAGAAGAAGCCGGTCTACTTCCTGAATGGCCGCGTTAAGGTCATGAGTAACCATCAATATAGTCATTCTTGATTTCAGCTTTTTTAAGACCGCAAATATTTCTTTTTCTCCTTTTGGATCGATGCTCGCTGTCGGTTCATCAAGGAGAAGGATTTTAGGATCGGTTGTTAAAGCGCGCGCAATAAATACTCTTTGGAGCTGGCCGCCGGAAAGGGTTCCAACGGGCATGCCGGCAAGATGGGCGACGCCCATTTCTTCAAGACACGAAACGGCTTTCTTCACTTTAGACTGAGGATAGCGTCCAAAAAAGTTTAGCTCGCATAAGGCGCCCGACAGCACGACTTCTAAAACCGTGATAGGAAACTGCTTATCCACTCCAAGCGCTTGAGGCACATAGCCGATATGGGGATATTCCTCTTTCGGCGCTTTGCCAAAGAGGCGGATTTCTCCATTTAATGGTTTTAAAAACCCGAGGAGCAATTTTAAAAGAGTGGATTTGCCGCCGCCGTTCGGGCCTATAATGCCTATAAATTCGTTTGGATCGACGCTGAAATTTACGTCATGCAATATGGGCGTATCGGGATAGTCGAAACAAAGATTTTTTACGTCGATGGCTTTCACAAAGCCTCCTTAACGGCTTTGCCAATCTCTTCCATGCTTTTAAGATAATCTTCTGCGTAAGGATCGAGAACAACAATTTTCGCGTTTAAAGTGCGAGAAAAAATATCGGCCCCTTTTACGCTATATTGAGGCTGTACGAAGATGGTGCTAATTTTTAGCTTTCTTGCTTCCTTTAATAGGGCGTCCATTCTTTTTGGGGTAGGCTCATGCCCTTCCACTTCAATCGAAAGTTGATTTAATCCGTAGTCGCGGCAGAAGTAGCCGTAGGCCGCATGGGAAACGAGGATAGTTCGGCCTTTAAACGGCTTTAGCTCGGCTGCGATTTTCGCATCGAGCGTTTCAAGCTCGGATAAAAACTGAGCGAGGTTTTTCTCATAGAGCGCTTTTTTTTCAGGATACTTTTCAGATAAGGCTCTCGCGATCGTTTTAGCTTCGACTTGAGCTAGGCGCAAGCTCATCCAAATATGAAGGTCTTCGCCTCCATGGCAGCAGCCTTGCGGAATTAAACTCAGGCCTTGCCTTAAGTCAACAATTTTCAAGGGACGATACGCCGTGATGGCATCAATGGCCTTTTTTTCAAATCCTTCTCCGATCGTAAACCAGATATCGGCTTCGCTTGCCGCAAGGATTAACTTTGGCGGAGCCTCATACGTATGAGGGGATGCCCCTGCCGGGATCATGACGATCACATCTATAGTATTACCCGAAATCTTATCTACGAAAAATTTATGGGGCAAAACCGAAACGATGACAGAATTTGAAAATAAAAATAGAGGTATGAAGAGGGTAAGAAGGAATTTAATCACGCTTAAATTTTGAACCATCCCCAGTTATTCGTCAACTTGCAGGATTGTAAACATGCCGCCCATTTCGATATAGCCGAAAGGGCCCTTTGTTCCATAGGGAAGAAAGTTTGAGGGCATAGCCCCGTGGGAATGGTGTCCGAAGAACATTTCAGACATCCCATTTGTTCCCATCGCCATAAAATTAGGAAAGAATTTTTTGAATTTTTGCTCTAACTTCTCGCGATCGAGGCCGATCAGGTTAGGGAAGCTATGGTCCATGCCATTAAAGACATGGTGCGACTTGTGGCAATGGATCGCCCAAAGGCCCGGGTTATCGGCTATGAATTCTATGTCCCTTGTTCCTCCAGGAGGAACATCGACAGTATTTTCGGTGTACTGAGCGCTCTCTTTGATCCGCTTTGCGCCTCTTCTTACGACGGTAAAATCAGTGCCATGCACATGGATGGGGTGGCTGTCCATGCTTAGATTGGCAAGCCGGATTCGAATTTTATCTCCTTTTTTGACTTTGAGCCGTTCCGTTCCCGGAAAGACCTTCCCGTTAAAAGTAAAATAATTGAAATCGGTCATCACCATTGGATTAGGGCGGCTCGCTCCGGGAGGGATATACCATTCGTGCAAGAAGATAAGAAAGTCGTGATCGACCGGATACTCATCCGTTTTAGGGTGAATGATGAAAAAGCCGAAAGCGCCAAGCGCAATTTGAGTCATCTCGTCAGTGTGCGAATGGTACATGTAGGTGCCGTTTTGCTTGAGAGTAAACTCATAAATAAAGGTTTCTCCCGGCATGATCGGTTTTTGGCTTAACCCCACGACGCCATCCATTTGCCACGGAACGATAAGGCCGTGCCAGTGGACGGTGGTCGCTTCAGGCAATTCATTCGTTACTTTAATGCGGACCCTATCACCTTCAACCGCTTCAATGACAGGGCCAGGAGACGATCCATTAAAACCCCACACTTTTACCGCAAATCCCGGGGCAAATTCCTGCACGCTTTCCTTTGCAACCAAATGAAATTCTTTGACGCCGTCGATTAAAGTGAAAGGAAGAACCCTTCCATTCGGAATAGTTAGCTTCTCTGAACGGTTCGTCTCAACTTGCTCCGTTTGAAATATAGGGCTTTGGATCGGCGCTTTTTTAGATAGGCTGATCGCTTCTCGGCAAAGAGAAACGCCGGCCAGTTTTTCAAGAGCGATATTCTGGTCGATAATTTTAAGGATCAAATCGCTTCTGGCAATAAGCGCATTCATTTTTTGTTCGTAAGTCGCTAGGAGAACAAAGGGGCTTAAGTTCATGACGTTATAGTACTTTTCCCCTTCTTCAAGCGATCTATCAAGAATTACGAGCTCATCTTCCACCGCTTGCAAGGAACTTAAACTCCCTTCCCGTATTTTTAATAAAGCATTCACCTCGTTTTCGATCCGGATCTCTTCCGCCGCGATTTTCAGGCAAACAATCTCCAGTTTTATCCTTTCGATAAGACGTTCAGGCCATCCATTGCGGATAAGGGGGAGAGCGAAAGAGGTTCCCGGGCCCCATAGTCTATCTCCATTCACTTCCCTTTCAAAAGTTGGGCCTAAATTAAGGTTTAAGAAACGCCACCAGGGAAGCGCTTTGATTTGGTGCCGGTGCATTTCCGCTTCCCATCTTAAGCTTTCGAGATAAGGATTGGTGTTTATAGCCGATTTGGCATCAAGAGATACCAAATATAAAGGAGGAGGGTCTATTGCCTCTATGGGGACGCCTACAAAAATGTTTAAATTTTTTGCGGCATCGACTGCCCGCTCTTTAAATTCGCCTCTTTCTTTCTCTGTCTGCGCGACGGCCTTTGCCGTTTCCAAAAGAAAAAGGTCATTTGTATTGCCTTGTTCATATTGACCGCGCGCCAAATCCCTTGTCGCTTCCCTCAGCTCTAAGAGGCGCTCAATCTTCTCGACTTGGGCTTGCTTTTCAACCGACCGGTAATAACTGTTTTCCACATCGAGCGTTAGATTGAACGAGGCTTCATACGTTTTAACCCAGCTTTTGAAAACCTGATCCATCGCCACTTTTTGATCAAGCGGAAGAGCCAGCCAGTCGGTAATGGGGGCGAGCCACCCCGCGTCAATTTTCGGGCCGAAGCCAGAGCCTTTCGGCCCCCATCTTTCGCTATAACTGAAGACCGGGTTCGGCAATAAGCTCGCAAGGTCGTAGCTGCCCTCGCTTTTCTGGATTTCGTAATAGGGAATAAAAATGTTTGGGTTGTTTTCAAAAGCAATGCCGATTGCTTCTTCGACGGTTTCAGCGTGTAAAGAAAAAAATGTAAAAAGAAGCAGCCAAAGCATAACCCCCGAGTTGTAACAAAAGGTTGCTTTAGAAACAATAGATCCGCTATCCTATCTCCACACGGAAGAGTGTCCGAGTGGCTTAAGGAGCACGCTTGGAAAGCGTGTGTACGCCATAAACGTACCGTGGGTTCGAATCCCACCTCTTCCGATGGAGATGCCTCGGCAAATCAAAACGGGCGTGTAGCTTTGCCTGGTTGGCATCTTTAAACGATCGCTCCTCGGACATAGCTTTAGGCTATGCCCTTCGTCGCGATCCTTTAAATCTGCTCAACCATCCAAATCCACACGCCCATTTTCCTTTGACCTCAACATCTCCTTTTTTAAAACTTACATTTGGGTTTCATGTTAAGCACGAAAGATCAAATCACTTTAAATCATCAAAAAGCATTCAATATTTTGGCCGAAATTGTAAACCATGGCTCAGATATTATTCAGCATTCCCCAACAAATATAAAAAAGATTCAAAAGAGAAAGAGAATTTTATATTTTATGGTTATTGCTTCTCATTGCCACATTGAGGCTATTTTTACTCTATGCAAAGAAGGAAGAACAAATTCTTGTTGGCCATTATTAAGAGTGGTGTTAGAAAATTTAATAAATTCTAAGTTTTTGTATACATCAAGATCACATAGTTCTTTTGATAAATTCATATTGTGGGGTTATAAAGAGCAAAAAAAATGCTTTGTTAAGTTGAAAGAATTAAGTGTTGATGATGAATGTCGAAAACAAATTGGTATAACTTTATTAGAAGTTGAAAAAAAGATTGAGTCATTAAATAAGTTAATCTCAAGAATGGAAAAAAAAATTAACAAGCAAGACGGGCAAGATCTATATAATAGAGCCAAGCAAGTAGATGACCTAAATAAAAATAAAAAAAAGAAAACTCAGTACTTATTAGTTTTATATGATAAAATTTATAGATTATTTTCTGATGATACACACCTAAGTCCAAAAGGTTTATTAAAATTTATCAATATTGGTGATGATGGCGTGCCTGAAATTTTGCTTTCAGGAAATCCTAAAGATATTTGTCCGGTGGTGAGTTACTCATTATATATTTATCGAAATATGATTGAGATGTTTATAATTATTTTTGATAAACGTAAAGGTTTAAGGCAATTTAGAGAGTTTTGTAACAGCGTTGAATCCAAATATAATGTAAATTGGAGTGAATAGAATATTTAGTCCAATGGAAGTTTTAAAATGACTTAATTAAGATCGATCTCTCCTCAAAAATAGCTAGGCTATTTTCTCGTCGCGATCCTCGAATCTGTTCAACAGAACAAACCCATACGCGCCGTTCTTTATTCAGTCGGCACCTTCCAAAACTTCGGCTCGCTACTTTGGCGTTTTTAGAGAGTTTTGTTTCGGTGCGAAGACTCTTTCCCGGATGCGAATAGCGCCCGGATCCAAATAAGGGATAATCCTTTTAATCGTCAAAATTTGCGAGGCAGGTGTCGATGTCGGCCATAATGGTTTGGATATAGGAGTCGAAGTCGAAGTCAGGGGTTGCACGGATACGGCGCTGCTCGAGCTTTTGGTTCAAGAATTTCGCGGTATGCTCAAGCTTGCCTTCTTTCCACTCCCGGAATGCAACGAGTGTATAGACGTTCCCAAGAAGGCGGTAGAACTTTTGACGCGAGGCAGGCGGAGAGGCAAAGAAGTTATAGATGCCATGCTTTTCAAGAACGGATGAAAAGTAAGCGCGGTCTTCTTCTGTGCGAAGGAAATCAAAACCGGTAAGGGATTCATTTTCAAGAAGAGCGGATCCGCTCCATTCCCAATCGAGTATTGCAGAGATATTGTCATTGTGGACAAGGATATTTTTCATGACAAAATCTTGATGGGAAAAGACGAATGGTTCGGGCATGTCTAGGATTTCGAGTGAATGGGTATTTAGGAAGTTTTCAAGAATGGGAATATATTTTATGTAGAGCTGAGAGTCAGGGCTTCCTTTAAAGACGAGTATTTTCATTTCTTGGATATAATATTGCAGCGCATGACGGGCATACTGGGAGAAGGTATCGCAAGGAGAGTCGATATGGTAATGGGCAAAATCCACAATGTCGTTAATTTCAAGGGCATCATTATGGAGCTTGAAATTGCCTATTCGGGAAAATTTAATTTTTTTAAGTTCGGCGATATGAGAGCCCAGTTGATCGAGAATGCGGTGGTAAGTTTCTTTGTTTTGATAAATGCGGTCAATTTCTTTGTTGAGAGGCTTGCCTGGAAGGCGCGGCATGATGATGTACTCGCAGCCGATAGCAGATTTTTCTCTAGAGCATTCATAAGTAAGGACTGATGGAACAGGCAGTTGGGTATTCGCTTTCAAATACTTTAAGGCCGTTACTTCATTTAAAGTTTTATCGCCTTTCCAGATGGGATTGCCAATCTTTATGATGCATTCTTTTCCGTCATTTAAAGAAATTAGATAAACATGATTGATAAATGAGGGGCCTCCATCCATGAGAGAGCTAACGGTTTGAAAATCAGGAAGAACTCTCGGAAGTTCGTGCTGCATCAATTCCAGAAATTGGGATTCCTTGGAAGGCTGCGCATATAGAAAGGAGAAAGTAAGGAATAAGCTAATGAAAAATTTTTGCATCATAGAGGTGAGTGGTAAGTTAAAGTCCAGTTTTCTTGATTGGGAGTGCATTCAATGACAGTCGCATTAGGGATTTGCCTAACAGGGGGAAGTCCCATAATTTCAGATAAGCAGAGAAACAGCCGTCCATGTGAAACAATAAGAGGGTTTTCGAATTGAAGCGCTTGGTTGATTCCGGAAATTATGCGCAATTTGAATTGGTTTCTCGGTTCGATTCCAAACCCAGGGTCGAATTGGCTATTCGCTTCTTCTTCCATCTCAATGCGATACATTTCTTGGCTAGAAATGCCCTCTTTTTGCCCCCACCCTCTTTCTTTTAGATCATCGATGATTTTTAGTGGGAGAGGGTGGGCATTATTAATTATCTCGGCAGATTCAAAAGCTCTTGAAAGAGGGCTTGTCACAATTGCTGCAATAGGTAGCGTTTTAATCAAAGGGCAAGCTAGAGATATTTCTTTACGTCCTGATGGGTTTAAAGGAATGTCTTTATGACCCTGGCAAAGCTGTAGATCATTCCAGTCTGTTTTTCCATGCCTTAAAAAGTAGAACTTCTTCTTTATGATAGTATTCATTCGTTTTCAAAAAGGGTTTGGTTGTAGTTTTCGAGTGTTTCATAATGATAATCTTTATCATCCACAAAGAGTTGATCGACTATTTCATTTACAAGAACCCTGATACTATAACGCATTCCGCTAATTCCTGTTCCCGCGCTAAACCCCGTACTCACTAAAGCGCCGCCGGTCATATTAAAAATCGAATTTAAGTAGGGCGCTGAACCCGGTTCTTTCTCTGAGAAGCAATAACCCTTTACAAGATAAGGAGCGCGAAGAAGGGCTTCATGCCTTTTATTTTCAGGCGGTGTATATTTGTCTGACCATAACGCTATTTTGTCTTTCATTTCCTTCAGCTCTGGACGAAGATCTAAATTGGTAATCCAGCCTATAGCTACAATTAAATAATCAAGTTTATGCCTTCCCTTAGGCGTAATAACAACCGGCTTAAGATCGACAAGTTCCGAATCATTCCAGGGACTATCAAAGTGCATAATAATATTCTTTCTGGAACGGACGGCTTCGACCGCTTGCGGTGTTGCCGGCTGTCCAATTTCATACATCTTCGAAATAAACTGCCATTTGCTTTCGTCCGGTAAAGCAACAAAATGCTGGAACCCGACAAATTCTCCCCAAAGAAATACATGCAAATTTACAAGTTTTGATTTTTTAAAAAACATGTGAACTTCATCAGCGTATTGACTTGCAAGATAGGCATTGTCAAACGCGCAAGGGCCTCCGCCAAGAATTCCCACTTTCTTTCCTTTAAACTGGGAAAAATCAATGTGGTCTGAGGTGTGAAAATAAAAACCGTGGGGAATATTATTTTTGATATGATCCGGTACTGTCCATTCGCCGGATCCTTGAAGGCCTGTAGCTAAAACAATCTTCTTCGCGTAGACAAGTTGTTCAGACTTGGTTTTAGTGTTTTTGCAGGGTACCGCGAAGCAGTTTTCCTCTTGCGACCATTTAATTGAGCCTACTTTTGTATTGTTTACGGTCGGCAGCTTTATAAAGCTGCGCAACCAGCACAGGTATTCAGCCCAATCGAGGCGAGGCACAAAGGTGATTTCGTCCCATTTTTCCTTGCCGTATTTTGCTTCGAACCAGGCTCTCACAGTAAGGCTTGGAATGTCGCAATCAGGGCCGATAGTATATTTAGGCGTTCTTAATGTCTCCATCCGAGCATGGCTCAGCCAAGGGCCTTCACAGTTTGGATCGTTTTCGTCTATTATAAGAATGTTTGAAACCTTTTCCTTCATTAAAGAAAAGCCGATGGTAATACCGGTTTGCCCTCCTCCGATAATAAGGACATCGTGAATCTTTTCACCATGAGAGGTAAAACGCTCAGGAATCCAGTTCTCTCTTGGAGGGAAATTCAAGTATTCCAGCTCTTTTTTAGCTTCCTTTTCAAGGTTCTCTAGATTTCCTAATAAAGGGAAAGCTGCATTTAGAAGTAAGATTAATGACAAAAAAATATTAGACATAACTAACTGTTCGGGTAAATTTGGGGAAAGTATTCATTTTCCGTTATAAAAATTCAATCTGAATAAAAAATATACATTCAGTTAATCTTTATAAAAAATTAACAATTGAATGAGAATATAAGGCCGTAATAAAGGGGCTTTTGTGGGCGTAAAATTTGATAAAACGGTTTATCTATATGTTCAAAAATCGAAAGCGGAGTTCGATAGCGAAGAAAAAATTTTAGCTCACGCAAAGAATAATCAAGATTTTACCGTCGGTAATGTCACATTAAACGAATACGATACGATTTTTAAAGGCAAAGGCTGGTTTGGACGAAAGATAATTGCGCTGCCAAAAGCGGCTATTGCCGGCGCCATTAAAACAACTTATCACATAGCTTTAGCTGTAATAGTGGGGTCCTTTAGCGCGATATCCGATGACGGGGCCTACTTTAAAGCGCAGATTTTCTGCGTAATAAGAGACCTTGAAGAAGCGGCGGGCTGGGTTGTCGGTCTAGTATATGACAAATTGGGTCAATTTCTTGTTCAAGAGAGCCTCTTTCATAAAAGCTGCTACGAGGCTTTCTATCAAAATGATAAGAGCGAAGAAGGTTCATATGAAAGAAGCCCTTCAAGTTCGCCAACTTCTTTCAAGCGTTATAGCCCCATCAAGCCGATTCATGCTGAAAAACCCATTAGCCCGATAAGCCCTATTAGCCCACTCAGTCCAATAAGTCCTGTAGTAAATAAAAAACCGGCTCAAAAAGAAAAGCCGCAAGAAAATCCTCTGCCCCCTCAAAATCTCACCCTCACAAGGCAGCTTGAGAAGGAGTTCGACGCGATAGGAAACGCGAAATACGATGAACGCAAGAATTTATATCTTGATCATGCCGAAAAGTGTTTTAACGAAGGCTGCATAGATGTTGGATTAAAATCGATGAAGGCAAGCTACACCGATAGCGATGTCAAAGAGGCTTATTTTGCGAAAGCGGCGGAGGCCTACATCAACAGAAATGAAGCTGATAAAGCAGTAGATGTCATAAGCGGTATTTATAAAACGGAACTAAAAGAAAAGTTGTATGAAAAAGCGGCGGAGAAGCAGCTTTTGAATGATGAATTGACAGATGCCTTAAGTACGATTAAGAAAATATATAGCGATACTAAGCGAAAAGAAAACTTCATCAAAAAAATTGCTAAAGCTTATTTAGACAAAGGGGATAGAAAAGAAGCCTCCGATACAATCAAATGCATTTATAGCGACTCGGATGCAAAAGAAAAATTTTTGAAAGAGATCGTTCTATCTTATCTAAAAGAGGGATTGATCGAAGAAGGACTAAATGCCGTCTCAAGCATTTATAGCGATAGCGAATTCAAAGAAGATGTCTATTTTAAGGCAGCCAATATCTATCTTACGAAAGGGAATAGAGAAAAAGCAATCGAGACCATCAAGAAGATTTACAGCAAAACAGAAGTTAAAGAAAGCTTCTTAAAGCAGGTTGCCGAATCGTACGTCAAAGAAGGAAAGTTTGAAAAAGCAATAGACTGTATTGGGAGCGTTTATAGCGATACCGAAGCTAAAGAGGGAATGTTTATAAAAATTGCCAATGCCTATCTAGTTAAAGGCGATAGAGAAAAGGCTTTAGGCGCGATAAGAAAAGTTTATAGCAAATCTGAAGTGAAAGAAAAGTTCATCGAGGATGTGGCTAAGCTTTATTTTGATGAAGGAAAGCTAGACGAAGCCTTGAATGTCATAAATTCGATCTATGGCGAAACCGAAGGCAAGCTTGATCTTATTCATAAGATAGCGAGAATCTATATCGATAGAAAAGAAGCGGATAATGCTTTTAAAGCCATAGGCAACAAATGGTGCACGACCCATGAAAGAAAGGATCTGTTAATCGAATTAATTCAGCTGTACGCCTCACAAAATAATCCGGAAGGGGTGATTAATACGATTAAGGATTTCGTCGATTTTGCGATCAAAGCAAAGCTTAAAAAAACCAAATATTTTTCTCTATATCACACAACGTACATTGATAATTTAAGCGACAAAAACTTTAGAGCGTGGATCAAGCAGGCGGCAAAAGAGTCCTATAATTGCTTGAAGGGCAGTTTTGATAAACAATCCATAGTCGATGCGGTAAATAAATGCTGTACAGACGAATTTATAGAAGGATTTTTAAGATTTAATAAGAAATATACCCGGAATGAATACTCGAATGTAAAGGATATCCCCTCAGAAAATCATTTGGATAAGTTTTATTCGGAATTAGGCCTTAAAGCTTCGGCCTCGAAAGAGGATATCAAAAAGGCCTTCAAAAAACTGACCCTGCAGTATCATCCTGATCGGGTAGTAAAGAAAGAAAACGAAAGCGAATCTGACTATGCTAAGCGAAAAACAGAGTCGGAAGAAAAGTTCAAGGTTATCTCTGAAGCCTATCAGATATTAATGGATAAGGAAGATTAAAGGGCCTTTCTAAATCGTTCGAAGATGACTTTGACCGGTTCTATTTCATGGATCCCTCCGACGCTTTTGCCTGCTTGATAATAATCTCGGGTAGAAGCGCCTTTTAGCGATATTTCTTTAAAGCGGCGGATGGAGCGAAGCGAGTAAAAAAGGCGCATCCAGTTTTTGGTAAAACGGTTTTGCAAAAGATAGGCGGATAGGGGTGATACATGGGTGCCGATTTGCTGGACGTAAGGAGTGTTGATGACAGCGAGAGGAACGCCTGTCACGCGGAGGGTGTGAACGATGTCGGAGGGGTCTGCATTAAGGATCGCTTGTTTATAGGCCGATTTTTCATGACATTCGGTTGTCGCGATAAGGCGGGTGCCGAGTTGCACGCCCGAATAACCGATATCGATGGCACGTTTAAAGGCTTTTTCATCGCCTATGCCCCCCGCGCAGATGAGAGGAAGTCCAAGGTCTTTTAATTCATCATAGAGAGCTTGAGGAGAAAGGCGCCCGGCATGTCCGCCGGCTTCGTTATTTACGCAGATAAGGCCGTCAACATGATGCTTGATAGCCTTTAAAGCCCATTTTCTTTCCGTCACATCGTGATAGACAAGGCCATCGACTTGATGCGCCGCGCGGACGACAAAGTCAGGATTTCCAAGGGCGGTGATGAAAAACCGTACGCCCTCTTCGATAGCGATATCAAGATAGGCTTGCATTCTCTTCAAGTAGATAGAAGAGGACTGCTCTACGATAAGATTTAGGCCGATCGGCTTTGAGGTGAGCGTGCGAATATAACGAAGCCCCTCGCGAAAATCGTATCCATGCACATAGGTAAGGGATAAGGGCTGAACAATACCGATTCCGCCTGCGTTCGATACGGCGGCGACAAGTTCGGGATTAGAGCATGGGTACATCGCTCCGCCGATGATAGGTAATTCAATTCCAAGTTGAGTAGTGAAGTTATCCATAAATAGGACTTGATAGCCAAAACATTAAGAAATGTAAAGGCTAAATTAAGGATGTGTAAATTAAGTCATTTATATTGCAGTAAGGTGCTATAATAGCTATATGCATCTTGTTGACAGCTATTTCAAAGCCCCTTTAGATTTATATAATAACTGGAAATCCAACTCAGTTGAGAAAAATATCCTCGATATTTTTTTCATCCTTTCTTATCTAACCGTCGCGATTCCGGGCATTGTCTATTTAATTGGCAGATGCAAGCCGAGAGAACCCAAGCCGATCGATCATTATTTAGCGAAACATATTCTTAAGCATAATCTCCCTTTTGAAGAGATAGAAAGAAAAGCGGAAAAAGGGTGCCCTCAATGCCAGATGAAAATGGGCTTAGATTATTTTGTAGGACAAAACGTTAGAAGAGATGATCTCGAAGGAAAAAAATGGTTTGAGAAAGCGGCCGAGAGAGGCTATTTGCCTGCCATTCAAAAAGTTTTGTGTGCTGCTTCTGACAGGTACCATTTAGATGAGGAAAGGTGGTTGTATTGGATAAAAAAAGCCGCTCATTTAAATGATCCTTTTCGTCAGTTTCAGCTTGGCCAATATTATGAGCAAGGGCGTTATGGCCTTGAAAAGGATATGAAACAAGCAAGATACTGGTATGAAAAGGCGGCAGCTCTAGGTGAAAAAGACGCTATAAAAAGGCTCGAAGAGCTCTTTCTTTAATTCTTTGCAGCCGTTGATAAGAATAACGATTCCACTTTAGCCCATGCATCAAGTCCTCCGGTATACCCCATATCGGACCTTCTATAAAACCAATCATCGGGTGTTCTTGCGCCTTCTTCGCGGATAGAAAAGAGAACATCATCCACCGTATAGGGATGATGCGAAGTCAGCTTTTCTCCCGTATGCGGAAAAGGATCAGTTAGCTGAAGCGTTTTGGTTTGGCAGGGACGCTTATCTTTTAAAAGCTCGCAGGCTTTATCAATGGTTTGTTCAGCCATAAGTCTAAAGGTTGTGTATTTTCCTCCTACGACAGAAAGGGTGTTTCCCTCCGCTTTTATTAGATGGTCGCGTGGAATTTCGGAAGGTTTTAGGCCGGATGTTTTTATTAAAGGGCGAAGGCCCGCAAAAGTAGAAATGATTTCGGTAGAGGCATTAGGAAAGTAGGTAATAAATGCGTCGAGAAGATATTGGATATCAGAGGGATCGACTGCAACTTCCGCAGGGTTGCCATTATAGGGAGTGTCTGTTGTGCCTACAAGCGAATACCCCTTCCATGGAATCACAAAGAATATTCGGTTGTCTTGAGGCGTTCTCAAAATGAACGCGAATTTTTTTTCTACTTGAGGAACGACAAGGTGGATGCCTTTCGTGGGGGCGCATAAAGGACTAAAGGCGCCAATGGTATGAATCGTTACTTTTCCCGTAGGGCTAGCTTGAGAATAATTCTCAATATGAGCGCCGTGCATTTTTGCGTCATGCAAGTTTGCAAATACCAGACGCGCGTCATCAAGCTGGGCGTCAAAATAGACATATCCCTCTTTTATATCTGAGCGTATCGACGGGAGAGGGCGTAAAAAACAGTGTTTTGGAAGAACATCGTTCGATGCGAGAAAGTCATAAAGGGCAAGGCCGGTTTTAATCTTTAATCTTGAATCCTTATTGAGAGGAAAAATAAAGGGAAGCGGCTTTACCATTTGCGCAGCGTTTGTTAAAAGCCAGTTGCGCTCTTCTAAGCTCTCTTTTGTCAGCCGGAAATTAAGCGATTCAAGATAGCGGAGGCCGCCGTGGGCAAGTTTTGACGATTTTGAGCTTGCGCCGCTTGCAAAATCGTAGCGATCGATTAGCGTGACGCTGAAGCCTCTCAAACTTGCGTCACGCGCACAGGCGGATCCTACGATCCCGCCCCCATAAATGACGATGTCAACTTTATCAGTCATATTCCTTTAAAACGGATCCAAGAAAAGTATCTACGGCAATACAAGATTCTTTCCAGGTTTTCGGCGATTGGTTCATCATAAAGACGAGGATTATCTTGTGCCCTTTTGAATTAACCCAAAAGCCGGCCAAATTGCAAATCCCTTCCATGCCTCCCGTTTTAGCTAAAAGCTTTTTATCAAGGAAGGTTTCTTTAAGCCTTTTTTTCAGGCTTCCTTCAACTCCTGCGACCGGTAAATATGCGTCAAAAAGGGAGCCCTCCTTTTTTAATAGCTCCATCACTTCTATCGGAGTGAGCTTGTTATGGCGGGAAAGGCCTGCGCCGTCATGTAAAATATGTCCTTCATGAGGGACTTGTAAATTCAAGACCCAGCCGATAAGGTTGTCGCTATTTTTCAAAAGCTCTCCGATAAGATATCCAAGTGGTTTTGAATAGTGGCTAGCTGCTTTTATGGGCTCTTCTCGTATCCCAGCTTGAGAAAGCACTTCTATTCCAAATTGAGCCAGCTTTTCCTTAAATTGCATCGCGATAAAGGCTTCGAGATTGTGCGCAGGCACTCGAAGATCGTAGGAGTCCTTAATTGTTCCTTCGATACGGGTGACTGGATCAAATAAGGTGGTTTTGACTTCCGGCAAGTTAACTTCTTCGTCGCTTTTCGCAGTGATTACATGGCATTCAAAATCGTTCGGGCTGATGATCGCCTCAAGGCCGGGCGCTGTCGGAATAAAATGAATCAAATGAGCATTGCGATTTAGATTTAACATCGAATACTTGCAAAAATAGGGATGGACCATATCGGAGATTTCCGTGTGTGGATGATAATAGGATTCATCCTTTATCAAGATAGATCCCTGTACTTGTTTAATCCCCATTTCCTGCAAAGCCTTTGCAAAATGAATCAAACCATCATCATCAAAGAGCGGATCTCCTCCCCCTTTTAAGATAACATCGCCTTCAAGGATTGAATCGTTGATCGTTCCATTAATATAAAGTTCGGTTTCAAAGCGATGATCTACGCCGAATTTTTTCAAAGCCCTCTCCGCAGTAAATAATTTCGTTACGGAAGCGGGGATAAAATAGCGATCGCCTGAATGGTTCAAGAGCATCTTATCAGCAGTTGTGTCATAAACAACTAGCCCGTAAGAGGCATGCGGAAGGGCTGCTTCAAATTGTTGAGCAGGATCTTCATGGTGGCTCCATTGCCAGGAAATCAGAGCTATACTTAAGAAAGCAAAAAAGATGATGATTCGCTTGTTCATAAATTCCGCCATAAGTTAAGGAAATAGTATGCATATACTAATTCTTTTCCTTTTCATCGCCAATTCCCTTTTTGCGGATAAAGTCGATCAGCTTATTTTAGAGCATAAAGAAAAATATCAGGTTCCTGGAATTGCCGTTGTCCTTATTGAAAAGGGATCGCAGGCCAAATATCTTTTTTATGGATATGCTGAACCCGAAAGAAATATCTCGATTAGGCCCGATACGATTTTCGAAATCGCCTCGATTACCAAAGTTTTTGTGACGACATTGCTTGCTTTGGAAGTGGATAAGGGCAGAATGAAATTAACCGATCCTGCTTCCCGCTATATTCCGGGCTTGTCGAATAATTTGATTAAAGGCTTTAAAAACGTTCGTCTAATTGACCTTGCGACCCATACCGCCGCCCTTCCAAGAACACCGCCGGATAAAAAGAAGCCTTATACAAGAGAAGAGGTAATAGAATATTTAGCTAACTGGAATCCGGAATATCCGATTGCGAGCAAATATGTTTATTCCAATTTAGGCTTCGGTATATTGGCCTATGCAATTTCAGGTTTAAACCGCACTCCCTTTGATGCGCTATTGAAACGAGAGATATTACAGCCTTTGAATATGCTTAACACCGATATTCGAGTGCCAGCCTTTAAAGAAAAGCAGTGGGCTCAAGGGTATAATAAGAAAGGGTTGAAAGTTAATCCCGATCCTTTAACGGTTCTCCCTGGAGGCGGCGCGTTGAAATCCACCCCAAGGGACATGGCGCAATTTCTATCCGCCAATATGGGATTTATAGGTCCTGAGCCGCTTAAAAAAGCCATGAAGTTTGCCCATCAGCCGCAATACAAGGTTTCAGAAAAGTTGAGCCTCGGCTTAGGCTGGCAGATTTTTAAAAACGATGATTTCACTCTGATCGATAAAAACGGGGGTCTCCCCGGATTCGCAAGCTATATCGGGTTTGATGATCAGAATAGGGTAGGGGTTGTTGTCTTAATGAATAAAGGAAAAGCGCAATCGACTGCCATCGGACGCGCGATATTAATGCAAAAGCTAAATGAGCTTAAAGCAAAAGGGCCTTAAAAATTGCTAAAGCTCAAGCGATTTTAGGTAGTATTCGCTTAACTTAGCAAGCTGTAAAAGTAAGCCGATCTCTTCTTGCGATAAGGTTCGCTCTTCTTGGAGCACTTTAATTTTATACTTATAAATAAATGAGCGGATCATCACCGCTTTCTCTATCGCAAAATTATTGGTTTGATAAATCGTTTGGTAAAGCTCAATCTGTTTAGAAGAGATATCTTTTCCTTCAGCATTTCCTACGATAATTTCATATTCAAGAGCAGCGGCTTTTTGAATATCGAAATGCCATCTCCGTTGCTGTGCTATGGAGGTGTAAGCCGATTCCAGGAAAGGGAGCATCAGAGATTTTATTGAAGGATGCCTTATTCCATGGCTCTCGAGGATGGATAGGGCGGAAAGGTAGTTTGCGATGACAGGCTCAGGGTCTTTAACATCAAAGTAGTAAGCTAGTTCTTTTTCAAACGAAGCCATTTTTGGATCATCTAGAAGAGTAAACTCTGCATGCAGATTGAAAATCAAAAAAAACAGTAAAAAATTTTTCATGATTCAATTCTAACGATTTAAATATAAAAAAAAATCATTGTTCGAGGTTGAAGAAGTTTGAATAGTAATAGCAAGCATAGCGGTAGACATAGGGCGCCATAAAGTCGTAGAAGGCATCCGGATTGCTATAGTCTTTTCGAGCATGACTAAGCGAGTGTACAAAATAATCGTCTCTTTCAAAGGTAGGGTTATTGAGCAAAAACGGTTCATGGCTTATTAAAGCTTCCGCGACCCTTTCATCCGTTTTTGATAAATCTAAAAAGGATTCTCTAGAATATTTATTCCCTTTGAAATGAGAGATCCAATCTCCATCCGGAATGATTAAAACATGGACTTGATTAAGTTTTGGATGGTGTTTTTTAAGTTGGTTCATAACAGAGGCAAAGGCGCTTCCAAAAGTAATAAAAATGACCCTTCCGTTCGGATTTGTTTTCCCCCAGTAATTACTGTTGAAATGCTCCGATAGTTTTTCAAGAGGAACCTTATAGCCAAATCTTTTTGACCTTTTCTTTAAAAAAGCCTCTTCAAAGTAGACTTGAAAATCGGTTTCATTCTGCGTAGGCTGAATTCCGCAATATCCGGTCAATACACCATGGGTATCGCGTGTTTTAATTTCGAGCTTTTGCTCGATCGCTTCCTTAATAATTTTAGAACGGACAAGTCCTGCATGGCAAACGGGGGCGATATCGTCGGTTTTTCTTAAAACAAAACCTTCATCATTTTCTCGCCTATCTCTTGGCCATAGGCAATGAACATGCCCTCCCCTTTTTTCAAAATCTTTTATCGAATTATAAATGACATTATAAGGCAGGCCAACCTCAAAATTTTCGCTTAGCAATTTGATGTGAAAAATAGGAAATAAAGAGTTATCTATCAGGTTTTTGAAAAGATACCTTGCAAAGCTCTGCTTTAGCTTTTCAACGTAATATCCTTTCATTTCGGGCAAAGGGTGACGAGGGGCATATTTTAAAAAGGCTTTTGCCGCTTTTCTGAATAGATGGACATCTTTAAAACTTCTTTGATCGATTTGCCTCCATCCGATGCGGATTAATTCGTTTTTTGCTTCTTCGAGGTCAATTCCAAAAAATAGCCAACGCAAACCGTTGCAATGTTTTAATACGACGGTAAAGAAAAATCTTCCCGCGGCAGAAGAGGGAACGAGCTTCAAATTCGAGGTAAGCCAGTGCGTTGTACGCTGTCCCGCAGATAAATTGCGCAAACGATCTTGAATAGATTCAGGAGGAGTTCCTAACAGTGCCGAGATAGAAGACACGTTCAATTCCTGTTTTGTTGATTAAGATCTTAAATTTCTTAATATCCGAGTCGCCCATGGACCTATTTTTTAGGATTAACGTTAAATAATAGGCCTTAGGTAGGCGCCTTTCTTCAATCTTTAAAGTATTTGGATCCAAAATCAACCGAGTTTGGACCGAATCGCTTGCTTTTTCGAAGAACTTATGCAGGTTTAACCTAAATAAGGAGGTTATTTCCTGTCTTCTCGATCCTTTTTCAAGAACTTTAGGGAAAAATTCAAATACCTTTTTATAAATGAAGCAGTGCTCGCTTATTTCACTCGGCAAGTCGTCGATCGGCTGGATTTCCGATTTCACCTTCATGATTTCTTGGGGTACATCGCCGTCGATAAAAAGCATCGACTCATTAAGCCTCCCAAGCGTTTCATTGCGCGAATTAGTCAAGACGGTAGAATAATCGGGAAACCAGCGGGTATAATTTCGCCAATAAAGATCTTTCAAGCCTTCTTTAATTCTGTCTTTAAGAATGTAAAAGATCACGGCTAAAGCGATAAAGGGAAAGGAAGTAATGGCAAAAGTACTGATTTTCCAGGCAAATAAGGAAATGTAAACCAGCATCGCGATGCCCGCCGCAGCCATTCCAAGCAGGGGGCCGTGCTGCTTTTTCACTTCAATGCGCGTATTTTTTATCTGAAGCGCTTCCATCATGTACTTATTTAATAGCGAATAGCGCATCAGGATTTCGTCTTCTTTGATGATCTTATTACCCTCGTCGATAATAAGGCCGGAAATGTCCTTATCAACATCTTCCGAAGGGGAGTGATCCCCTTTTCTGAACAAATCAAGAAAGGCTGTCAAATAGCTTTCAACAATGATCGCGCAAAACTCTCTTGTCCATTTAAACGCTTTCAATACATCAAGTCTTGCCTGTTCCTTCTCGAAGTCTTCGTTAAGTCTGCGTAAATGATCGAGAACGGAACGTATGTACATTAGAACGAGTTTGATCGCTTGCCTAGTCGATACTTTTAGTTCATGGCCCTCATGATCAAGCTTTTCTATAAGATCTCTTATTTCAGACCTCAGAGTGCTTCTAAAGATGTTTGCAAACATTTTGAGCTCATGGATGATGTCGTCCTTGTAGCTTTCTTCAGACCCGAACTTTACAAGCTCTTCTAGTCTTAAGAGCGGTGATTTGATTGCGTCGTATTTTAAGTCTTCAAAAGACATGACCGGTGTTTTGAAGCGGATGATGTTGGTTTCATCGCCGTAGAATTGTTCTTTGCCGTAGGTTTCGCTATGGATTTGAAGCGATTCCGGCACAAATAAATAAAATTCTTGAATAAACTGGTTTTCTTTTTTACCAGGATCGAGCGTTAGTTCTGTTTTTAGTTCTAGTTGAAGCTGGTCGCGGATGTGGATTAGGCCTTCCTCCAGATCTCTCCAAAACCAGTTGCCCTGCAGTCTTTCCTCTTCGATCATAAAACTGTTGTACAAGTTTTATTTTCTTTTCTCCATCAATTTATTTAACAGGAATTATGAGCAAATGTTTGTCGGGGGAAGTTTTTCCCTTCCCCCCGCACCCCTGCGGTTTTGCTCGCTTCCTATAATCGGCTTCTCGCTCGGGGGCCGTGTGCTACGCTCGGACAACACTGGCCCCCCTCGCGATAACCGATTCTAGTTTGCGATTGCAACCTTCTGGGCGGCTTATCGCCGCAATAATAAACAGTCGCTCGCTGACGCTCGCGATCGGTTCAGCGCTTGCAGCGCTGGTTTTTGCGCCGCCCGAAGGCAGCCGATCCGATGCGGAGCATCGGGTACAGCAGCACCTACCGACCGCGAACTTTAGCGAGCGACTTTTATAGCGAGGAGCGAAGCGACACAATCTGTCGCTACTCATCCTTCCGCCTTCTGCCTTCATCCTTCGTGAAGAGGTTCCCGACTGTTAATATAGGAAAGAATTTGTTGTTTGCGTAACGATGTTGTGCTTCTTAAATACTCATCTATTTCTTTTTCTTCCATTTTGGGGAACGACTCGATCTCCGAATCTGTAAGCATGTAAAAAATAGGGCCGGCTTCATTTGAATAAAGAGATTGCAGCTTGGATCTCGTAGCGGTGAAGCTTGCACGGCGGCGGGCGAGGCGGTAGAGAAGGAAGAAGATGTAGGCGAGGGGGAGGAGCTGAAGGGAAAGCATGCGGAGCGGCTCGAGCGTCGTGTAGGTGAATAGGGCGTAGAGGGAGAAAAGGAGCGGAATGAAAAAAAGCAGCAAAAGGAAGAGACTCTCATAAGCAGACTGAAAGAGCGGCCCGTAGCGTTTGCGAAAGGAGGTTGTAGCTGTCTCATAGGCAAAAAATTCTTCATATTTCGGTTCGTTGAAGGCAAGCCTTCCTACATGAGAAAGTTCATGGGCGATGAGCTCTCTTAAGGGGAGGGAAAAATAGGTGGAAGAGCGGTAAAACTTTTTACGAAGCTGGATGGTGGCGCCGGACGGACCGCCCTTCTCGGTTTCGAAAATCCAGGCGCATCCTGCCTGCCAGGGAGGAAGTCCTTTATTAGAATAGAAGAGGGGTATCCAGCGGGGGGCGATGCCATAAAGAGGGTATAGATGAGCTATCCCTTCTGCAAGTCTTTGAGAGAGAGAGGGATCGGATGTGAAGTTTGCGGTAAGCGACTCGCAAAAGGCGATTCTTTTTTTGAATTCTTCTTCATTTTCATGCTCGGCTGCGATGAATCCTTTTTCCCTTAGGCGATCAAGTTCGTCATTCGTCATTTGAAATAAAGTATCCGAGTTTAATTTTTCTTGAAAGGGGAAGATCTACGTGGCATTCTGTTATTAATTTGTTCATTCAAGGGTTTTTATGTTTAATGATAGATATGAAGAGTTTACTGACAGTCAAATAAAGATTCTTGAAAAGTATGTAACCAACACTTCAGGCTCTATTTTTGCGTTAAAAAATCTTCCGGAAGTTATCAAAGGCGCTCTTTTTTCCAGATATTCCCGTTCAACGCTTGGATTAAGATCGCTTTTACTAAAAGAATTTGTCGGCAATAACGACGAAACCGAATTCGAATCGATAGCAGGCAACGTCCCTGAAAAGGCGAGCGACCAGCAAGAAGCTATCCAAAAAGCCCAGAACTTTTACGACAGAATTTTGGATGGCTACGGAGACGACTCGATCGGCGAGCTTGGCGGCGCACATTTAGCTATAGAGAATGTGTCGATGCTTGCGGCGAATTTTATCGAAGATTCGAGAATCGGCGGATCGCCTCTAGAAAAGTCGACTAGATATATCTATTTCGATCAGAAAGTGCAGGGAGATTATTTGTTCTATAGAGAGCCTGTGCTGATGACAAGCGCTTATCGTGATTTATACATCGATACCTGCAATTATTTATTCGAAACCTATAGCGCGCTTATCCCGCCGCTCACGACCTATTTTGAACAGCGTTTTCCAAAAGACCCCAATTCGTCGAAAGGAGCGTACACCGCTTCTTTAAGAGCGAAAGTGCTTGATTGCTTGAGAGGTCTGCTTCCTGCAAGCGCACTCACCAACATGGGTATGTTCGGTAACGGCCGTTTTTACGAACAGTTATTGCATAAGCTTGAAACGGCTCCTTTGGCGGAACTGCAGGAAATCGGCAAGCGTTCCTATGACGAGCTTTCCAAGGTGATCCCATCTTTCGTTAGAAGAGCGAACCACACGCATAGAAGCCACCAGTCTTTTGCCCAGTATATGGATAATATGACGACCGAGCTTAAAATGGCGGCGGCGCAATATGCGAACGTAGCGGGCGAAGAAAGCGATGCTGCTGTGTCGCTTGTGAGTTTCGATCCATACGCGGTGCAAAAAGTCGCGGCAGCTTTATTGTTTCAAAATTCCTCTCATTCTTTAAGCCATATTTCAGGCCTTGTTTCAGAATTAAGCGACGAAGAGATTAATAAAATTTTAGACGCCGCCTCGGTTTCGCGCGAAAATCGCCGCCATAAATCGCCGCGCGCGCTCGAACACGCTTTTTATAGTTTTGAAATCGTATCTGATTTTGGCGCATTTAGAGACATGCACCGCCATAGAACGCTTACGCAAGAAAGACAGTTGTTAACTTGCGATCTCGGTTATTTCATTCCTGAAGAAATTTTGGGAACGCCGCTTGAGGATACTTATCGCCAAGCCATGGATAAAGCAAAAGCCGCCTACGACCTTATTGCGGCCGAGCTTCCTGAAGAAGCGCAGTATATTGTACCTATGGCCTATAAAGTGCGTTGGTATTATCATGCGAATCTCCGTGCGCTGCAATGGCTTTGCGAATTGCGCTCGCAAGCGCAGGGGCATCCGACCTACCGTTATTTGGCGCAAGCGCTTGCAAAAGAGGTGATCAAAGTCCACCCTACATTCGAGCGTTTCTTTAAATTTGTAGATTACGAAGGCTACGATTTAGGAAGGCTTGGCCAGGAAGAGCGTAAAGAGGCCAAAGCGCGCACCGCCCTCCAAAGCTAGTAGGGGTGCGTTTGTGCTTTTAAGGTTTTTTTAACAGTGAGTGGATGGAAGGCTAATCCTTCCTATGTCTTCAATGTAAAAAATTTTAAAATTGTTTGTCTCTGCGTCTCCGCGTCTC
>CAZABG010000021.1:23626-31028 GCA_964483465.1 uncultured bacterium
GCGTCTCCGCGTCTCTGCGCCTCTGCGTTAAAAATTGCAACCTGAATCTCGTCTACACGAATGGCTGGATATAATTATCTGGTAAACATTTAACTTTAGAGGCGCAGAGACGCGGAGACTTTAGAGAAGAAAATTTGTTATTTAGGAGACCAGTGAGAAACTCGTCATTCATTAAACTCTTGTTGATTCAGCTTTAAGTTCTAAATGAACCGCTTTAACTGATCTCAGGTTGCTTCTCACGGGTCTCACAATTAAGAAAAGATTACTTGCTGAAGTTGCCGCAGGAGGGACACTTTGAGTATTTATCCGTGACGCCTTTGATGAACGGAGTTTGGCAAAATTCGCAGACGGTTGTTTCTTTCGGCATCAATTTCATTTTAGGTTTTCTCGTAAAAAACCAGAGTATCAGCAAGCTGAACATCAAAATCGATAGATAAAGAAGTATCGCTTGGTCCCAGGTTATTTCAATCATGCTTTACCCTCGAATCAATTTCCAAAATGCCGGACGTTGCGAATGATCCCGATTTTTTCTCGAAATTAAGGGCCATAATCCACTGATGGAGCTCTTTTGATAGAGTTTGGGGCGTATCATAAAAGAATACTTTTCCCGTCTTGTCATCCACTTTTATTTGTATTTTGACAAAAGAGGTTTCAGGCGGAGAAATAGGCTCGATTAAACGATCGGCAAGAGAGCCTGAAAGAGAATAGGGTTTTACTGATTTTGCAAGGAGGCGCCCGGCTGAAATGGGTTGGACTTCAGGGAGCCGAATGCGTTCATATTTAGGAAGGGGCGGCGCAGGAAAGTAGGCGGAATCGGTAGAGATTTCTAATTGATGCAAGCTCGGAGCGATGGTGATGGCTTGGATAATGGGGTCTGAATAGGAAAAATAGAGTTTTTTAATAGTGAAAAGCGTGATCGGCAATATATGCAGGGCTAGCGCAATTAAAAATGCATAAAGCAAATCGCGGCTTATATAAGGCGCGATATCGCGCGTCGCTATCTCAATGCCTTTAACGCTTTTTTTAAGTATTAGCACTTTCGTAACTTAGCCGAATGGGAAGTTTAAGTTCTAAAAGAGTCGAAAAAAGTTTTAAGAAGAGCTCATATTTAATAGAACGGTCCACGCTTAATACAAGCGTGGGAGACGGATTTCCCCGTTCTTCCGCGATAGCGAGCTCTTCTCTTAAAGCGCTTTTTAACGATTGAAAATCGTGAATAGCCTTTTTCGATCCGACATATATGACTTGGTTCGAATCCATAAGGATAAGGATTTGGGTGATGACCGGCTCCGTGTTCGAGGCGAGGCGGGGATTGTCGATTTTTAACGATTTCAAAGGAAGAATATTGGATGTCACCATAAAAAAGATAAGGAGTAAAAAGATAACGTCTACTAAAGGAGTGAGATCAATTAAATTGTGCTCTCTTTTTAAACGGCTTTTAAATTTCATCCCGGTACACCAATAAGTCTACGATTTCTGAAGAAGTGGTTTGCATATCGAGCGTAAAGCTTTCTATGCGTGAAACGATATAATTATAGGCGACAATGCAAGGGATCGCGACAACAAGCCCAAGAGCAGTTGTAATCAAGGCAAACTCCATCGCTTCGCCAATTTTTGCGGCCGATATATCGACAAGCCCTGAAAGCCGCATCTCCTGAAATGCCTGAATAAATCCAAGAACGGTTCCAAGCAGACCTATCAGGGGGGCAAGCGTCGCTATGATCGAAAGGATTTTGCTTCTCTTTTCAAGTTCTGCAATTTCAATTAGCCCCTGTACTTCCATAGCGCTTTCAATAACCTCTTTAGAACGGACGGCTTTTAAGAGGCCCGCTTTCAAGATTTGTGCGATGGGCCCTTGCGTCTCTTCGCAAATGCGGATCGCATCGACCCGGTTTCCCTCTTCGATCGCTTTTCGAAGATTCAAAACCAGTTTATTAAGGTCTTTCTAAGACTTTTTTAAAAAAATAAAACGCTCAATAAAAATAGTAACTGCAACTATAGATAAAAGAGATATTAAAAATATTATCAAATTAAAGCTGTTCATACTTGTCCTTTAGGTGGGTAGCGGCTTTCGATCCCCATTCTCCCCCTTTATGTTTACACGCCTCTAATTGTCTTAAGGCAAGGTCCTGACGATTTTGTTTTTCATATATAAGGGCTCTTTTATACATGGCTTCAACCCGCTTTTCAGAAACCGCATTCTCATTAATCACTTCAGATAGGGTAGAGAGAGCTAAATCTAGCTCGCCTGCTTTTTCATAGGCTTCGCTTTTTATGAGTTTCGCTGAAAGTTTAGCATCCATGGGCAAATCATCCAGTTGATCAAGATAATGGAGGGCTTCATTCGGATTGAGTTTTGCAAGACTTATATTTACGAGCGACTTGTAGCGAGGAGAAAGCGTAGGCAACATGCCTTTAAGATATTCTGAAGGGTTTTCATCAAGAACCGTAAGCAACGATCCCTTTAAAAGTACAAGCTCTCCCTTTTCTTCTTGAGTAAGCATCTCTTTTTCGAGCTGATTTAAAACTTCGAGGGCATAGCCGCTATAGATTTTCTTTTTAGTCTCGCCGCCTTCTTCCGCAATCGCGTTGAGCGTTTTCGCTCTTTCAAGGCTTGATTCATGCTTTAGGGAAAGGTAGTAAGAATAATCCGATGCGGGGATGGCGATTTTGGGGAACCGATGTTCTACTTCTAAAAATGCGTCTGCCGCGTCCATTAAATTTTTGGCGTGCAATTTGCGCCGCTCTCTTTTTAAATCGAGCCCTAAAAGGTAGTATCCGTTTAGAACAAGCGGATGATTCGGGTAATTCTTTACAAATTGGCTTAAGTGTTTTAAAGCCTCTTTATCTCCAAAGAGGTAATCTTGATAACTATATAATGAGAAAGCCACCTCGGCTTGCAGGCTTGCATCGGGATGCTGCAAATATTTTTTCGCCGTTTTATGGGCTTCTTCCTCTTTTCCGAGCATTTTTAAAGCACGCACTTTGGCAAAAAGGATTTTGGGTTCCTCGCCGTTTAAAAGCGCGTCCGCTTCCTTGGGGTTTCCCTTTTCAAGGTAATAAAGAGCGAGCAGGTAGGGGCTTTTTAGGGCAGGGCTTTTTTCCATTTCGGAAAAGGCAAGATCGGGATTTTGATATATCAGAGCTTCAAGCGTCCATACTTCAGGAAATAATCGGTAGGCCTTTTCGGCGTTATCTGAAAGTTCCACAAGAAGCCGGGCCTGCAGGTAAGGAGGCAGATTTTCAAGGCCTTGTTTAGATCGTTTCTCGCGCAGGGAGAAGTAAAGGTTTATAGGCAGCGAGTCCGATCCTAAAGGAAGATTCTCTTCCGCAAGGTTTAAATAATAAAGGTCTCCCTTAAAAAGGGATTCGATTTCCTTTTTTCGCTCTTTCGCTTCCTCTCGGTAATCCTTTCCCTCTTTTAAATACTGATCGTAAGCTTGAAGGGCTTTTTCAAAGTAGCCTGATTGATCATAAGCTAGCGCGATCCAAAACAGATCTTCTGTTTTTGGGTTGATAGGAATAGACTTAAAAACTTCTTCGAATTTTTCTTTCAGCACAAGCTGTTTAATGTTCATTTCTTCGCTCGCATGCGATGAGAAAATAAGCACGAAACTGCAAAAGAATCGTTTCATCATTTTTTGATCATAATGTATCAGGCCTAGTTTGTCCAAGAATTCCTGAATTCAATTTATGCCTTAGGAAGTATCTTAAAAAAGGAAATGGCCTTCCAGCCATTATCACGATTATAGAAAGTTGATAAAAAGCCTTCAATAATTTAGGAGAGTCCTCTATACTATATTGAAAAGGTGATTGATCCGATTCCGACCGCGCATTTTTTTACTATGCACATTCATGATCAAGATATTTTTTTAAAAAAATGTTGCGTATTATATCGAAAGTCCCTATTTCTTAAAAACAAGCAAACTCTAATGATTTAGGAGGAGTTGAATTTATGGCCCTAAAAGATACATTCAAACACTTAAGAGATCTTATTAACAATATTTCTCATGATCTACAGAAAGCAGAAAACGGTAACAAAGCCGCTTCGCAAAGAGTACGTACCGGTACTGTTAAATTAGAAAAAGTTGCAAAACTTTATCGCAAAGAGTCGATCAAGAATGAAAAGGCTACAAAAGGCCAAAAGAAATCAGCTAAAAAAGCTTCAGCTCCAAAGAAAGCTTCTAAGCCTGCAAAAGCAGCCGTAAAAGCAAAAGGTAAAGCAAAAGCACACAGAGCACACCCACGCGCTCTTGTTATTAAAAGATCGTCAGCTAAGATCCTTTCGAAAAAAACGGCTACCCGTTAATATCTAAGTACAGATATTCTATATATGATTCAGGAGGAGATGCATTAACCATCTCCTCTTTTTTTTATGACTAATAATACAATTGTCCATATTACCGACTTAAATGAAGACGGTATCGGCTTCGGCCATATAACATTAAGCAACAAAGAGTTGCGTAAGGTTTCCGTGCCCTACACTTACCCAGGCGATGAAGTTGAAGTACGAATTTATCGTAAACGTCATAAGAAGTGGGAAGGGGATATCGTTCAGTTCATCAAACAGTCTGAAAAAAGATCAGAGCCTTTTTGCCCCCATTTTACCATTTGCGGCGGATGCTTAACTCAGCAGATTCCCTACGTTGAACAGCTCGAGCTAAAAAAGCAAAAAGTGGAAAAACTTTTAGGCGCATCCACGCTTCCTATTCTCGCCTCTCCCTTGACAAAGGGATATCGCAATAAAATGGAATTTTCTTTTTCCCAAGATAAAAAAGGGGAAAAGTACTTGGGGTTATACGGAAGACGCCGTGTCCAGAACGTTAAAATTTGTCCCATTTCACCCGGCTGGTTTTCTGATGCCTTAGGTAAAATACGAACTTGGTGGGACGAAACAGAGCTTACCGCATTTAATCCGCGCAGCGGACTTGGATCTTTAAGAACCATTACCTTTCGAGAAGGCGACAACTCAAAGATGGCTATCCTGACCGTTTCAGGGGACCCGCAATATGCGCTTTCTCGCGATCAAATCAAGGGTTATATTAACGCTCTATCCTCTTATGAAAATATTTCCATTTTTTTAAAAATTCATCAGGCCATTAAAGGGCAGCCTACTCAGTTTTTTGAAATGCATTTAAAGGGCCCTGATACGTTAACGGAAAATCTTGCGGGCGCGACTTTCAAAATTTCGCCTGCCGCTTTTTTTCAGCCTAATCCAAGACAGGCCGAAAGACTCTACGAAACAGCTCTTTCCTTTTTAAGCTCCGACATTAAAGTGGTCTATGACCTATACTGCGGCACGGGAACGCTTAGCATTCTTCTCGCCAAAAAAGGGTATGAGGTTTACGGGATTGAACTTTCTCGGGAAGCCTGCCTCGACGCTCGTGAAAACGGCGAGCTGAATGAAGTGGACAATCTAACGATTCTAAATGGCGATGTGGGGCAAGTTCTTGCGTCAAATGAGCTTAATAAGCCCGATGCCGTCGTCGTCGATCCTCCTCGTACTGGACTTAATGCACAAGCGATCGAGCAGATAGTTAAGGTAAAGCCCCGTGAAATTCTTTACATTTCCTGCAATCCTGAAACGCAGGCTCGAGATGTTCTAGAATTTAAAAAACAGGGATATGAGTGTCTAAAAGCGCATCCGGTCGATCAGTTTCCCCACACCCCTCATATTGAAAATATCGTATTGCTAACATCTGTTAAAAACGGATAATTTAAATTTATTAGGAGTAATTAATGTATAAAAGCCTATTTCTTTTCGCCCTTATGATAACGTCTAGCTTGCTTGGAGCGGAAGAACTCCCGCCTCCTCCTGAACGCGGTTTTATGCAAACCATTCTGATGCTTGCCTTGATGGGGGGCGCGATGTACTTCATTTTGATTCGTCCCGCGCAAAGACAAAGAAAACAGCTAGAAACACAGCAAAGCTCCCTTAAAGTGGGCGATAAAGTGGTCGCGATGGGAATTGTCGGTACGGTTTCAAAAATTGAATCGGATACCGTTATTTTAAAAATGGTAGATGGGTCCAAAATAGAAGTCGTTAAAAGAGCGATTACTGAGGTTGTTCCGTCTACAGAGCCTGCAAAAACGGAATAAATGGTATCGTTTTTAACCTCAGATTCATTAAAACGGCTTGAAAAGCATATTGAATTGCATTCAGGCCCTTTTATTGACTTTGTGCAAGGCATGATTCTGCAAAATCGAGGAGAATGGTTTAATGAACATAAACCTCTTTCGCAGCAAATAGTTCATCTTGTTTCTAGCCATAAAGCGGCTCTTCCCTTTGATACGGTTGTATCCATTACCGCCGTTTTCCATGCCAACGGATGGCTCTATGGTTTAAGAGAAGATTCATTGAATTTATTTGGAACGACTCCGGCTATAGCCAATGGATTTAGTGAAAGAATTTCAGATATTTTTAATCACTATATAAATACAGGAAATTTACCTGATCATATTCAAAAGCAAGATTTTCCTGAGATTGTCGCATTTGGCAGACAACTTCAAAATCCCTCTTTTTTCAATACATTTTTGGGATATTTTACTCATTTTTTAATCATAAAAGAGGCGGGTTTTGATTATATTTCTCTTTTCAGAGGTCAGGAAAGAACTATTCTTAACGCCTATTTTTCTAAGAAAGGAATTAGTTCTCTAATAGAGGACAATAAGTTAGTTTTCCCTTTTAGCAATCTTAAGAGACTTTTAAAAGACCCCGCATATTCCTGTGCGCTTTCTTACATAGACGTACTCTGGGTTGATGAAAAAGCGGATCCGGCTGAAGTGGGGGCGTTCTCACTTGCAGATACCAAACTGAAAGCAAGTATAAAGGAAGTGCTAGTCGACGGGTATATCGATCCTGTCGAACCTATTTTGAGAGAGCTGCAAGAGCTGCGGGCAGTTAAATTTGTTAATTTGAGACCAACTCAAAAGCTGCTTTCTTGCCTTATGGGTATCGCGTTTAAGCTGCAGATAATCGAATTTGACGCTCGGGATATTAAACAAATAGACGAGCCGATAGAGGTGTCGTCAGCGCTTTTTAACTTTTTACAATCCAAAAAAGTCAATTTCCCTTATCGGAAAATCTCATCCGTTAGAGCATAAACATTCTCAAGCGGCGTTTCGGGTAAGATGCCGTGGCCTAAATTAAAAATATAGGCAGGATCGTTTCCAACTTGATCCAAGAGTTTGCGTGTCTCTTTAATCACCGTGGATTTATCTTGTAAAAGCCATTTAGAATCGAAATTACCTTGCAGCGTCTGAGGCGTTTTTCTCCTCGCCTCTTTAATGTCCGCCGTCTCGCTTAAAGAAATGGCCGTGAATTCGGTTAAGTGAGGGATATAATGATGAGAGGATTTAGAAAAATAGATAACAGGAACCGTTAACTCAGCCGCGATTTTTT
>CAZABG010000022.1:0-30526 GCA_964483465.1 uncultured bacterium
TAAGCATCCTGATACGAAGATAGTAAACGCGACAGAAGGGGGAATTGGATTCCCTTATATTCAGAACATACCTCTTAAACACATTCCCGAATTCACAAAGAATTATGACATTGAAGGTTTGATTCATGCCCTATGGGCTTCTCATCCGATTGGTGCAACGCGGGAAAAACTTAAAGACGCCTTTAAGGAATTTATTACAAGCCTTGGAAAACTGCTTACGCAGCTTATTCGCATCGGCGCTGAAAGTCCTGAACAAAAAGAAGCTTTTACATTTGACATGAGCCGATTTATTGGCGAGCTCGCTTATGATAATTTTTTGAAGGAATTTGATGAGATTTACGATAAATTTTATCAGGCAAATCTCTTGTCGGATGGCTCTTTAACCCCTTATATGGCTGAATTTAAAAGAAAAATTCCTTTTTTGACTTTTGTCATTCAGCTTCATCTAAGACTTATAAGCGAAATGTTTGATGAATGGGAAAAAACGCCTGTACTTGAACGAGACGAAGAGAAAGAGGGAGTCGTTGAGCATCGATTTGAAGAGGGCGAAAGCAGATATTATTATCATAATCACCTTCTTGCCAAAACAGAGTGGAAAAACGAGGCTTTAGGAAATTACGCCTACTATTATTATTTGAATGGAAAAGTCGCGCTTTCAAAAAAATATAAGAATGGCGAGCTCGATGGAAATGTAACGGCTTATTATCCGGATGGAGTGAAATCGGCCGAGCTTGAATATAATAAAGGGCTTTTAGATGGGATTCAGAAGCTCTACTACCCAAGCGGCGTGTTAAAGAGAGCGATCCAATTTAAACAGGGATCTCGGGAAGGTTCTGATTTAATTTATAGTCCTAAAGGCGATCTCTTAAATGAGTCGCATTATAAAAACGATGAACCGGTGAAACAGGCCTATATTTATTATCCCGGCAAAAAGAAAGCGTTAGAGGTCCATTATAATGATCAGCATCAAATGCAGTTATCTCAAGAGTGGGACATTTTCGGAAATCCTAAGAAATCCAAAGTGCCAAACTACCTTGCAAGTATAACTGGCGGATCGTCATTGCTAGGAGCTGGCCTTTTGAGCATTCATGGAGAGATAGAGAAAACAATTAATAGTATATCCGGGGAATATGATCCTGTAATAATGAAAGATATGAAGTCTTTAGAAAGCGAATTTGAAAAATTAAAGCATCTTTCTCAGGAACTCGAAATATCCGGTCGAAATGAAGCGCTCAATACGCCGCAATTCAAAGAAGCTATAAAACGGGAAATGACGAAATACCATTTAGAAATGGGCGATATATTTGCGAGCATTGAAGAGCATATGAAAGATCTAAAAGAGAAACTTGAACCATGAGTTTTCAGAAGAACCTCGACCGATGGGCCCACTATGCTCCGAAAGAGGCGGTACTCCTTCCTTATGTGGATGAAAGCGAGTTGAAAGTTGTTAAAAATCGCTTATGGGGTCCAAAAGGGATGTATGAACCCTTTAAAAATATCGACCCGCCAAAAGGCGATGTTTTAGTCATCTATGGCGTAGGACTTGGCGAGAGTCTTTCATTATTAAAAAAATGGCTGAAAGAGAATCGCGAACGAAGACTCATTTATTTTGAAGAAGATCCCCGTGTTATAAAACATCTTCTTCAATCAAACGCAGGCGAAGATCTTATTCATCATGATCAAGTTGAGCTTCATTATGTAGAATCTTTGGATGATCCAGGGCCTTTTGAGCCCTTATATTGGGCGTCCATAGGAAAAAAGATCGAGATTATTTCGAGCCCCTCGTACTTGAAATGGTATCCGTCCCGCTTTGAGGCGTTTCAGAATAAGATTATTCATGAATCAAGTATTAAAAATTCGCTTGTAAGCGAATATTTAGAGCTCTCTATTCCCTTTTTTCGCAATTTTTATGCGAATATCAGAGAGCTTCCTAAAGCGCACTTTGGTCATAAGCTATTCAAAAAATTTAAGAATATTCCTGCAATCATCACAGGAGCCGGCCCTTCTCTTGAAAAGCAAATCGCTAACTTAAAAAAAGCAAAAGATAATGCGCTTATTTTTAGCGGCGGATCATCGCTGAACGCACTTCTTCACCATGATCTAAAGCCTCATTTTGGAGCGGGTATCGACCCCAACTCTCTTCAGATTAAACGTCTAGAGGCTACCTCTCAAGCTAAAATTCCCTTTTTTTATCGTAATCGCCTTCATTTTGAAGCGTTAAAGTTAGTTAAAGGCACGCGCCTCTACATTCCGGGTGCGGGAGGCTACGATCTTCCAAATTTTTACGAAGAAAAATTCAAGATTCCGTCGGACTTTATTGATGAAGGTTTTAATGTCGTCAATTTTCTCATTCAGATCGCAACGCTTCTTGGGTGCAACCCTATAATCCTTTTGGGACTTGACTTGGCCTTTACCGGGAAAAAAACCTACGCGAAAGGAATTGTGACAGAAAAGGAAAGTATCGATCACATCCAATCTGATGAGCATATATTACGCGAAGACTATCAAGGCAAGCCCCTATATACTCAGTGGAAATGGCTTGCTGAAGCCGAATGGATTCGTAATTTTCAAAAAGATCATCCCGATGTAACAATCCTAAATGCGACAGAAGGCGGCCTCAAAATAGAGGGCATAGAAAATGTTCCGTTTAAATCTATCCCTTTAAAAAAGAAGAAAATTGAATTAGATAAAGTAATAGACGAAGCAAAGAGTAAAATCACTTTAAAACAAGTAGACGCACAGACTAAAAAATTACGCGATAGTTTAGAGCGATCAGAGAAGCTGCTCATTTCATTAAAAGAAGATAGCGATCTTCGTTCTAAAAAGTATAAGGAACCCTCTGCCAATACGGCCTTAATTGAGGAAGAGCTACTCGATGAGCCGGCGTATCAATACATTCTCGACATGTTCAACGCCGTATACGCCCACATACAAGCCAAACAGCACTCTGATTTAAAATTGAAGAAGCTGACAAAATCTGCCATGGAAAAAGAGAAGTTAAAACTTCAGTCGAAGCGCATCGAATTCCTGCTAAATGTGGTACGAGTCAATTTAAAATTAATCGACTGGGCAAATGAACAAAATTAACAGGATCACGCTTATGCAGCTATAGCTGCATAGCTAAGGATCGCCCCTTTGGGGCGGATCCTTAGTCATGTAGCCATAGGCTACATGAACGTGATCCTGTAAAAAATTCGGGCGGAATTATGCGCTCTGTTGCTATTCATCCTTCCGCCTTCATCCTTCATCCTTTGTGTTAAAAAGCGGCGCTGCCGGGGAAACGGGGGAAGGGTATCACATCGCGGATGTTTTCCATGCCGGTCACAAACTGCACAAGGCGCTCGAAACCTGCACCAAATCCTGCGTGCGGAACCGAACCGTATTTGCGAAGCTCGAGATACCACCAGTAATCTTCGGGATGAAGTTTCATTTCACGCATACGGGCTTCGAGTTTGTCGAGCCTGTCTTCACGCTGGCTTCCGCCGATGATTTCGCCCACTTTAGGAACGAGGACGTCCATAGCGGCGACCGTTTTGTTGTCATCGTTCATTTTCATATAGAAGGCTTTAATCTGCTTAGGATAGTCAGTTAAGATCACGGGTTTACCGAAATACTCTTCCGCAAGAAAGCGTTCGTGCTCTGATTGAAGGTCAAGACCCCAGCTCACAGGATATTCAAAGGCTTTGTTTGCTTTTTCGAGTATCCGTACAGCAAGGGTGTAGCTGACTCTTTCAAAAGGGGTGTCGACGATCTTTTGAAGGCGTTCAATGGTACCTTCAGAGATATGCTTATTGAAAAACTCCATGTCCTCTCTGCAATTTTCGAGAACAGACTTAAAGATAAACTTGAGGTAGCTTTCAGCGCATTCCATATCATCTTCCAAAGTGGCAAAGGCCATCTCAGGTTCAATCATCCAAAATTCAGCGAGGTGGCGGGAAGTATTGGAATTTTCCGCGCGAAAAGTGGGTCCAAAAGTATAGATATCGCTCATGGATGAAGCGTAAATTTCCCCGTTAAGCTGGCCTGATACGGTAAGGTAGGCAGGGCGTCCGAAAAAGTCTTTTGAGAAATCGACTTTTCCGTCAGGTGTTTTTGGGGGATTGTTCATATCAAGCGTTGAAACTTGGAACATAGCGCCGGCTCCTTCGCAGTCGGACGCGGTGATAATCGGCGTATGGATGTAAAGAAATCCGCGCGACTGGAAAAACTGGTGCGTCGCATAAGCGAGCTGATTGCGGACGCGCGTGACGGCGCCGATCGTATTAGTTCTTGGACGAAGGTGAGCGATCGTTCTTAAAAACTCAAACGTATGGCGCTTCTTTTGCATGGGGTAAGTTTCAGGATCGCATTTTCCGATAATATCTACTTTCGTAGCATGCAGCTCGAGTTCCTGATTTTTCCCCGGACTTTCAACAAGCGAGCCATCGACAGAAATAGATACGCCGGTAGATAGGTCGTTAATGAGTTTGTCGTAGTTAGCAAGTTTTGGATCGGCAATGATCTGGAAGTTAGAAAGGGTTGAGCCGTCATTCAATTCAATAAAGGAAAAGGTCTTTTGGTTTCGTACCGTTCTAACCCAGCCTTTTACATTGACCGTTTGTCCAACTAGGGACCGGTCATATTTCACGTCTTTTATTTTTTTACGCATGAATAGCATTCCGTATCATTGTGATTTCTTTAACCCACTCAACAGGGCCGCCCGGTGTTTCTAAATACATCGGTAGCGTGTTTGTGCGCGGGTCGTTGACTAAAAATTTAAAGCATTCAAATCCAATAAGGCCTTATCCGATAAAGGCGTGGCGATATACTCGGCTGACAAGCCCTTTTTGAGAGTCGTTTAGGTGAAAAGCTCTCAAGTATTCAAGGCCGACAATCTGATCGAATTCTTTTAAGACATTATCGAACCCTTCTTTCGTGCGAATATCGTATCCCGCAGCAAAGATGTGGCAGGTATCGATGCAAACGCCAATAGGCATTTTTTTGCCTGTGCGATCAAGGATATAATCAAGCTCTTCAAAACGAAAGCCAATCTGAGAGCCTTGTCCTGCTGTCGCTTCAATCAGAAGAGTGAGGCTTCCTTTTTCAACTAAAGGGGCGCATTCAAGCAAGCTTTCGACAATTAAATTAAGGCACTGTTCGCGGGATTCGTTAACGGCGCTTCCCGGATGGAAATTAAGATAAGATAGTTTTAAAGCCTGGCATCTTTCAATCTCTTGCTTAAATGCGGCGCGGCTCTTTTCTAAAATTTCGGAATTTGGGGCGCCAAGGTTAATCAGATAGCTGTCATGGCTCATAATATCCTTAAGACCCGTCTCTTCTACGGTCTTAAACCATTTATCGAGCTCTTCTTTAGAGAAGTTTCTTCCTTTCCACTGCTTTTGATTGCTAGTAAAAAGTTGGATGGTGGTAGCGCCGATCTTTTGCCCTTCTATGAGAGCATTATGTACGCCACCTGCTGCCGAGGTGTGCGCGCCAATCAATAAATCTTCACGACGCATAAAACAGGCCTTGCTGATTTGAAAAACGATGGATATTCTAACAGGTAATCGATATGGATTCAAACAGTAGCATTTTTAAATCGGCAGCCAAGTTTTTTTCCGGCACCTTGATATCTCGAATAACCGGCTATTTGCGCGATTTAAGCATGGCCTACAGCTTTGGCACAAGCGCTCCGCTTGCTGCTTTTTTTACGGCGTTTCGCTTAAGCAACCTGCCGCGGAGGCTTTTGGGGGAAGGGGGGATGCAAACAGCGTTTATCCCTCATTATGAGGAACTTAAGCACTCTGATTCTAAAAATAGCTTACAGTTTTTTGTCGACTTAAGCGCCTGGCTTTCACTTATTTTACTCTCGCTTGTCATCTTGACGATAACGGGTCTCATCGGACTTAAATATTTATTTACGAGCCCTGGAGCTTTAGAAATCATCGAGCTGACTGCCTACATGATGCCAGGCCTCTTTTTCATTTGCCTTTATGGCCTGAATGCAGGTCTTCTTGAATGTGAAAGAAGTTTTTTTACTCCAAGTATCGCTCCCGTTGCGTTTAATTTTGTCTGGATCGGGTTTGCTCTCGCATTGATGCATCATCCGATTGATCAGGCGATGGTCATTTTATCGATCGGCATCTCGCTTGGATGCATGGGACAGTGGCTTGTGACTTTGCCGCAAGTCTATCGCTTGCTCAAAGGGAAAAATATTCGAATTAATTTAGCCTCTCCTGAAGTAAAACGTTTATGGAGGCCCCTCTTTTTAACGAATTTGGGCATCATTTCGACGCAAATTAATTCAGGGCTTGATCCGCTTTTTGCCCGTTATGCAAATCTTGAAGGACCGGCGTGGCTATGGTACGCAATACGGATTGAGCAAGTGCCCCTCGCCCTTTTTGGAATCGCCTTGTCGGGAGCGCTTCTTCCTCCTCTTGCGCGTTCGGTGAGAGAAGGGAATCTATCGAAGTTCTATTCATTTCTCTTTACGGCGTTAAAACGCTCAGCCTATTTAATGATTCCGATTACCATCGCCATTTTTCTTTTTGGCGGCTGGGGAGTGAATTTAGCCTTTGGTTACGGGGATTTTGGAATGAAGTCGCTTGACGGAACGGTCGCGTGTTTATGGGGCTATTCGATAGGTCTTTTGCCGCAAACCTGGGTTCTCATTTTAGCGCCCGCCTTTTTTGCACGCGGCGATTATAAAACACCCGCTATCGCATCGGTTAGCGCCGTCATTGCAAATACCTTTTTTAATGCGATCGCCATTTTTGGATTTGGATGGGGGGCGGAAAGCGTCGCTTATGCAACTTCGCTTGCAGCGGTTGTTAACTGCGCGATTTTGTGGATAAGGTTAAGGCAAACCCTTCCGCAAGTTCTTCAAGAATCTAAAACATGAGTATTTTTTTAATTACAACTAAAGAGATTTTGATTATGGATTAAGTTATCCATTTAAAATTTTTTAGAGTGAAAAAATGATTCATCGATTAGAAACAAAAACCTTTATTCCTTCAGATATCGATAACGTGTGGTCGTTTTTTTCAAGTCCTTTAAATCTATCTAAAATTACTCCTGAATGGCTAGGTCTCAAGATAAAGGATAAAGAACTTGTACCTAAATCCATGTATGCCGGCATGATCATTTGCTATGATGTAAACCTCTTTCTTGGCTTAAAGACAGAATGGGTGACTGAAATTACGCACGTGAAAGATAAAGCTTTTTTTGTCGATGAGCAGCGCTTTGGGCCTTATTCATTTTGGCACCATCAACACCATTTTAAAGAAGTAGAAGGCGGCGTTGAAAACACCGATATCGTTCATTATAAATTGCCCGGCGGACCGGATGGCTCTTTATTAGGTGCAAGCTATGTTAAAAATCGTCTAGATCAGATTTTTAGCTATAGAGAAGAGAGGATCAAAGAGTTATTTCCTTAACTTAGATTGTCTCTTATCCATTGAACATTTTTCATATTATTGTCATTTTCGGCACTCAAAAGAAGTTTGCTAGTTTTGTAAGGAAAATCGTTATCAATTAACCACTTTAGTATTTTAATTGATGGGCATTTTGCTGCGGCATAACAAGCTTCTTCATCCTTGTAAGCACCGTTCTCTACTAGCCATTGCAGTATTTCAATTTTTTGACGCCAGACTGACCATACACATACTGATTCGTGGAAAGGGATTTTCTTTTTTTTAAGCCAAATTAAAACATTTAGTTTTTCGCCAATGACGGCTCCTTTGGTAGCAATGCTAGTAAGCTTTTTGTGCTTGTGAAGCCATCTTAAAATATTGATATGCCCTCCTCTTGCAGCCTCTTCTGTTACGAGCATGTAATCGCATTCATATTTCTGAAGTAGCGCCCATTTTATGGCTTCAAGATGTCCTGCCATAGCAGCGCTGGTGCAAACATCATCACTACAGGGACAGTTTATTTCTTGCAGCCACTTTAAAACTTCGATGCTTCCACCTAACGCCGCGGCATGATGCGACCAACCGTTTATAGGAAGACGATATTTTTCTCTGACAAATTTAGCCGCTTCTAGATGCTTGTTTATAAGAAGAACATCCATAAACCTTAAGGGACTCACAAAGGGCTTAAGGTGCAAAAAAAATTTACACGTAAGGCGGAGAAGATGAAAATACAGTTTGGCATAACTTAAGATTTTACTCAGTATCGGCGGAGGAAGCGTCAGAAGAGAAAAGGCAAAAGCATGATGCTGGCAGATTTGGCTGAATTCGTTTTGAGAATATTTATTCAGGCGGATAAAGGCTTGAAGGATTCCGTCCGGAATATATATGTCTGATCTAAGAAAAACTGACTTACCATCCTTTGTTAAGCCTCGGCTGAACAATCGGGCGGATTCTCTTGATACTGAATTTTGCCAATAGGTAAGAGGCTGCATATTAGAGGAAAAATTACTCTGATTATTGTCTTTTTTCAATAAGCAATGCATTGCCTGCAAAGGCAACGAGCGCAAGCAAAGTAAAGGTTATGCCTAAAATATAAGGATTTTCACTTGCAAGGGCAACTAAGTAAGAGGTGATGGCAGTTCCGAGCACCTGAAGCATGCCAAATAGGGCGCCGGCCGATCCTGCAATATGAGGAAAGGGATGAAAAGCTCCGGCAGTACTATTTCCAAAGACAAGACCTGCTCCTATCAGAAAAAGCAGTGTAGATAAGAGGATTAGGCTTAAGTTCAGCGGCATTAAAAATTCGGTCATAAGAAGAGCGATGCCGCCAAGCAGCATAAACCAAAACCCCGCCTTAATCATGGTCTCGATTCCTCGTTTGGAAACAAGTTTTGTGTTTAGGTAGTGTCCTGAGAGAAGGCCGAGGGTAACGATAAAAGAGGTTAGGCCATACTGAAAGGGGGTTAGCCCCAAGATTTCCTGGAAGAAGTAAGGCGATATCATGTAATAGCTGATGAGGCCTGAAAAAGCGCAACCAGTGGCAAGCGCATACCCCATAAACGACGCGTTCTTTAAAAGGGTCGCATAATTCGAGATAAATACCTTAGGTTTCAGCGCGTCTGGATTTAGCTTTTTGGCAGTTTCAGGAAAAAGGAAGACAGCGACTCCTAAAATAAAGAGGCTTAAGACTATAAAGAGGTAAAAATTGGCTTCCCAGCCCCAGCTTTGCTGAATAATGCCCCCAATAAAGGGAGCGATAGCGGGGAAGAAGGCAAAAAGCATGCCGAGATAGGATCCGATTTCCGCTAAACGTACCCCGTGGAACTTATCACGCAAAATGGTCCTAAAGAGGGCGCCGTTTGCCGCGACCCCAAGCCCTTGAACAAAACGGCCAAACCAGAGCCACTGAATAGTTGGTGAAAGTATGCATAGTACGGAGCCTGCCAAAGCCAAGCTGTAGCCCAAAATAAGCATTTTTCTTCTTCCGAAGCGATCCGATGCAGGTCCATATAGGAGTTGGGGAAGGGAAAAGCCAATAAAATAAAAGGTTAGCGTGAGCTGGATTTGATTAGGGCTAGCCTGGAAAGCGTGTCCCATGGCAGGTAAAGAAGGTAAGTAGCTATCTGACGCGAAGGGGCCTAAGAAGATTAGAATGGATAATAGAGCGAGAAAATATCTATCGGACATAAAAAAAGAATCCCCTACGGCTACAGTAGGGGATTTGAGAATCAATAAGCAACAATTAGGTTGTGTGCGCGAGGAAGTCGCAAATATCGTGGAGGTTGATTTCGAGAGGCCATGGCATTTGTTCAGCCATAGGTCTTTGCATCAATTTTCCACTCATACCTTCAGACTGGAAATACTCCGGTACCGAACGGTTTGGGTTGTCGATAGCTTCCTTGATCGCGCGCATATCTTTCGATTTTTCTTTGATCGAAATTTCCATGCCCGGACGTACTTGGAATGAACGGCGGTCAACTTTTTTGCCGTTAACAAGGACGTGGCCATGGGAAACGAGCTGTTGAGCACCGAAGATGGTTTGAGCCAATTTAAGGCGGTAAACCACAACATCGAGGCGGCATTCAAGCATTTCTGCGAGAAGCTGAGCTGTGTTTTCTTCTTTTTGTTGTGCTTCTTTGAAATAACGTACGAGTTGCTTTTCGCTAAGCATTCCGTAGATAGCCTTCAACTTCTGCTTTTCTTCCAACATTAAACCGTAGTCGGATTTTTTCTTTTTACGGGCCCCGTGTTGTCCTGGGGGATTTGGTTTATGCAAAAGGGGATTGCGGCTTCGGCCAAATATGTTTGCACCAAAACGACGTGCAACTCTGTTCTTGTTCCCTGTGTAACGAGCCATTGATTCTCCTAAAACTCTTCAATAACAAGGGGATTATTTCATAATTATACGTTTTCCCGCAAGGGATAGATGCATAAGGATGAAGGATGAAGGCGGAAGGCGGAGTAACGGCAAAATGATCATAACTTGTTGCTATTCATCCTTCCGCCTTCATCCCTCATCCTTCGGGGGCAAAGGGGCTTCCCCTTTGCCCCCTTCATCCCCCTTGCAAATCAAGGGAATATAAACTAAATTTTAATTATGACATTCAATCACCTAGAAGAGAAGACAAAAGAGGCGAAAGGCGGCAAGTCTCCCGAAGAGCGGATTGATGCCCTTCTTGCCGCATTTGAATTATTTTGCCAGGAAACCTCTCGTTTAGAACAGGCTTATAGCAGCCTTCAGGAAGAGTTCAAATCTGTAAATCTTGCGCTCGATAACACGAATAAAGAACTTGAAAGCAAGGTGTTTGAATTAAACCGAATTACTCACTATTTAGAAAACATCTTAAGCCATATTTCGCAAGGGTTGATGTTCGTCGGCTTTAACGGCATCATCACAACTTTTAACGACGCGTTTGAAACGATGCTTGGCTTAAGCAAATCGGATGTAATCGGCAAGAAGTACGATACGCTTTTTAAAGATGAAATGTTTGGCTTTTCGGTTAAGCAAGCTTTAATTACAAAAACCGCTCCCCCTTTCAGCCGCATTCGTTTAGGGAAAGAGAATGAGCGTTTCTATGAGGTCGAAGCAAGTTTTCTTTTAAAAGGAAGCAAAACGAACGAAGGGGAAGGATTAATCATTTTAATGCGCGATGTCACCCGTTTGAAAGTTCTTGAAGTTGTTGCGAATCGTAACGACCGGATGAAAGAGCTCGGCGAAATGGCGGCGCAAGTGGCGCATGAAATTAGAAATCCTCTTGGTGGGATTAAAGGTTTTGCGTCCCTTTTAAAGCGCGACCTTGAAAATAATCCTGAGCAGGCCAAAATGGCCGAATACATTATCGAAGGAACCGATAATTTAAACCGTTTAGTCACCCAGGTATTGAATTACTCGCGTCCTTCTACCCCAAATCTTCAGCCGGTAGATATCGCGGATCTCATTAAGGAAGTGCAGAATTTTATTAAAGTCGATAGCAATATACAGCCTCAGCCCCGATTCATTACGCATATTGCAGAAGGCAAAAATATCGTTCACCTTGATTACGCCCTTATGCGCGGCGCGCTTTTAAACCTGCTTGTCAATAGCTGCCAAGCGATGCCGAACGGAGGAACAATACAAATCGATGTAAAAACCGATTCTGCAAAATGTGAAATCAAAATAAATGATACCGGAATCGGAATTCCTGCTGAAAATTTTGAAAAAGTCTTTTCGCCCTTTTTTACGACTAAAGCCAACGGTAACGGCTTTGGTCTTGCAGAGGTGCATAAAGTGGTGCAAGCTCACGGTGGAAACATCAGCTTGCAATCGGAGTTAGAACGTGGAACGACATTCACCATAACCTTCCCCATTCAAGGACACTAATGGCGATAGAAAAGATATTGATTGTAGATGATGAGGCCCTTGTCAGAAATTTCCTTGGAGAGACCCTGCGCCGAAAAAATCTTGATGTGACCACAGTGGAAAATGGAATGAAGGCCGTTCAACTCCTCAAAGAAAATGTCTACGATCTTGTAATTACCGATATGCGCATGCCGGATTTGACCGGTATCGATATCTTAAAAAAAGTGCGCGAGCTTTCGCCGTCGACCCTTACAATCGTCATTACCGCTTTCGGTAGTATTGAAAATGCTGTTGAAGCGATGCGTCTTGGGGCCTTCAACTATCTCATTAAACCTTTTTCTCCCGATACGATAGAAGCTGTTATCGACAAAGCGAACGAGCATCAATCGCTCGTCAATGAAAACGCGTATCTTAGGCAGGATGTGCAAGGGATCTCGGCTCATTCCATGATTGCTGAAAGTCCTGCCATGAAAAAAATCTTAAAAGAAGTTCAGCAGATTGCAAAATCGAATGCGAACGTTCTTATTCATGGTGAATCGGGTACAGGTAAAGAGGTGGTTGCCCATGCCATTCATTATAATTCCTTACGGGACAATCGTCCTTTTATTAAAGTAAATTGCGCAGCCATTCCCGATACTCTTATCGAGTCTGAATTTTTTGGGCATGAGAAAGGCTCTTTCACTGGCGCAATTGGACGCAAGCTCGGCAGATTCGAGCTTGCCAATCGAGGAACGCTTCTCTTAGATGAAATTACCGAAGTGCCTATTATGCTTCAGCCAAAGCTTCTCAGAGCTATACAAGAGCAGGAGTTTGAGCGTATCGGTGGGGTTAAGCCTATAAAAGTCGATGTCCGTATTATTTCTACTACAAACCGTGAAATTAAACAGGCTATTCACGAAAAGCAGCTTCGAGAAGACCTTTATTATCGTTTAAATGTAGTGCCTATCCATCTTCCGCCTTTACGCGAACGGAAGGAAGACATTATTCCTCTTGCAGAACATTTTCTTAAAAAAGCATGCCAGGAAAATCATACAGAAAAAAAATCATTTACGGCAGATGCTCGTCAGAAGCTTTTAAATTATGATTGGCCGGGAAATGTACGCGAACTTTCAAATATTATCGAGCGAGCGGTTGTCATAGAACCAAATTCCGAAATTCGCCCCGAGCATCTTTATTTGAACTCCGAACGGCTTTCCCTTCCACGACCTTCCTCTGGTGGAAAAGTTATTACTGTACCTATTGGCGTGACGCTTCAGGAGCTTGAAAAGCAGCTTATTATCGAGACGCTTGAAGCTCACAACATGAACCGCACCAAGACTGCTGCCGCGCTTGGCATATCTATCCGCACCTTACGCAACAAACTCCACGAATACGGAACAAATTGAAGGCAGAAGGCAGAAGGATGAAGGCGGAAGGCGGAAGGCGGAATAGCGACAGATAGGGCGCGCATTAATGTGCGCTTGTAATTAAAAGCGCCGCAAGGCGCACGTTCTGCCTAAGATAGCCTTTATATTCGCTATAATCGGTAAAATTTGTTGCTATTCTGCCTTCATCCTTCTGCCTTCTGCCTTCGAATCAGGCTATCATGGCGGCGATTTTCAACTTATACTCGATTTTGTTTTGATATAATTCGAAATGGCGCTTACTGAGAGTGTGGATGATCGACTGCCCCTCTTCGAGGAGATGTTCGAGCGTTTGGCGCGAAGAGATGAGGTGGCGCTGCACATCATCAATATTATAGAGAGTGAGAGAGGATAGGGAAGGATCAACATTGCGCGGAACGCTCAAGTCAAAAACCAATTTATGCGATGAGGGAGCCTCTTTAATGAGATAGTCGGTGCTTTTTGAGCCAAAAATAATGGCATCAAACGACTCCCACTCTGAAAGATTTTGAATGAGAGGAATGCTGAGGTTTTGTTTCGATTTGCTGTAAAGCGAGAGATTATGATTTTTGGATTTAAAAAAGTTGATAAGGTTTTTATTTATGGCTGAGGCTCCAACAAAAAGAACGCGCGCAGAATGGATTTGAGGAAGATGTTGAAGGGCCATTTCGTAAAGGGCATCTTCAAAGGTCGGCAATCCTGATGGAATATGGAGCGAAGAGCGTACGTGTTTGCCAATAGCGAGCGACTTCTGAAAAAGGTAATGGAGATCGGAGGGCAGTTTTTGATTAAAGCGTCCCCATTCGTATGCATTTTTAACTTGTCCCTGGATTTCTGTTTCAGCGACACATGCCGAATCAAGGCCCGCGGTAACTTTGCTTAAATGCGTAAAACAGTCGAGACCGAAAAACGAGTAAAGCTGGGTATCAAAAGGCTCTAACACCTCCTGGCGCAGCACATCGAGGATGTTCGAGTGGGTATCTGCCAAGTCGGCGGATGAAAAATATATTTCGGTACGGTTGCAAGTAGAAAGAAGAAGGGAGGTGTGATTTGGATAAATAACGGTCTTAAAGCGCCTTTCGCAGGCTTTTGCGAGCAGTTCGCGCAGCTTTAAATCGGCTAAGCGATGATTAATTCCAATTATTCCAACTTGCATTTTCCCTAATCCACATAAGGCTTAATCAATTCTGTAAGTTCGTTTTGCGTCAGCCATTCCTTGTTTTCTCCGGAAGTATAGGCAAATCCATCTGGAAGCGGGTTGCCTGTACGGCCGTTAAGGAATTGGGTTAGGTGTTTTGGGTTATGTACTATAAATTCTGGTAAAATGATGAAATGTTCATCAAATTCTAGAGTATGACGAGCGTCATCCACCGGGATCATCAGCTCGTGAATCTTTTCTCCTTCTCTTATACCAATTATTTCCGGTTTCATGCCGGGCGCCATGGATTCGAGAAGATCGGTAATTTTAAAACTGGGTATTTTGGGAACAAAAACTTCAGCCCCTCTTCCCTGCTCAAGTGCCTTAATGACAAGGTCTACCGATTGATCAAGGGTGATCCAAAACCGGGTCATTCTCATATCGGTAACGGGTAGATGCTTGCTGCCCCTTTTAAGAAGATCGGACCAAAATGGGATGATTGAGCCGCGGCTGCCTGCGACATTTCCATAGCGTACCACAGTAAAAGTGGGTTTGCCTCGGACTCCTACATATGAGCCTGCCGCTATAAATAGTTTATCCGAGCAGAGCTTCGTAGCTCCATAGAGGTATACCGGATTGACCGCTTTATCTGTTGAAAGAGCGATAACCTTATCTACATTGCAATCAATCGCGGCGTCGATAACATTCATCGCCCCATTAATATTGGTTTTAACAAATTCGGTCGGGTTATACTCGGCAGCCGGCACTTGTTTTAATGCGGCGGCATGGACAACATAGTTCACCTCATTAAAGGCCCGGATAAGACGATCCTTATCCCGGACATCGCCTAAAAAAAATCGGATTTTTGAGGAAGAGAAGATAGGATCCGAATGTTTCATCTCCCATTGCTTCCATTCATCGCGCGATAAGATGATGACTTTCTTACACTTATCTTCTTTCAGCAAGCGGCGGGCAAACGCCCGGCCAAAACTTCCTGTGCCGCCGGTGATCGCGACCGTTTTATCCTTAAAGAGATCAGTCATGAAGTCAACCTACCACATTAATTTAAATTCTAACAAATGATAATATACACAGATTATGGCAAAGCAATATGACGAAAGCACAGTAAAAACCCTCGACGCACTTTCACACATTCGTCTCAGGTCTGGGATGTATATTGGAAGGCTAGGCGACGGATCAAACCCCGATGACGGGATTTATATCATGATGAAAGAAGTAATCGACAATAGTGTCGACGAGTTCATTATGAAACATGGAAAAAAGATTATCATCGATCTTGATCCGGAAAAATCTATAGTTTCAGTTCGAGATTATGGCCGAGGAATACCTCTCGGTAAAGTTATTGATTGCGTTAGCCAAATCAATACCGGTGCAAAATATAATGACGACGTTTTTCAATTTTCAGTAGGTTTAAACGGTGTTGGTACAAAAGCGGTAAATGCCCTTTCTGAGCAGTTCAAAGTACGTAGCATTAGAGACGGCGAATTTTTAGAAGCCGATTTTGAAAAAGGCGTTTTGAAAGGCCAAAAAAAAGGAAAATCGAAAGAAGAGAATGGAACTTACGTAGAGTTCAGACCTGATCCCGAGATTTTCAAGAAGTATAAATTTTTAAACGAATATATCATCAAACGTCTTAAGCATTACGCCTATTTGAACACCGGACTTACGCTTGTTTATAATGGCGAAGAGATAAAATCGGATAATGGGCTTCTTGATTTATTGAACGAAGAAGTAAGCGATGACAGGCTCTATGAGCCCCTTCATTACCGGGGTAAAACTTTGGAATTTGCTTTTCTTCACACTACAAGCTACGGAGAAAGTTACTTCTCATTTGTCAATGGACAGTATACCCAAGACGGCGGCACGCACCTATCCGCTTTTAGAGAAGGCATTTTAAAAGGGGTAAACGAGTTTGCGAAAAAGAACTTCCAGGGCGTCGATGTCCGCGAAGGGATGGTAGGTACGATTCTTGTTAAAGTAAAAGAGCCGATGTTTGAATCGCAGACTAAGAACAAACTCTCCAATACTGAAATTAGAGGTCCGATTGTCCAGGAGACAAAAGAGGCAGTACAAAACCTCCTTTATAAGAATCCGGAAGTCGCAAATAAAATCATCGAACGGATCGCCTTTAATGAAAAGTTGAGAAAAGAACTTGCCGCGGTAAAAAAAGAAGCGAAAGAGAAGCAAAAGAAAATCTCGTTCAAAATTCCAAAACTTAGAGATTGCAAATACCATCTTTCAGACGGCACCAAAGAAGGCGAAAGAAGCATGATCTTTATGACCGAGGGAGAGTCGGCTTCGGCGTCGATCGTCGCGTCGCGCGATCCTTTGACTCAAGCGGTGTTCTCTTTAAGAGGGAAGCCATTAAACGTTCATGGAATGAAAATTGATCAGCTTTATAAGAACGAAGAAATGTTTAATTTGATGAGTGCATTAAACATTGAAGATGATGTGGCCTCGCTTCGTTATAACAAAGTAATTCTTGCAACCGATGCCGATGTTGATGGAATGCATATCCGCAATCTGCTCATTACTTTCTTCTTAACCTATTTTGAAGGGCTTGTTTTGAATGGGCACCTTCATATTCTTGAAACTCCGCTCTTTAAAGTGCGTAATAAAGAGAAGACTATTTATTGCTATAGTGAAGAAGAACGGGATAGAGCCATTAAAGAGCTTAAAAAGGGGGTTGAAATTACCCGCTTCAAAGGACTTGGTGAAATATCTGCGCACGAATTTAAGAATTTTATTTCAAAAGACATCCGTTTAAGACCCGTTTCTATCGGCATGTTCTCTGAAATTAAGAGTACCTTAGAGTTTTATATGGGTAAGAACACCCCTGAGAGAAAGAACTTTATTATGGAAAATCTGGTTTCTGAAGAAGAGGCTTTAAAAGAATTGGTGGGGTTCCCAAATGGATGATTTAAAACACCAAATGAAGGATTACTTCCTTCAGTATGCCTCCTATGTCATTTTGGATCGAGCGATCCCTAATGTTTTTGACGGGCTTAAACCGGTTCAAAGGCGTATTTTACATACCCTTTATAAAATGCATGATGAAAAGCTTCACAAGGTTGCAAACGTTGTGGGTCAAACCATGCAATTTCACCCACATGGCGATGCGCCTATTTATGAAGCGCTCGTCAATCTTTCTAATAAAGGCTATCTGCTCGACCAGCAAGGAAATTTCGGTAACATCTTTACGGGCGATCCATCGGCCGCGGCCCGTTACATCGAAACGCGTCTATCAGAGCTTGCTCGCGAGACGATGTTTAATCCTGATTTAACAGAAACGGTGCCTTCCTATGATGGAAGAAATCAAGAGCCGGTTGTACTTCCCGCCAAAATTCCCTTACTTCTTATGCAAGGGGCAGACGGCATCGCAGTGGGTATGGCAACCCATATCTTGCCTCACAACTTTAAAGAACTTCTTGAAGCGGAGATTGCCTACCTTCAGGGAGAAAGATATAAGCTCATTCCCGATTTTCCAACCGGAGGCATTTTAGATGCGTCCGGCTATGAAAGAGGAAAGGGTAAAGTTAAGCTGCGCGCAAAGATCGATATCGTAGATCCAAAAACCTTGGTTATCCGTGAAATTTGCTACGGAACAACGACAGAAAGTTTGATTAAATCGATTGATGAAGCTGCGAAAAGAGGTAAAATCAAAATCGAGGCGATTAACGACTACACGGCAAGCCATGTAGAAATCGAGATTAAATTGCCTCGAGGCCAGTATGCGGAAGAACTCATCAATGGACTTTACGCATTTACTGAATGCGAAGTGGCTCTTAATTCTCAAATCATTGTCATTCGTGACAACAGGCCTTGGGAAACAGATGTTCACCAAATTCTAGAGCTTCATGCAGATATGCTTGTTCAATACCATAAGCGCGAGCTTGAAATTGAACGCGATCGGATTTTGGAAAAAATCTTCTATAAAACGCTTGAGCAAATATTTATTGAAAACCGTCTTTATAAAAAGATTGAGACGGTCAAAACGATGGAAGGCATTCATAAGGCCATTGAAGAATCCTTAGAGCCTTTCCACAAGAAATTGATTCGTATACCTACGCATGATGATAGGGAAAAGCTTTTGCAAATTCCTATCCGCCGTATCTCACGTTTCGATATTGAAAAGAATCAGGATGAGATTGTCGGTTTAGAGGATCAGCTTGCAGAAGTCGAAAAACACCTGAAGTCCGTTAAAAAATACACGATCAATTACATAAACAAGCTTATTCAAAAGTACGGAAAGCAATATAAGCGCAAAACAGTCGTAAAAGAGATTGAAGAGATTGATAAGCGCGCGATTGCCACAAAGCAAGTTAAGTTGGGCTTTGATCCGCAAGGAGGCTTCATCGGAACGAAAGTTCAAGGGCCTGTCATGATCGAATGCACCAACTTCGATAAACTGCTCGTCATGTATAAAGACGGCTCCTATCAGGTGATCAATATCCCTGAAAAGCAGTACGTCAACCAAGATGGCAGAAAAGTGGTTTATGTAGGTGTTGCTGATAAGAAAACGGTGATTAACGTGGTCTATAAGCAAAACGAAACTAACCAATGCTACGCGAAAAGGTTTGTCGTGGATAAATTCATACTCGACAAAATGTATAACTACATTGAAGAGGATTCGAGCCTTGAATATCTGACAACGGATGCGGAGCCGGTCGTTGAATTGAAATTCGTTCCTAAGCTAAAGCAGAAAGTAGGCCAGATTATTTATCCTATGAAAGACCTGCTTATAAAAGGGGTTCAGGCGCGAGGCGTTCGCATTTCCAATAATCAAGTGAAGAAGGTAACGCCTCTTGCCACGTAGTTTAAGGGAAACGGCGATTGCCTATATATCGCGTCGTTCATGCCATTCTAAGGAACTTGAATCCTACCTCAAAAGAAAAGGTTTTTTTGAGGTAGAGTCTTTAATTTCGGAATTCAAGCGTTTGGGCTACCTAAATGATGAAGAATGGCTGAAAGCTTATGAAAGATCGGAAGCTCGTAAAGGGCGTTCACGTAAAGCGTCTAATTACAAGCTTTATCAAAAAGGTATTTCTACAAAAATAGATGGCGATGATGAAGAGGCCCTTGATCTTGCGATCTTGAAAAAGACGAAAGGCGTTGAGATCGATGAAGAAAACCGTCCTAAATTGATCTCATACCTAATCCGTAAAGGGTTCTCCTATGATAAAGTCCTTTCTAAATTGAAAGCATATTAAACGTAATATTTTACATGATCTCACTTAAGCTAGGCTTAGTGAGATGTAGGGTCCGATTAATGGTGGAAATGGATGCGAAGCGACCTTAGATCTCTTAAAGCAAAGCTTTAGAGATCATGTTAATTTATCATTAAGAACCTATTTTGGAGAGATCTCGTTATAAAAATTAGTTCGATAACCATATTAAACGGGATATGCTATAATAATTATTAAGGAGTGTTGAATGAGCGATAATACGCAAAGCAGTTCTACCGTTGAGACTCAATCTGCGTCCAAGACGGAAACAGCATCAACGCAAAGTCAAGCGCCAAGCGGCAAAGCCGATTCATTTACTCAAGTCAATAGCATGTCAGACTTGAAGAACAAAGCGCCGGAAGTGTATCAAAAGATGATGGAAGGCATTGCGATGAAAATCTGCAATGAGATGAAAGCTTCCCAAGAACGAATCAAAGATATGAATCGCGAAGCTCGAAATAATGTCGGCTAAACTATTTCTTTCTGCTGAATCTACTAAAATACCACGCGATTTGATGGATCTTTATTTAAAAAGAAATCTTTTTTCCCAACATAAGAATAATGTCGGGATTTGGTTAGAATATCCTTTAGACCTAGAGACTTTAAAATTAAAAATTGCCTTTTTAGAAAGTCTTCTAAAAAAGATCTCGCCCGAGTATACTAAAGCTTTAAATCCTATAAAGCTGAACATTTATTTTGAATCCATCTGAAGACTTTTTCATATCCCAACAAGAAACAAACATCCGTCTTGATAAGTTGCTTGCCGATAAATTCAGCCCGCACTTTTCCCGCACCTATTTTGCCAATCTAATTGAAGACGGACTTGTTTTGCTTAATGGCAAAAAAGCCAAGAAACGTCATACCGGGGAAGAAGGGGATCAGGTTGAAATTTTCTTTCGGATGGAAGAGCCAACCGATTTAACGCCGGAAAATATTCCTCTCGATGTCGTTTATGAAGATGAATATATGGTCGTAGTCAATAAACCTGTCGGCATGGTTGTCCATCCTGCCGTTGGAAATTGGAGCGGCACCTTTGTGAACGCGCTCTTGTATCACTGCCATGTAGAGAAAGATGGCTCATTAAGGCCAGGGATCGTTCACAGGCTCGATAAAGATACGTCAGGACTTTTGATTGGCGCAAAGACAGCCGAGGCTCAGAAGAGGCTAATGGAGCTGTTTTCTACACGATCGATTTATAAAGAGTACCGGGCCAATACGTTTGGCGCGCCGCCTGTTGGAAAGATAGAAACATTGATCGGACGCAATCCTAAGAACCGGCAAGAGATGGCGGTAGTTTTAGAAAATGGTAAAAGGGCCGTGACCGATATCGAAGTGTTGCATAAGGAAGGGGAATTTGCGTACGTAAAATGCGTGATTGAAACGGGCCGTACGCATCAAATTAGAGTCCATTTGAAGCATTTAAAAGCGCCGGTTCTCGGCGATCCGATCTACGGCGCAGATAAAGTGAACCAAAAGTACAAATTAACTCGTCCCCTTTTGCATGCGTATCGTCTGACTTTCACGCATCCCTTTACGGGCAAAATCGTTGATTTGACCGCGCCGATTCCGTCAGATTTCGTAATTCAATGATTTTATTCCAGGATCACGGCCATGCAACCTTTGGTTGCATGGCCGTGATCCTGTTAAAAAAATATGGGAAATTCTATGTTTTTAGGTAAAATTTAAAAATCATGCGCGCGTTAATACAAAGAGTTTCTTCCTCCCAGGTCACAGTTGACGATAAAGTAATCGGTAAAATTGGACAGGGTTTTACGGTGCTGGTGGGCTACACCCATACGGATACCCCTTTATTAAATGACAAAATGGTCGATAAAATCCTGAATCTTAGGGTTTTTGCGGATGACGCCGGAAAAATGAATTTAAGTGTAAAAGAAGTGGGGGGGTCTCTCCTTGTTGTCAGTCAATTTACTTTGTATGGAAATGTAAGCGGCGGCAGGCGGCCTGATTTTCTTAAAAGCGCAAAACCTGAACTTGCAATTCCTTTATATAATGATTTTATAGAAAAACTAAAGAGACACATCTTAGTTGAGACAGGTGAATTCGGCGCTATGATGCACGTTTCGCTTGTAAATGAGGGTCCTGTTACGTTAATGATTGAATTTGAATCTTGACAAATTTTGAGAGATGCCTCGCATTTTAAATCTAGTCAAATAATCGGTTGATGGGTAGATTGAAAAATAGACATCTTACAAATGATGTAGATTTGGCATGGTCGAACGCGCCCATCGCCTATACTGAAAGAGGATCGAAAAATGAAAGAGTTCGTGGCTTATATTGTTAAGAATCTAGTTGATCACCCGGATAAAGTGGTCATCAACGAGATTGGTGGAACTCAAACTTTGATTATTGAGCTGTCAGTGGAAAAATCTGATATCGGCAAAATTATCGGGAAAAAGGGAAAAACGATTAACGCAATTAGAACTCTTCTTATGTCGGTCGCAAGCCGCAATGGAATTCGGGTTAATCTCGAAATTCTTGAAGAGAACGGTTCGCGCGTTAGCGAATAATTCGAGGCAAATAGGGGCTGATCAGCGCTTTGCGTGAATTGATAAGTCCCGGTTTGAATTGAAGCATAGCTAGCTTTCCAGGAATATTTTCTGTACGGTTATGGACTTTTTCAACCGGCTTAAAGTTTTGATTGAAAAGCTGAGCTAGCTCTCCTTCATCATTAATAGTTATCAATTCAAAATCGATCGGCTTCACTGCCGTTTGAAATCCTGTCAAAAATGAAGAGAGATGAGCTTCGCCTTTTTCGGGAATCCAAAACCACAAGGCATCGCGGTGCACCCTTTCAACAAGGCAGCCCCCTAATTCTTCCGCGGAAGGAATTGTGGATATCATCATGATGAAAAGATCGATCTGCTTATTTTCCTCATATTTCTTACGGCATTTTTCAACCCATTTTTCTCGTAATTTTGTTTCGGCACGATCAAAATGATTGAAATTTTCTGAAAAGAGTTTGATTTGCGTGATTGCGGCAACCCCATTTTGCTCTTTGGTATCATTAAAGATGACTTCGCTGACTCCTTGCTCCATTTTAGTCAGCTCGTTCTCTACTTCAAGCTCCATTAGGCTTAAAGTTCTCTGATAAATTTTATACATTTCAGGAAGCTGCAGAATCAGGGCCGCCGCATGGTGTGGATATTCAGTGTCTTTTGCAAGCGAATCAAAGGAAATGAGATCGACCACTTCTTTATGCTCAAACGCGGCAAGGCGATTCATCAGTTCTTTTACCGTTCCGATATCCCGAGTCGTCACTTTGGTTAAGAGGTCGGTATCGTCTAATATGGCATAAAGCGCCAAAAGATAATCGAGCCTTTCACGGGCAGGGTGAATAAAATAGCCACCCGTTTGATTTAAAGCTCTTTTAGCCCTTAATAACTTATCAATTTTGTAAAGAGAGGTATTATCATCGGGTTTTAAGCTGTTTAGCTGGGCATCGATTTTTTCGATCGAAAGGCCAAAATGGGAATAGGGATCGTTTATTTTAAAAAGGCTTTCTGCAAGGAGTATGTTGCAAGATTGGGTGTCAGCAATTAAAGCAAGCGAGGGTTGAGATGTTTTAAAGTCGCTTTTATGATGGTCGATAATGCTTATGACGGATAAGTAAGAGGGAAGGTTTACCTCTTCAAAATTGCTAAAGTCGCAGAATGAGACCGTGCCCAAGGTGGTTTTTTGAAGTTCCCTTGCCTTTACAATTCCGATAGGGAAATAGCCTTTATCGCCCCTTACTGTAACAGTGAGATAGTCATAATGTTTCATTTTGAGCTTTATCTCATCAACATCGCTATCCAGTGTGAGTGTGTGAGGACTTGCTCCCAGAACTTTCAGTTTAATCTGAATGGCAACTTGCAGCTTTTCAATCCATTCCCTGGCTTCATAAATCCCTTTATTCAATATTGAGATCAATTTCTCAATCCCTTTGAATAGTTCAGGCCTGTCAAGTGACTCAAGATGGCTTAAAAAATCATGCAGCGTATTTGAAGTGATCTCTTTTAAATTTTTTAAGCTTAAATCATCAACCTTTTCGAAAAGTTCCTGAAAAGAGGTTTTGATACCTTTTTCCGAATCCGCTACACGTTTTAGGGTATTGTCAAGCCATTTTGATTCTTGATCGGACAACTCGTCGCTTTCAAAGGTTTTATCAAACGTGTCTTTTAAGTATCTTTCAATGTCTTTTTTCTCAAATTTTGGGTTAGCTAAAAGGCGTGTCAGGCCAATTAAGAAATTGTTTTCTAAATTCTTTAAAGCTCCCTTAAAAAGAACAATGATTTGCCTTACGACCTCAACATCTGACGCTCTCCAGTCGCCAAGGTACTGGCCTTCCTTATCAACTAGCACAATCGCTTTTTCGGATAAGCCGTGATCAAGGCTGGAAATGGAAACATTTCCTTCGCTCTTGATAAATCCTTCCGTTGTTAAAAGATCTTCAGCAGTTAAGCTAAGGATCGTTTTTTTTTGCATGGCGATATCAAAAATTTCCTCGCCTAGATTCTCTTTCATGATATTCATGACGGGAGATGAAGGCTCGCCATTCGGAACATTCCATATTTGCAATCTATTCGATACAGGCGCGCTAAAAGCTTCAAGCCAACATAGATAAGAAGCTACAGTTGTATCGACATCAGGCGATAGATGGGCCAAGACAAAATGGCTCCCTTCAAAAATTTTACCTCCAACAGGAAATAAAGTTTGATAAACATCCCGAGGCAGGTATTTACCAGTAATTTTGCCTCTGATTAGGCGTACTTCTTCAAAATCGAGATTTGAAAAATGGATAAGCCAGAATTCAAAATCGTTTATGTGGAAATGTTCGTTTAAGATTTTAAGATCATTAATTGCTGTGACGCTATTTATAAACCAAGGTAAAAGAAAGGAGGGAGTAGGACTTCGTTTGATATGCTCGAGCAAAAACTCGTTGATGGCTCGAAACTTTTTTCTTTCGGGCAGCGCCTTGAATTCCGGGGTTAAAAAGGGCTCAAGAGTCTCTCCATCCATATATCGATAATCGCTCTTTTTCCCTATTCAGCGCAATTCGAGTGTAAGTGACTTATCTTTAATGCTTTTTTACCACAGAGATCAAGAGAGATAGCTTCACACTAGAGAGGCTACTTATCCTCAAATCTTTTCTAAAATAAATCGGTAAAAAAATAATTATTGAAAGAGGGATTTCTCTGTGTGCTCTGTGGAGCAGTTTTCTCTGTTTGCTCTGTGGTAAAAAATTAAAAAAAGAAATCGGACTGAGCAGGATTCGAACCTGCGACCACCCGCTTAGAAGGCGGGTGCTCTATCCACTGAGCTATCAGTCCGTGAAAGAGATGGGCATGATTATGCTGAACGCTCTCGTAAAATTCAATAACTTAAGTTATCCTTTTCGATTTTAAGTGAGGAAATAAGTGGCGAAATATACTCCGATTGTAGGAACGCTGGGCTATGTCCTAAGTCCTGATAAAAGAAAAGTTTTAATGGTCCACAGGATTTTAAGGCCGGATGACTCCCATTACGGTAAATATAATGGCCTTGGAGGTAAGCTAGAAAGGGATGAAGATGTTTTTTCAGGAATGAAACGGGAAATATTTGAAGAAACAGGCCTCGTTTGTGAAAAAATGACTTTACGCGGGACTATTAACTGGACCAATTTCGGTCCAAAAGGGGAAGATTGGCTTGGGTTTATCTTTTTGATCGACGAGTTTAAGGGAGAGCCGTTCAAATCGAATAACGAAGGGCATTTGGACTGGGTGGAAATTGAAAAAATTCCTACACTTCCTATGTGGGAAGGAGACCGCCATTTCTTGCCTTTAGTCTTTGATGAAGACCCTCGGCCCTTTCATGGGTATATGCCCTACGATAAGGATCGCTCGTTAAGCTGGAGTTTTACCCGTTAGTAGGTTAAAATGTTGGTTTACATAGCTTTAGGTGGAAATTTTCCTCACACGCGGCAGCTGTTTGATCAAGCGATCGATGAGATGAAAGGGTGGGGAAAAAATTTTGAAAGCTCCTCATTTTATGTGACAAAAGCGGTATCCGATATCGAGCAGTCAGATTATTTAAATGGTTGCGTGAGGTTTTGGACAGAACTTTTGCCAATAGAATTGTTTCGTAAGATGGAAGCGCTTGAAAAGAAGCTTGGCAAAGTTCCGAAAGAAAAGAACATGCCTCGTCCGATCGATCTTGATCTGATCTTTTACGGAGAAGAAACGTTTGAAATCGAGGGCCTCGTTGTTCCCCATCCTCGCTTTCATGAAAGGGAATTTGTTTTATTGCCTCTTTTAGATTTGACAGAAGGGGTTGGAAAGTACCAAATTGGAGAATTAATTAATGAAGTTCGTAGAAGTCGCCAAATTTAAGATCGGCCCGAAAAAACCGTTAACGGTTATTTGCGGTCCTTGCGTCATTGAATCAAAAGCGCACGCCTTTGAAATGGCCGACGCGTTAAAACCGATCTACGAAAAATTGGGCATTAATTTTATCTTCAAAGCAAGCTACGACAAAGCGAATCGCTCCTCTTTCAGCTCATTCAGAGGTCCGGGTATAAAAGACGGCCTTGAAATCCTTTCTCAAGTGAAAGAAAAATTCGGTCTTCCGGTCACATCGGACGTTCATCTGCCTGAAGAGACGGGCGTTGCCGCTAAAGTGTTAGACCTTTTACAGATTCCTGCGTTCTTATGCAGGCAAACGGATTTAGTTCACGCCGCGGCAGTGACAGGAAAACCTGTCAGCGTTAAGAAAGGGCAATTTTTAGCGCCTTGGGATATGAAGAATGTCGTTAAAAAGATTGAGGCAGCGGGAAATAACAACATCATCTTGATAGAAAGGGGCACGTCGTTCGGATACAACAACCTCGTATTTGATCCTCGCTCGATTCCTCTTATGCGCGCGCTTGGCTATCCTGTCTGCTTTGACGCGACCCATTCGGCTCAGCTTCCTGGCGGACAAGGAGAGACAACCGGCGGTCAAAGGGATATGATTCCCTACCTCGCAAGAGCCGCGGTCGCGGCAGGCGCCGATATGTTATTTATGGAAGCCCATAACGATCCTGAAAAAGCCAAGAGCGATAGCGCGACCGTATTGAATATTAAACAGCTTCCTGAGCTTCTGTCAGAATTAAAAAGCATCTATAACATTGTACAAGGTGTGTAATGTTTAGAAGAACCTCTTACGTATTTCTCGGACTTTGGGTGGCAGTCATTGCAGTAGGGGTTCTTTACTTTTTAAATGTGGGAGAAGAAGATCTCGTCCATTTTCGAAAGCTTCATTCGCATGCTCAGCCTATTTCCGGCGAAGAGCGCGGCAAGCAGCTTAAAAAAGGCGTTTTAAAAGAGCTTTGGGTCATGAAGGAAGGGGTTCCTCATCACATCCGTTTAGAAAGCGAAGCGGCGGAGCTCACAGTTGAGCGAAAAGAAATGCGTTCAAATGTTTCTGAAAAGATGAATAACCTCGTCTGCATTATCCAGGAAAAAGTATCTCCTGAAGAGAATTGGCAATTAATTGAAGTTATGGAAGCCGATTTCGCTACTTACTTTTATCGCACCGATAGCTTTAAAGCCGATCAAGTAAAACTCGTCCGTTATAAGATTCCGGGCGTTGAACTTCCTGACACGTTTGAAGGCATAAAGCCTATTATGAAAGGATTTGCGAGACAGGTCGATTTCAAAATCAAGGCGGACGGCTTAGATTTTAAAGCATCGAATATTACGGCGGAACTTGATCCATGATCTTTTTATTCCTGCTCCCGCTTTGGTTGAATGCCGCTAAATCCGATTTAAAAGCGGACCATTTTCATTTCGACGGTAAAGTTGCCCACCTTGAGGGCAATATTGCTTTAAATCATACTATCGGCAAAATTTCGTCTGACTTTGCAGACATTATTCTCGATCCTGCTAAAACAAAAGGGCCCTTTTCAAAGCTGTTTCTTAGAGGCCAAGTATTTATTCAGCGCAATATAACACAATTGAGATGTACTGAAGCCTTTATCGATTGCATCAAAGAAGAGGGCAAGTTTTCTTCCTCCTCAAAAGTGGAATTATATCAAACGGTCCATGAGAAAGAACTTTCAATCAAATCGAAAGAGGCGGTTGTAAAATATGAGAAGGATCATATCCTGGAAGCGGTCGCAAAAGGGCTTGTAGAAGTCTCGTGGGATCAAACCTTAGCAAGAGGCCCTGAGCTATTCCTTAAAAGGATTGAAGGCAATGATTACGAAGTGGTTTTAAAGCCTGACGCCTATCTCGTTCTTGGAAATGAGCATGAACTGCATGGCGATTCGATCAAAGCTACCACAAAAAATGAAAGCGCGATCGTTGAAAATCCCAAAGGGTCTTTAAAGAAGGGCGAGCTTGATGTCGAAGCGGATGAACTGCTTTGGCAAAATGAAACGCTAACTTTGACAGGCAACGTAAAGATACGTCTTGAAAGTAAAGGGACGCTTACGACCGATGGACCGGTCATGATCCACCGAGATAAATATAAAGAGTGGGATTCAGCCGAAATTGAAAACGAATCTACTTTCATCAGAGCGGATGGGGAGAAGAGTTTTACTCTCATTGCCTCAAAAGGGGTTAAAGCTGATCTAAAAAACAGGCGTATTGTCTTTGAATCGATTCCCGGAAAGCCTGTCCATATGCTTGATGATTTGGGCGAAGCCTTTGGCGACAAATTGACGCTTGTTTACCTCAATAAAGAGCTTGATAAAGTGATTTTAGAAGGAGATGTTTATTTATCCCATGTCTTAAATTCCGAGGTGGAGCGTTCCTATGCCAAAGGGGATCGCCTAATTTATGAACCTAAAACGTATGAAACCATTTTAGAGTCTGACCGCGGCAGAGTCTTCATATTCGACAGGGCGAATCAGCTCGAAGTTTCTGCTCCAAGAATTCGAATGAAACGCGATCCTGTAACGCGTAAAGAAACTGTGAGAGGTGAAGGAGATGTTCGTTTCCATCTCCTCGATAAAGAATTTAAAGAACTTAAAGACCGCTTTAAGTTTGAGGGGGAAAAGTGACCTTATTAAAAGTCGAGAATTTGGAAAAAACGTATTCTGGTCGTAAAGTGGTTGCAGGCCTTTCATTTGAAGTGGCTCCAGGGGAGATTGTAGGTCTGCTTGGGCCTAATGGAGCGGGAAAAACTACCGCTTTTTACATGACCGTGGGTCTCATAAAGCCCGATAAAGGAACCGTCACTTTCCTTGATCAAGACGTCTCCTCTTTCCCCATGCATAAGCGAGCGCAGATGGGTATGGGTTATTTGGCTCAGGAACCCTCCGTTTTTCGCAACTTGACGGTCGAAGAGAATATCCTCTCCATTCTTGAAAATCATGAATCGGATCCCACCGTAAGAAAAACCCGTTTGGAAGAGCTTCTTGATGAGCTTCACTTAAAACCGCTACGCGATAAGAAGGCGGCCCACCTTTCCGGTGGAGAGAGAAGACGGCTTGAAATTACCCGCGCCCTCGTTACTCATCCTAAATTCCTTCTTCTCGACGAGCCTTTTGCCAACATCGACCCCATTTCCATCCATGAAGTGAAAGAGCTTATCCGCCACCTTGCAAAGCGCAATATATCCGTTCTTATCACAGACCACAATGCCCGTGAGATTTTTTCGGTCGTCGACCGCAGCTACATTGTCTGCGAAGGCCGCGTCATCCGTTCCGGCAAGCCCGAAATGCTCCAACATGATGCCGAAGCGAAGAAATACTATCTTGGCGAGAATTTTACCTATTAGAGAATGAAAAGTTTTTTAAATAAATTATAAGTCAGTTTGAATTCGATACCTTTTAGAAATGAAATTGTATCATTCCCATTCGGGTACAATTTTTAAAAATCTTATTTTTCGATATAGAGGTCTATATGCGATAAGGTGTAAATCCTTTCGAAAAATATTGTTTTCTGTCAGATCAAGCGCCTTTAATCTTTCAAGGCTTTCATCGACTTCCAATATTTGATTAGCAGTAAATTTATTACCACGTAAACTTAGCGATATAAGATTAGTTAAGTTAGTTGCTATCGCTTTGATGCCCTCGGAACTTTTAAGGCCCATGTTGTTGAAATCCAAATTAAGAATTTTTATGTTTTTTAAATTCGGTGAATTGCCAATAGCAATTGCGCCCTCATCCTTAATATTGTTTGCAGAAAGATCTAGGGTTTTAAGTTTTGTAAATGAATAGTTGTTTGCTAAACGTTTTGCATCTTCTTGATTTAGTTCGTAATTATTAATAATTAATTTCTTCAAATTTGGACATTGCTCAAGAAACAAAAAGATATCTTCATTGTTTGGTTGTTGCCCAGGAAATGGCTTACGTGCATCAAGTTTAAAATGCTCAATTTTGTTTCCATAACGTTTTAGAAATATCAAGAGACTTTCTTTTGTAATATTCAATTCGTTTAAATATTTTTTTGTTTGATAATTAAATCTAACATCTCCAGTTCTATCTGTTCAGTTATTTGCTCATCGGATAATTTCCTAAATTCTGTATCAATTTTTCTCGTATTGTATAACTCGTTTGATTGATTAATTATTTTTTTCTTCAACGAGGGTTCAAGATTTTTGATGTTAAAGTTTTTTTATTATCTTTTTAATAAATTATTAATAATTTTTGTTTTAAGGTTGTCTTTTTAAGGGGTTTAGCAATTTTTAAGATATATGATTATCAGCATATATTTACTTTATGCTTCATTCGATCAAATTAATGGCTGAATGTTCATTTTTAAACTTTAACATCCGCGAAATTTTCTCGGTCGTCGACCGCAGCTATATCGTCTACGAAGGCCGCGTTATCCTTTCCGGGCAAGCCCGAGATGCTGATTCAAGACGCCGAAGCAAAGAAATACTATTTTGGTGAAAACTTCATCTATTAACGATGAATTGCGCGAATAGTGGTGATATTTGCTCTGGGCATGGTTATTATTTAAAAACAAAAGAATTTTATTCACAAATAGGTGAGAAAGTATTTTCTTTTAGGGCAAGGGCAAGGGCAAGGGCAAGGGCAAGGGCAAGGGCAAGGGCAAGGGCAA
>CAZABG010000023.1:0-30456 GCA_964483465.1 uncultured bacterium
GGCTTAACCTCTTTAAAGGCTCCCGCTCCATCAATGAGCGCATCATTATTTGGGGAATCTGCAAGCAGTTTTAACGGGTCAGCAGGGTCAAATTCAAGGAGAGACTCATTCCCTTTCACTCTTTCCATAAAACGGTACGCCATTTCGGCTTGAACGCTTCCTATCTCATCGGAATCAAAAGTAAAAGTTGAAGAAAGGGCATCAGGATCGCCCATGGTAGCAGATACTCCGGATACTACCTTTGCCATCGAAACCGCGTTATGAGGGTTCATAGAGACAACGGCGCCGTTTACTTTTAATCGTTTAAGAGCTCTCTCTAAAAAATACCTTCGAATCGCGGGATCGTTGTTTGCAACTTCGACCAATTCATCTAAAGGCGTCTCAATATTCAACCCCTTAAAGACTTTTTCGAAGGTCGATGCATCATTTTTAATATTTACAAGCCACGCTGAAATCTCCCCTGGATGCACTCCTGCTTGCCTGTACTCCTGATTCAAATAATTGATCTCTTCAATAATATTACCAAACTTGGCGTCATGAGGCGTTCCGAGCTCGCAAGGCAAGAGCCTTAATCCATTGTTAGAGCGTTTATATCGGCTTAAGTGGCTGCTTGATAAACAAAGAGGCAAGAAAATTGTAAATTGATCTTTTAAAAAGGCAGCTTTGTCTCTAATATCCGCAGGAGCATTATCTAAATCGGCAAGCGCCTCTTCCGATTCCCCTAAAAAGTAGCGCTCAAGTTGTCTATCTCCTTGCGCGTACTCTTTTGCGATCTTTTTAATGATGCGTTCACGATCATCATCAGGAATATCTGCCTGGAGGTTTTCTTTGAGGTAAAGCCCTTTTTCCTCCATCAGCCTATCGTAAAGCCTGATACTCTCGTCAAGCATAAAAGAGGCCGGTTCCTCTCCCACCATTCCGGTTACAGCCATTTGTATACGATGAACGGGTCGATTAGGCTCATCAAATTCGTCCATCATCTGGTCTTCATTATTCTTTAAGAGAAGTAAGATTTTTCTTAAACTATTCCAATGCTCTACCTCAACGGCAGGAAGATCGATATTTGATTTTCTTAAGTTATTTAACTCATAACTAAGGCTAAAGAATTTTTCCTCGAGCAATGGAAGCGTTTTATAATCGGTAATTAATATTCCCTTATTGTGAATAACTCTTAGCAAGTCCTGATATAAAATAGTAAATGCAGAACTGGTTTTTCCATTTATAGTGACAGTAGGTTTGAACTTGGGATCATAACGAAATGGAAAAACCCTTTTTCTAAAGACTTCGCCAAGCAGCTCTTCCATTTGCTGCAAGGTTTGCTTGTATAAAGTGGGAAGTACTTTTTGGGTAACCAGATTGTTGCCGTTCGGTCTCATTAACGCTCTAATAACGCTTATAAGCTTCGTTTTACCAGAACCTGTAGGAGCCAAAACAAGAGCGGTAGAGTCTTTCATAACCTGATTTAAAAGCTCGAGCTGATCTTTTGCGGCGAGTTTTCGGAAAGTCATAAAACTCATCACTTCGAAAAGCAAAAGTTCTGGGTGCATAACGGGATCATACTTTCGTCCCCGATTTAAAATTTCATGAACCAGCTTCGGCTCTGCGTTATCAAGAATCGCTTGCTTCAAGACTTTTAAGTGATGAAGTTTTATTTTCGCGTCGAAGTAAAGGATCAGAGCGGCTTTCAGCTTATTTGTATCACAATCCTTAGGAAGCAAAGCGGTAAGAGACTTTAAATCATTCTGCAATAACGCAAGCATCAGATCCGTTTCGCTCGCAATCATTTTCCTGCCGCTTAAAATCGCAAGTTCTTCGGTTTTATCTTCGCTTCTATAAATGATTTCATGCAGGTGTTTGAGGCTATTCTCTTCCTCTTTTTCAAGCCATGTTAGTTTTGGGTCAATTAGCCGGGATAAAAGAAGGTCTTTATGTTTAAATTCTACTTTTATCTTTCTTGGAGCATGCTCTTTTAAGTAGGTGTTAAATTGATTAACGGCCTCTTTTTCACATAATTGGGCCTCGCCTTCCGCTTTAGGCAAGGAAACGAGGTCGATCGCATCCTCCGTTATTCTAAAGTAATGATCAGTGACTTTAGCGGGAAATAATAGAGGCTCAGTCTCTTCGATGTGAAATGCGGAAGGCTTAGGATCGTAGGGCGGGGGAACCTCAATTTTATCTACATAATCCGGAATAGGAACAAATTCCTGATAACGTTTACGTTTGTTAAACTCCTCGGGCGTTTCTGTCTTAATCTTATCATCTATCGTTTTTACAAAATCTTCAAACTTCTTGGTTTTACCCATAATTGATTTTAAATGAGACGCTACCATTCGTTTAAATTGCCTCATTTCAAGCGAGGGCGATTCCTCAAAAATGAATGATAAGCCTTTAATCGTCTTTTCGTTCAAGTCTTTGTCGGTAAGATTTAGGCCTCTGTAGATTTGATATGCGAGTGAAATATCCTGAACTTTCACCGCTTGATTTAGCGCTTCAATTAAGGGAAGGGGGTTTAAGCTGCGATTAAACTCTTTCGTCACAGGATTGATGTTTAATGTATAAGTTTCAATTTTTGAATTAGAATTTAGTCCATAATCTTCCCAGAGCATTCTTGGACCGATATTTGGGTTTTGAATTAAACTATATATTTTTTGAATCACATCATAGATCACAGAAACAAAGGACAATTTTGAATGCGTCAGCCCTCTTTCATGGCTGACAATATATTTTGAACGAGGAACAATCACTTTTATCGGTTTTGTTTCATCATCGGGCACAAGTCTTATAGATAAAGGCAATATTGGATTTTCGCTAAAATCAAGCTTATACCCTTCATAATCTCCTTTTCCATAGAGCTCTGATCCTCTGATTTCAAATTGCAAATTAAAACGGGGCAGTTCGATTCTTTCTAAATTCAAACCTTTTGCGAAACCGATTATATAGGCCTTGTCTTCAACCAGGCTTAATTTTGCAATTTTAGGATGATCGATTTTAATCCCAGAAACAAGCTGCCACGGACCTGAATCGTCTCTTTTATCTGTAACGGAACGGATTTGACCCTTTTGCATCTCAAATACAAATTGGACGCCGCCATTCTCATCCAAAGAATAAAATATAGTGGGTTCGCTTGGTTTCACATATAGACGATTTAAGAGAAGCGGAATACTTTCAGGCCGTATGGAATCGAGATCTCCTTTTAGCAAAGTAAATAAGCGTTTATATTTATCAAGGGAGGTAAATGGAAGCTTAAGTATAGCTTCAATTTCTTTATGAATTATTTCTTTTAAATCTAAACTAATACGATCGCGATACTTTTCCCCATCAATATGCTCTAAAAGTTCCTCGAAACCCTCTATTTTTTTATAAACGTGGGGCTCGCCATCGACGATCTCAACCTGAATATAATTTCCCTTTGATTGAATTTTATATACCTTTCTTCTCTCTATTAAGGCCGTATCTAAAGTAAAGTGTTCATCCGAGATTAAATCTGAGAGTTGAGGCAATTCTAATAATTCAGGCTGCAATTCTGGTTTTCTCTCAACAATTCCTAACTTCTCAAAAAGCGCATCCATTTTACGTTTAATGAAATCATCTCTTAAAGGGTCGCGCTTAAATCGATTTAAAGGATGCGATATTAAATAGTTATACTGATCAACCAACTCTTTAATTTCATCGGGTGTAAGATTGGACTGCTGTAACTTCTTATATAGGTTTAAGGTGTATAGATGACTTAAAGATTTCTCTTTTGGAAGCGCATTTAAATCGTATTCTTTAAAAGAAGCTTTATAACCCATTTGCGCATAGTAAACCTTTAACTTCATATGCATTTCGATGAAAAAGAGTTGCTTATCAATATCCTTTTCGTATTGAATTATCTTATTCTCAAGCCATCCGGGCAGGTTACTTCTAAATTCGGCATTATTATCAAGGGTCTCTTTCAGACTATCCTGAAAAAAGAGATTAGAAATAAAATTCAAGATCTCTTGATCGTCAAGAAGATTGGGCCGCTTATCAATATAATCTACAATTTGCAGCTGTCCAAAAGTTGCGCGCGACATAAAAAATAGTGCCTGCAAATCCTCTTTAGCTAAAGAGGGAATATAGGAAAAGGGAGCCTTCCCACCTTCGACAAGCGTTTGATTGAGTCGATTTAGCATGAATTCAGCAACCCCTTCCGGATTATCCATAATCGCCTCTTCGCTCATCATGCCGAAGGTTCTTCTATCGTCAATTTTTTCTTGAAGATCCTCAAAACGGTCTATAAAGGAATATTTAGTGAATAAAGCTTGCAAAAGAGGATTTACAAGAGGTTTTATATGCTTTAAAGCTGTATCGATTGAATAATTTTCTTTCTTATCGGTTATAAATTTTGGAAGCGCTTCTGTTAGGATACCTGTCGATCTTTGATTCTTAAACTTATGAATCAGATTTAACCGTATCAGATCTTGGGCAAAAAGAGGATTTATAGGGATCGATTCACGGACAGAATTAAGGCTTTCGGCTCTATAGGGGTTAGCATTTAAATAACTAACAATACTTGAAATTACGCTATATTCTAAATTTTTGTCGTGATCAAGGACTTGTAAAATGCCAAAGAGCTTACCAAGAGCAAGGATGTAATCAGGATGATCATTTGTTTCTAATGTCTTGTAACTTTTGATAAGTTCTTCGATTTTTTCTTTTATTGTATTCTTCCTCTCATCCGATATTTGGAATAAGAAGTGATTGTTATTTAAAGTTGGAGGGGGTGCTTCCGATATACTTTTTACCAAATGCGCTCTATCTCTTGTAAATCTTGGCCACAACTCCCCTTTTATAACATCAAAATCAACCGCCATGATGCTGTCGACATTGAAGGGTCCTTCCAGCATTTTTAAAAGCGCTTCTTCCGTATCGATCGGTTTATTCAATTTTACCGCATTAGAAGGCTTTTCAATTTTTGGATCTCGAGACTCCTCACCCTCCCATTTAACGGGTACAGGACCCGACTTTATAGGCTTGTTAAAAAGATTGCGCATGCTATCAGGAGGAATTTTTGGAAAAGAGGCGCTCTCGTCTTTCGGCAATCTCTCTAAAGCCTCTTCAACGATGATTAACTGAGGAATTAAAGCGTCTCGTTCCTCTTTAGTGATTTTTCCTTTTTCGTAGGCTTCGAGCATCTCTCTAGAAGCTACTCTCAATAGACTATTTAACGCTTTAAACGAGTCGGCATCGCTCAATATTTTGTGTTTAACTTCATTATATAAGCTTGCAAGGTCGCTCAATATGAGCTTTAGTTTTAAAGGATCTTTTTTAGGCTCAACAATTCCTTTTACCAGTTTCCATGCTAGCTTTACTTTGGAACGGGTGATCTTTTCTTTTGAAGTTTCAGGCTTTAGCTCGATGACATCTTTCCCGTCTATTATTTTGCAAAGCTGTTCGAAGGAAATATCTTTGTAGTGGGAAGTGAAATGAACCGTATTGTCTGAGTCTTGTACATATTTCGAGTGGATAATCTTTATAGAAAAATCCGTTTCCCCTTTTTCTACAAATCCATATCCCCTTTCTATCGCTATAATTCTAGATTCGCCCGCTTTAAGCTTTTCTAAATCGGCGCTCTCATTTGCAAGAGGAATGTTTCTGTTTGCGAGCTTCAAAGCACGCACTATGAAAGAAACTTTATCTCGACTCGCGTCCTCTAATGATCTTTGATCCAAAAGAGCTGCACGACCAATTAACTCATCTCGATTTGGCGCAATAAACCAACGCTTAACACGAAATAAAACAGATTTAATTTTATTTATTAAATTTGAATCAACATTAGATATAGATCTATAGGCGCGAAGGTTACTATCATATAATAAAGATATTCTATTCATTAATAAAATTATAACACATAATACATGCTTGTTTCAACAGGATGCAAACGATTGATTATCAATAGGATGATAACACTTTATTAGAAAACATTTTCTTGAACCATAAGTTCAGCATTGAGGATGCCTCCTCCTGCCGCCCCTCTTACGGTATTATGGCTAAGGATAGTAAATTTAAAGTCGAATAGATTGCAGGGGCGAAGGCGTCCGATATGAACAGACATAGCTTTATCATGGTTGCGATGCAATTTTGGCTGCGGGTATCTTTCTTCCGAATAATAGTAGATCGGTTTAATGGGAGCAGATGGAAGCTTTAACTTCTGAGGAAGGCCTTGATAGTTCTCCCACGCTTCAAGTACTTGTTCTTTTGTTGCGGGAGTTTTGAATTTAACAGAAACGCATTCGGTATGGCCATCCGAGACGGCTACACGGTTGCAATGAGCGGATATTTTAATTTTCGAATCGCCAAGAATCTTAAGCGGCTCCGTCTCCATCTTTAGCTCTTCCCCTGAAATATAGGGAATGACGTTATCGACGATATCAAGGCTAGCTACACCCGGATAACCGGCTCCAGATATAGCCTGAAGCGTGACAACATTTACCGATTCCAGGCCGAACTTATCATAGAGCGGCTTTAAGGCAAGCGTCAATCCAACTGTTGAACAGTTAGGAACGGTAACGATCTTTCCTTTTCCTTGCTTGGCAAGCCATAAGAGCTGTTCAGGGTTGACTTCAGGCACAAGCAATGGGACGTATTCGTTCATTCTAAAATTTTTCGCGTTTGAAATGATCGTATAGCCGGCATCAAGAAAGGCCGATTCGATTTCTGTCGCGACGGAAGAATCAAGCGCGGAAAAAAGAAGCCTTGGTTTCAATCCAGGTTTACAAGCTTCCACAACCATGTCAGCAACGTAGCCGGGCGATGAGGAGAGCACCCAGTTAGCGGCTTCTTTATACTTTTTTCCGACCGATCTTTCAGAGGCGGCAACGGCCGTAATTTTAAACCAGGGGTGAGGCAAAAGAAGCTCGATAAATTTTTGACCAACCGCACCTGTCGCGCCCAATATTCCGACTTCGATCGTCTTCATTCTACACTCTCATTTATAATCAAAATTGCTTTAGCGTTTCTATTAATAGACGAACGCCTATTCCCGTCGCATATTCAGGAAAATACTTCCTTGCCGTCTGCGAATAGGTTACGGTTGCGATATCGAGATGCGCCCATGGAATATTTTCTACAAACTCTTTTAAGAAAAGAGCCGAGATGATGCTAGCTCCCATCCGTCCATTCCAATTTTTTAAATCGGCAGCTTCCGTTTTTAATAAATCGCGATACTCTTCGATCAAAGGAAGCCTAAAACATCTCTCATACGTTTTTAAGCCCGCTTTTTCAAATTTATGAGCAAGCGTGTCGTTATTTGAAAAAAGCCCTATACCCTCATTGCCTAAAATAATGGTCATAGCGCCTGTCAGCGTAGCAAGATCTATAATGCGAGAAGGTTTAAAGTGCTTTATGCCGTATGAAATGGCATCCGCTAAAATGAGCCTACCTTCCGCATCCGTATTAGTGACTTCAACTTTTTTTCCGTTATGGCTTGTATAGACGCTGCCTAATTTAAAACTTCCAGGTCCAATCGCGTTTTCGACAGACGGGATGATCGCGACAACGTTTTGCTTTAATTTTAAATCGGCAATAACCTTCATCGTTCCCATGACGATTGCAGCTCCCCCCATGTCGGATTTCATCTCTTCCATGCCCGACTGCTTTAGGTTAAGGCCGCCCGTATCATAGGTCACCCCTTTTCCGATCAAAAGGGATCTCTCTTTATTTGAAGGATCGCCCTTATACTCCATGATGATAAAAGCGGGATCGACATCAGCGGCGCGTGCGACCGCAAGAACCAATCCAAGCTTCTCTTTTTTTATTTGCGAAAGCGATAGAGTTTTTACTTTTAGCTTGCTTGACGATAGTTTTTTGGCTTCCTTTGCAAGCTTTTGAGGATTTAGGCTATCCGCGTCTTCATTAATCAAGTCGCGCGCTAAATATATCCCTTTAAAAACCGTTTCAAGCTCGTCAATTTTCTTCTGATCCCATTTACCTGCCAAATGAACGTGGCTTAAATGTTTGGCTTTAGGGAAAAGAATCCCTTCAATTGCCGCGTCAGAATAATCATCGGGCTTTAAAAGGGATATCGACTTGATTTTTTTCTTTCCGCACCATTTCGCGAGCTTTCCGTAAGCCTTTCTTACCGTCTCATCGGAGCACTTTCCCTTTTCGCCAAGGCCAAGCAGAATAGCTCTTCCTATTTGGGTATAAAGGAGAAATATTTCTCCTTCATCGCCTGAAAAATCGTGCAGTTTGAGCGGTTTATCCATCTCTTTTTTCAAAGCAGGAGAAAGGACAAGAGCAGCTTCGCCCTTTTTATATAAAGGAACTACAGGCAGGTCCTCCCCTTTTGCCTTATTTGAAAACTGGATCAAAACGGCAGATCCTCTTCGTTAAAGGAATTTGAAGAAGAGGCGGGCTGATAGCTGCCGGTTCCACGCTGAGTTTCTGAACTATATTCATTATGGGAAGTTGAGCCATGCCCCCCTTCTTCTTTTGAATCGCTCTTGCCGCCGAACGGCGAGAAGGTAATCATTTTCGCGTTGATATCAAGCGAGACTTGGGGCTTGCCTTCTTTATCGGTATAAAGCCTTGCATCAAGATCCCCTACCACAATAAGCGCGGTCCCTTTCTTAATGTATGGCATCATATTATCATACTGATCGCCCCAAATGGTCACACGGTACCATACCGTCTCTTCCTGACCTTTGCGTTTACGGTTCGTCGCGATCGAAAAGCTGATTACTTTTTTTCCATCCGGTGTAAATCTTGTTTCGGGATCGCGTCCAACACGTCCAGCAATCTGGATAAAATTCATAACTTTCCTATAATTTGTAATAACCTTAGTTTCGGGTTATAGGTTAAAAAACTACTTTATCATAGATTATGGCTAACTTACAACAGCTTCGCGACGAGATTCTAAAACAAGAAGAGCTATTACGCATTAAAGAGAAACTTCTCGTTGATAGGGAACACCTCGCCGAAATGATCGAAACTCACGAAGAATCTGCCGAAGAACTTAAAAAGCTAAAAAAGTCTCTTCGCGGCCTTGATACAGAAATAGATACGCTCGATGCGTTTAACGAAGACACCTTGTACAAATTAAAACAAGATTACATCCTTCTTGTTCTAAAGAGCCACCCTGAAAAAAGAAGTAGTTATGAACAAGCGCTTGAAGACGAGTCCCGCATCCACAATGAATGTAAAGGCGTAGAAGAAACAAGAGAATATCTAACACCCATTCAATTTCATTTAACTGTTATCGAACATGCACGAAATAGAATCAAAAAGTTATGGATATTAAGCTACCTCATTGGGAATAGTCCCAACTACGAAATTACCCACAGCTGGCTTGAACTAAGAAAAGAGCTGGATAAAGAGATGCCGGCAAGGCTTACGCCCTATCTTCAGGAGCAAATCCATACCTTTAGAAAAACCATTAAAGATAGATGGGGTTTAGGGATTATTGACCGTGAGGTGCGCCTTTTCCACATCCATGTAAAAAAAGAAATGGCGCATATCGAAAAAGCGCTCTCCCAATTAAAAGAATCGCTAAAAAAACTGGATGAGGACCTATTAAGATTGTAGGTATTTAGATCTTAAAATTATCCCTATTAGAATCTAGACGCGGAGGCCGCCCTGACGTTGTATCTCTTCATGCGACAACTGTCCGGAAGGGTTACTTGTCACGCTATCATTTCGTTTAAGAGGTGTTTTTTCGATCAATTGGCAGATATTACGATATTGCGCAGCGTTTTCAAATGGGTTCATTACGGCATGAACTGTATTGTTATCAAGGGGTATAGACATAAAATCCTATGTAAATAAAAAAGCACTCGCCCAGTTAAGGGGAGTGCTTAAAAATTGGACGACGACTGACTTAAATTTTAATAAAGCCTTGGCCTGGTTTTCCGCCTGGACCTGGAAGTTGACCTGGCATTTGACCGGGTGTGCCTGTTGAGGTGCTCTTTGTTGCAGTAGAACCTTCAGCTCTGCCTTCAGAAATATCTTGGCAGATAGCACGCCATTCTTCTACTTTTTGTACATATAAAGGAGCAAAAGAACGTAGAGCGGATGGAAGCGCATGTTCCATATCAAGCGTGCAGTGAATAAGAATTAATTCTTCTTTTACCGCAACACCAACGCCGCCGCCAGCCATTTGACCGCCGAGCATTGACCCTTCAAGTAATCTTTCGTATAACTTTAATCGGGTCTTGTCATCTCTTGGGAGTCCGTCAAGAAGCGGAGAATATAGATAAAGTCTCTTGGAATTTGGCTCATAAGTTAGGTGAAGCGAAAACTCATCATCAATCCCAAGGATGCACGTGTTGTTTTCGTCGAATTGCAGTCCCTCGAGTCCCAGCTCTTTGCCGAATTCTTTAAGGTTCTCTTTAGCATTTTCAAGCGACATAATTTAAATTCCTCCAAAAATGGATCTCAAGGTTATCAGCAAGTGATCAACCCGTTTTGTTAGCTTAATTTTCATTATAGCAGGTCGACCTTTTTGCCAAGAAATGATAAGAGTAAATTATGCAAACTTTAGAGGGAAGCCCTTTTCCACTTGGCCCGAGTATTAAAAACCACGGAATCAACTTATCGATTGTTTCCGACAAAGAGATTTTTCTGGAACTTATTGAACCAGAACCACTTAAAATTAAAATGACTCGTACAGGGTCGATATCGCATATTTGGATCCCTTTAAAAGAGATCACCTATCGATATTTAGTCGGAAAAGAGCGGGTGGTCGATCCTTATGCCCCGATTATTGTAACTCATGGCAGAAAATATGAGCCGGTTGGACGGTTTTCGCACACGCATTTTGACTGGAAAGGGATAAAATCGCCTTCTAGACCTATTGAAGAGTTAATTATATACGAGATGCTGGTATCGGGTTATTCTAAAGAATCTTTAAGTAAAAGAGCCGGAACATTCTTGGGAATACTTGACAACCTTGAGCACCTTAAGTCATTAGGAATTAATGCGATTGAACTTCTTCCCGTCCATGAATTCAACCCCCATGAAGTCCTTATAAAATCGCCGGAAACCAAAAAAAAATTAACCAATATCTGGGGCTATTCAACTGTCGGTTTTTTCGCTCTTCATCAAAAATATTATTTAAAAGACCCTATCAATGAATTCAAAGAAATGGTGCGAGGCTGCCACAAAGCCGGAATCGAGGTCATACTAGATGTCGTTTATAACCATACCGCAGAAGGAAACGAAAAAGGTCCTATCTACCATTTTAAAATACTTGGAAACGACACCTATTACCTGACGACGAATGGCGGCTATCAAAATCAAACGGGCTGCGGCAACACCATCCATGCCGGACATCCGATCGTAATCGATCTAATTATTGATTCGCTGCGTTATTTTGTAACCGAATTTCATATCGATGGATTCCGTTTTGACCTAGCCGCCTCCCTGAATCGAGATATGGGCGGCCAAGTGAATATCCCTTCTGCGCTTATTGAAAAAATTGCCCTCGATCCGGTTCTTAAAAATACGAAAATGATTGCAGAACCGTGGGATCTTGAAAGTTATCAGGTTGGCTGCTTCTATCCGAACGCCTTTCGTTTTTCGGAATGGAATGGGAAATATAGGGATTTAGTACGCAGTTTTATTAAAGGAGATCCGAACGCCAAAAACATTTTCGCCACTCGCATTGGAGGGTCTCAAGATCTCTATCATCAGCATGGGCCTGCCGCATCGATAAATTTCATAACCTGCCATGATGGTTTCACTTTAAACGACCTTGTTTCGTACAACGAAAAACACAATGAATCAAATGGCGAAGAAAATCGCGATGGTCTGAATGAAAATATAAGCTGGAACTGCGGCGTAGAAGGTCCAACTGATGATCCTGCCATCAACTACTTGCGTCTTAGGCAAATGAAAAATTTCTTGCTTGCCCTATTTATATCTCGCGGAATCCCCATGATTTTAATGGGTGATGAAGTGGCGGCCACCAAAAACGGCAACAACAACACCTGGAGCCGGGAAGAGTTAAACAACTTCCCTTGGAATAAAGTAAATGAATCTGAACTTCTTCCCTATATTAAAAAGGTGATCGCGCTTCGTAAAGAATTCCCTTCCTTTAGCGAAAACAAATTCTTCAACAATGAAGATGTTATTTGGCACGGCTTCAAACCCAACACCCCCACATGGGATGAGGATGACCGCTATATTGCCTATGAACTTCCAAAAGAAGAGCTTTACATCGCGTTCAACGCGTCAAATGTTGAAAGAGAAGTCGAGCTGCCGGAAGGTGACTGGGAGACTGTTCTCTACAGCGGAAATGAATTGAAAGCAGATAAGGTGATTAAAGTGGAACCTTTCTCAAGCTTCGTCTTAAGAAGAATTTGATTTTTTACCACAGAGATCACAGAGAGGCTATTACAGTTTCAATCGTTTTTTCATTTGTATGTTTAATTTAAAAATTTTCACTTCGTATATTTAATCATAATATCATCTCCATGGTCTCTGTGGTGTGATTTTCTCTGAATGCTCTTTGGTAAAACAATTTTAAATTACTACAAGCGTAATAATTTGCTTGCGCAAAGAACTACAATTGTAGTAATCTAGCCTGACACAAAACCAAAAAAGGACTTGTGACATGAAATCAAAAGCAAAAAATCAAAAAATATTAGCTAATTTTAAAGTACAGGGATCTGCGCTTGATGTTCGCAACAAGCTCGTTAAAGACGTTAAGAAAAAAATTGTAAGACAGGAAATGGGTCCAAGACCTTTTTGCTGCTAATGTTAAACGGGATTGGAATAGGGCTTAGGCCCGAAATTACAGATGATTTATTAAAGAGCGATCGGCCATTGCCGCGTTTCATCGAACTTAATCCTGAGCATTACATCGGGGTGGGAGGCTACAGCCGCAAAGTTCTTGAAAAAGTCATCGATAAATATCCCATAATGGGTCATGGACTTTCCCTTTCACTGGGAAGTCCTGACCCTCTCGATTGGGAATTTCTAAAGAAACTAAAAACATTCATGAAAGAAACCAATATGAGGCTTTTTTCAGAGCATCTTAGTTATTCAAAATGCGACAACGCCCATTTTAATGGCCTTTTTCCCGTTCCCTTCAGACATGACGCTGTAAAGAATATGTGCGAACGAATCAAACAAGTGCAAGACTTCTTAGGCCAACAAATCGCCGTTGAAAATATCAGCTATTACACCTCCCTATTACCCGAAATGTCTGAAGCCGAATTTATCAAAGCAATTGTAGAAGAGGCGGATTGCAAACTCCTTTTGGACATAAGCAATGTTCAAGTCAACAGCCAAAACCATAATTATGATCCTATAAGCTTTTTAAACGAACTTCCATTAGAGCGCGTGGCCTACGTTCACCTTGCAGGCAGCTACATAGATGCACTGGGAACTGTAATCGATTCCCATGACGCTCCTGTAAATGAAAGTGTAATTGATCTTTTAGAATGGACAGCCTCAAAAATTAAGCCTGTTCCCGTGCTCCTAGAAAGGGATTTAAAATTTCCTGAGCATTATGACGAACTGCATCAAGAACTTGAACGTATTCAAACCGTTCTAGATAGGAATTGGAATGGATAGCCATCTTATTCAAAGCAAATTTGTGCAGGAACAATTAACAGGAGCAGGATGGTATCATGATTATTTAAGAAAAAAAGTAAGCCGATTGCTCAGCTCATGCTTTCCCCTGCTTCAAGAGTTTATGGGCGAAACGGAATGGGAAAAAACAATAGCCGGCTTTCTACCTCATTTAAAGATATCCGGAGAATCAATAAGCAATCTATGCCACGCCTTTTATCTATATTTAGAGGGAGGCAATAATGAAACGATTGAATTCGAATACGCTCTCATCAAACTCTTTTATCAAGAAAATACGGTGCATCCTCTTCTGAAACAAGATGGGAATAAATGGGAATCAAAAGTCGTTTTAAATCAGGTACATCAGGTGGTCTTCTTCAAGGGAAGATGGCTATTTCTATATCGCCATCCAGAAACATATACCGTTGAATCCATCGAACTAACAAAGCGGTATAATAACGTCGTGGCTCGCTTGCAAGAACCTGTCTCTCTACATGATTGCGGACTAAACAAAAAAGAAGCGCGTCATTTCTACGACGCTTTCTATAAAAGCGGAGCGATTTTGGGGTTCCTTGATGCCTAAAATAATTGACGCCGGAGGATTAAATAGCTCTTCTCCTTCCGAAATTCTATACATGAAATCTCAAGAAGATATCACTACTTCCATACGAAAAGCTCGAATCCTAAATAAAAAACTGTCCATATTCGGAACCAAGCACTCTCAAGCAGGGCAAATCTGCCAAGACAGATCAATTGCCTTAGATATGAATTTATACAATAAGGTTGTAAGACTTGATTTAGAGAAAAAACAAATTACCGTTGAAAGTGGAATACAGTGGAAAGAGATCCAAGAGGTCATCCACCCTCATGGACTTGCTATACAAATCATGCAATTCGTAAACACTTTCACGGTTGGAGGCTCGTTAAGCGCAAACATATTTAGCAGGGACCCGAGAGTTAGCCGTCTCATTGAAACTGTTATTAGTTTTACTCTAATCCTTGCAAATGAAGAAGTCGTCTTCTGCTCGCGGGAATTAAATAGGGAGCTTTTTTCTTTAGCAATCGAAGGGCATGGCCTTTTTGGCGTAATAGGCGAAGTTACTTTTCAACTTATAGATAATACTTCACTCCGGTCCGAGAGTTTTTTGTGTTCATGTGAACACTACATGGATAATACAATACATCCTAAACTTGCCTATCAGAGCGCTGAGTATATTGATAAAAACACTCTCTTTGCGACCAACTATTATGAAACAACCCAAAATTGCAAGTTAACAAGACATCAGGTAATGACAATGTCCCGTGAAACCGATTTGACTTTCTGGAACCCCAAAGGATCGGATGCTTTGCTAGGATTTTTTATTCCCTTAACGAACTTTCGTCCTTTTCAAAAGAACCTCTTTAAAATTATTAAAAATTCAAAATTATCCATTATCAAGTGCAGCTTGAACTATCTTCCAGGCAACCAAGAAAGTTTCTTGTCCCCCCCCTTTAGAGCTTGTGTGAAGATGGCTGTTTTTTATAGGCAAAGTAAATCAAACGCCCCTTTAACAAATAATTTTAAAGAAGCGTGCACTGATGCTCTTATTCAAGCTCAAGGCTCTCCCTATTTGACATTTGACTTCTATGCGACAGCACCGCAAATGGACCTCTTTTATCCTAGTTGGAGAGCATTTCTTAAAAAAAAATTAGAGTATGATCCTCAAGAAATTTTTTATAATCAGTTTTATGACAAACTCAAAAACCTTTAATTAAAAACTACAAATGTAATATTATATACCTCGATATGAAAAGAGCTTTCGGCGAATTAGAAACTTCTATCCTTTCCTTATTTAAAACAGGTGAAAAGAAAACGGTTAAAGAGATTCTTTTTCGCCTAGGCGATAAAGATAAATATAATACCGTTATGACGGTAATGAACCGCCTTGTTGAAAAGAATGAACTAGGAAGAGAACGCCAAGGGCTGCAATTCCTATACTGGCGAACCGGCTTAGCGATTCCTAAAAATCGCTTGATGGGTTTAAATCCTAGCAAATTAGTCAGCCACCTTATCGAATCGGACATTAGCGATGAAGAACTTGATGAAATAGAAAAACTGATCAAGAAAGCTAAGCAAAAGAGAAAGAATGACTGAATTTGCATTAAAAGTTCTTCAGCTTATCCTCAGCTCGCTCTTTGTCTTTTTAATACTTTCCTTTTTGATTGAAGGCGTGATTGCACTTTTTAACATCACAAATTACCGCCTTAGATCGATTTGCCGTCTTCTTCCTATTTTTAAGCTCCCTCTTTTTTTTATTGTTCCTTTCATTGATTTAAATATTTTAAGTTGCGACAGCCTCATTAAACCTTATATCCGCTCTTTCTTTTCAGATATTTCTAATAAACATTCTTTGCCAAAACACCTTGGTTTAATCCTTCCTGAATATCTTGTTATTCTTTTTGTCATTGCGACCGCAACTATTTTCCTCTATCGGCTTTTACAAATGATATATGCATATAGAGAGGTTTATAAAATCGTAGGCAATGCAAAAGGATGCAATAGAAAGAACGGCTCCATTTTATCCACACTTCTTGTATCAGATAATATCCCCTCTCCCCTTGCATATGGATTAAACACCATCCTTCTCCCCTCCTATCTCGTGAATCAATTCACTGAAGAAGAGTATAATGCTGTACTTGCTCATGAATTTGAGCATTTGCGTTGGTATGATCCTACCGTTAAGGGAGCCTGTTTTTTGATTAAAAGTTTGTTTTGGTGGATTCCCATGAATAAGCAATTGGAACGCATTGAGGCGGATCAGGAAAAAGCTTGCGATGAGGCCATTTCAAATTATGCATGTGTTGGAACTGATTTAGCGAGCGCCATCCACAAAACCCTGAAATATTCTAAACAAAAGAATTTTGAACCTGGATTTAGTTACCTAGCCAAAAATCCCACCGTGGAAAGAATTGAATCCTTAATTTACATGAAAAAGCAGCCCTTATCCCTTCTTTCCATTTGCGGCGCCATAATTACAATTGCCGCATGCATCATTTTCGGCTTCACAATCTGCTAAACTTTAGACGGATGTCTGATCGATAAATAGTTGTCGGTATTCGTTTTGGAGTGTTTCAAGGGGCCGATTTGTATCAATTTCAATTAGGTTGCATTCCTTATAACAGCAAATCAACTGAAGTCCGATAGTAAAAAAGCGATCGACCCTTTTTGCGATCGCATCTAGATTAGAGTCGTCCACTCTTTTTTCTAGAGGCATATTACAGCACGCTTGTGCTTTAAACGAATAGACTTTTGCGCATTTAACACAAATTTTCCGTGTTTGAAGACGTTCAAAACAGATATCTTTCGGCGTATTTAAAAAAAGGTAGGCAATCTTTTTACCCGTAAAAAATTGTTTGAAGTAATTAGCGTATTCCTCATTTTGCACCATGCCATCTACAATCACATATTTGTTTTGGTGCGTCGCTATTTCATAATGGAGTTCAAATATTTTAATCCCTAATGATGTGGGAACAAGCTTTCCGGCATCCACAAAAGAACGGCACTCTAAACCTATCGGAGTTTGATCACGCATCTCTTTACGAAGAATGTCTCCTAGACAAAGATGATAGTATTTGTCACTTTTTGTAAGGATTTCAGAGAAAGTTCCTTTTCCTGAACCAGGAGCCCCCATTAGAACAATATGTGTAGTCATAGGTAAATAAATTATATTTAAAAAATGAAGATTTTAAACAAATATGACATTAATCGTCTATTGAGTAATAGGCGTCTCCCAAAGCTTATCGTAGTAGTCCTTAAAAAACTCCTCAAAAGGAAGGCACAGGGCTACACAATCCGGAAGAACGAATTTTTGATTTGGAGGAGAAACGTGAATGTTATGTTGCAGGTAGCACATTTTATGCATTTCGAGCATATTTTGAGAATTTCCCCTAAAACTATACATGGCATGAATTCCGAGATAATAAAAATAAGCGATTTTCCGCTTTAGCTCAGGAAAAGACTTTTCGGACTTTATTTCTTCAAATATTTGCATTTGTTCTTTTTCAATCTCGTCCAAATACTCTTTGGACGTATGCTCCCATACGCCCGAGGAGGGTGAAGAAGTAAGAAAATGCACTTTAGTTAAAGGAATCGATTTGCCGTTACGTAACGTGATATTTATAGTATATGCTTGAGTCTCTCTATCTTGTTTTTCGGGTTGATAATAAACCGTCGATTTCGATCGCACGATGAACGAACTAACGCTATGATTATAAACATCGTTAACCAAATTCATAAAATCTCTATATCGATCGGTAATGGGTGTTGTTACCCGACTGTCTGATGAAGAGGATTTATGTCGCAATTGAAGGTATTGTTCCTGTTTTTCTCCAGACCTTGGCTGCATTAATTTTACATAACAAGAAACAAAATCAAGATTTTTTTCTTGCATCTCTTTTAAAACCGCTTCAAAAATCGCTAACCGCTTTTCAGCAAATCTGATTTGCATAGAGGTATATGCATCTTTTCCTATGTCTAAAGGATTTGCGTTGTATGAACTGATCATCAGCTGATGCTTCCACGACTCGGGGAATCTTGCGATAAGGGATCCCTCATTTTTAATAAACTCAACCCCCTCATCCAGTATGCGATGATCTTTTTCATCTAAAACACTTTTAAGCTTTTTAATAACAGCTAAAGAATCGTGAACTGAAGAATTCAAAAAACCTTGCAAAAGCAAACCTTTCAATTCTTTAGGGTCCTTTATTGCTGCCAAAAGGGAAACAGCAAGATCTAAAAAATCATCCTTGAGAAGCTTGCCTACACTTAAAAACTGCTTCTCGATGGCAATATCTAATGCAAGTTTTGCTGCATAGTTTGCGGGAGGTGCTATAGAAACACTATTTTTCAAAAGAAAATCAACCGCCTCTAAGCTATTTTCTTCTATGGCATAACACAATAAATCGTATTTATATTTTTCATAGCTAGGATGCTGATTCAAATTTTTAACAAGTAAACCCAATAATTCTAGTTTCCTAGGATTCTTTATTGCCTGACGCGCCAGATCTTTCACATCTTTGAAATTTCCCCACGACAAAACACTTGGCAAAGATCGTCCATTTAGAAGTTCTGAAGCCTTCTCGACATCGCCAATACTAAAATAATCGCTAAGCTTAAGAAATTCATCGTACGTTAAAAGCGGGGGATACCGTTTAAGACGTCCTTTAATAGGAACGGGCGTTGTTTCATTAGGTTTTGGGAAATCAATTTTGGGAACAGGATTATCCCCTCCTGAATTTCCGTGAGGAGTTGCAGGAGGAATAGATGGACCTTCTCCAACATTCAAGCTCATGCTCACCTATAATTAACTATTAGTTATATTATAAGTTATTAAAACTAAAAGTATCAAATTTAAATAAACTGTTAATTATGAGACTAAAACTGATAAAGATAACGCTGGGGAGCTTAAGTCCCCAGCGAGAAAAATTATTGGCCGATGACTTTTAGGGTCATGCCTGGGAAGGCTTTATTAAGGATTTGGGCAGCAGAATCACCTGCTTTTGCAAGGCGCTCAGCATCAAGCGGCTTAATTTTTGCCGCTTCCCATGAAGCGTCAAACGGTTTATCGTTTAAAGTCATTACCATATTTCTTGTGGTTAAAAGCGCTTTATCGATTCCATTTTGCTTTTGCGTTGCCGCATAGCCTTCAAAGCCGATTTTCGTTCCGTCAATATCCCAATATTTTGTTTTTGGGTTACCGATCACCTCATACGCCTGAGTACGGCTTGCGATCGCGATCGCGCCAAGATACTCTTCCGGATAAGGCGCGTCATATTTCACTGAAAGGAGTGAATCGAGATAGTCTTCCACAGGAAGCTCGTTCACAACTGAAATTTGACCCGCTACATCATAGATGTAAAGGTTGCCCGCATATTCAACCCCATCAACAATCGTTGTGCTGTTTGGTTCATCCGCAACGATCAAGATCTGGTAGATGCCAGGAAACTCTTCACCCCACTTAATCCCATTTGAAAGGGGTTGGAGGAATTTTCTTTTTCCCATAAAACGAGTGGAAATATGCTCCATCGTATTTGGATCGTATATTTTATACTTTCCTCTAACTTCAAGCACAATCCCCGGCTTGTTTTGCGCAACTAATACTTTAATGGTTGCAGGTCTCGCTTCCTGTTTCATGACATAGGCGGACCAATTCTCTAAAATACCCGCTTCGAGCGCATTCACGCACATCAAAGCGCATATCACGGCCTGTATGCCTTTTACTAACATGGTTTATTCCCTCATGTGCTTATACGCCAAATCGGTCACTTCGCGCCCTCTTGGCGTTCTTTTTAAAAAACCTTGCATGATTAAATAAGGCTCATGCACCTCTTCGATCGTAGAAACCTCTTCTCCAACAGACGCGGCAATCGTTCCTACGCCAGTCGGCCCCCCTTTATGGTGGTCGATTAAAATCCTTAAAATACGTTTGTCCGTTTGGTCAAGGCCTTTTTCATCAATTTCAAGAAGATCAAGCGCTTGGATTACGCACGCTTCATCCACTTTTCCATTAAAGCGCACATACGCATAATCGCGAACCCATTTTAAAAGGTTATTCGCAATACGCGGAGTGCCTCTTGACCTTGCGGCAATTATTTCGAGCGCTTTCGTCGTAATGTCCAAATTGAGAATTCGCGATGTCCGTTCGAGGATTTCAACCAGTTCCTTCGTGGGATAATAATCTAATTTGAGGTTTATTTGAAAACGGGATCTTAAGGGAGATGAAATTTGTCCAAGCCGAGTCGTTGCCGCAGCAAGCGTGAAGCGATTGAGTTTCACTTGGATAGATCGCGCGGCAGGCCCGGAATCAATCATTAAATCAAGTTTAAAATCTTCCATCGCCGGATATAAATACTCCTCTACCGTGCGATTCATTCGATGAATTTCATCAATAAAAAGAACATCGCCCTCTTTTAAACCGGTAAGAAGTCCCGCCAAATCCCCTGCTTTCTCAATCACAGGTCCTGACGTTACCACAAGATTTGTTCCCATAGACTTTGATAAAATATGCGCAAGCGTTGTCTTGCCAAGTCCTGGAGGGCCTGAAAATAAAATATGCCCCAGCGCTTCTTTTCTGCCTTTTGCAGCTCCGATTAGAACATCAAGTTTTTCAATCGCTGCCTCTTGTCCGACAAAATCCCTTAGAGAGCAGGGTCTGAGAGGCGTTTCAAAGGCAGTGTCAGGCTTTGTGAAAGTCGATTCGAGAAAAGGGTTTTGCATGCACGTTAGAATAACGGTACGTGAAAATATTTACCACAGAGAACACAGAGGTGAACACCCCAAGAGAGATCACAGAGAAGTATATTAGCTTTTAAGAGTTAATTTAACAGTAGAGTTGCCTCAGCATTTCTCTTGTGTCCTCTGTGGTGCGGTTTTCTCTCGTGTTCTCTGTGGTAAAAAAATAATGAACTTAAATGATTCCAATAACGTTAAGAAAAACTAACGTAATTAAAATAGGCGCGGTAAATTTAATACCGAGTTTTAAGTACGTTTTTAGTATTGGTCTATTTGCTTCTCCAACAAGGAAGTGATAAGCCGAACTGAAGCCCCACTTCCAACCGACCATGATAACCGCAAGGAAACCACCGACAGGAATGAGAATCGAATTACAAATAGTGTCCATAACTTCGAGGAAGTTAAAGCTCAAACCGCTTAATAAACTTCCCGAAAGCGCAGATGGAACGCCAAGGAGGAAAGCGCCGATCGCAACAAGTGCTGTTGCTTTATGGCGCGATAATTTTTTCTCTTCGATAAGGTAGGCGATGCTAGGCTCCATAGCCGATATTTCAGAGGTAAGCGCAGCTAGCACAACGAGAAGGAAGAAAAATGACGCAATGATCGCACCGCCTGGAATGCCGTTGAATACTACGGGCAGCGTACTGAAAAGAAGCGAGGGTCCTTGGCCAGGTTCTACGCCCTGCGAAAATGCAATCGTAAAAATCGCAAAAGCAGCCATTAAGGAAACGAGGGTGTCCATGACGACAACCGGAACAAGCGAAGAAAGTACCGGTTCGTTTTCTTTCATATAACTGCCGTAGGTGATCATCGTTCCTTGCCCTAAACTAAGAGTAAAGAAGGAATGGCCGAGAGCGGCAAGCCAGGCTGCCGGCGTAAGAAGAGAAAAGTCCGGGTGTAATAAAAAAGCGAGAGCCGTTCCGCTATTAGGTAAAAATATTCCGTTAACTACTAGCGCAATTAAAATAATAAATAATAAAGGCATTAATATCTTATTAGCCCTTTCAATCCCGTATTTAACCCCGCAATAAAGGACCGCAACACATGAAGCCATAAAAAGAAAGTGGAAGGATAGACCCCATATTGGATTTGCAGTTAAATGATTGAAATGGGCGCTTGCCACGTCAAAAGAGGTAAAGGACAAGGAGCCGATTACAGATTCGTATAAGTATCCCAGGACCCAACCGGCGACTGCGCTATAAAACGAGCTGACAAGAAATCCGGTTAAAATCGTAAGAAGGCCCGCTTTTCGCCAAGCCCTTGAGTGGCCGAGCTTTTCCATCGCTTTCGCTGGGTTGGCATGCGTTTTTTTTCCGATCAAAATTTCAGAGAGAAATACGGGAAATCCTATCAGCAAAAGGCAAAGAAGATAAATCGCGATAAATGCCGCTCCCCCATTTTTGCCCACCATATAGGGAAACCGCCAAATGTTGGCGAGCCCGATAGCAGATCCTGCTACCGCTAAAATAAATCCTATATGGGATCCCCAGGTTTCTCTCTTCATCCATACCTCATGAAATTAAATGGTTTTCTTTAAAATCTATCAATTGGGGACAACCCCTCTTGCTCCGCCTTTCGCGTAAATAAAAAATTAATTAATAGAAATTTTAAGATTTTGAAGGTGCGTACAAATATACAGGATATTGCAGTTATTATCAAATGGTCGTATATTTAGTATTCCTCGGAGGAATTATGGCAAATGACCCGCTTGATAGCGTTAACGAGATAGTCCAGGAAACAGATCCAAAACTTCCTGAGAATATATCTCTTGAAGCCCTTGTCCTTCTCATCAATGCCGAACGGCTAAAAACCCTGCAAGATTCAACAGCCAAAGAATTCAAAGAGCTGCGCGAACGCCAGGAAAAAGTTAAACAGCTTCACGACCTTCTGCAGTCTCTTAACAAAGAAACAAGCGATAAAGGCGAAGTTGACCTTAAGTCTAAAAAAGAGCTTGCCGAAACTCTCAAGAAATTAAAAGACCACGGCATCTCCTACAATGAAGACAAAACCTCTTACAATAAAGATGAGCGTGATCGTTTAGTTGAAAACATTAAGATGACGATTGAAGATTACAACGTGCAAAACGAAATGCAGCTTCAAAAGGTTTCCCGTTTAACAAACGAACGCTACGAATCCTATCAAATGGCGCGCTCGATATTAAAGCCGCTGCATGATGATAAACACAATAAAGCAAGAGCGATGTCGGGACGATGAGCCACTACGATCGTGCTTGGGCGCTTTATCAGGCTAACCGATTTAAAGAGGCGGAAGTATTTTTCCATAATCTGATTAAGGAAAGCCCCGCTAATGGATATTACTGGGAAGCGTTAGGCCACTGCCTGAAAATGCAGAAAAAGCACGAAGAGGCCCTTGAGATGTACAGAATGGCTCTTTTGCTTGGCTCTAAAGATCCCACTCTATTTGTTTATATTGCCGAATGCCTTAGCTATACCGGCCAAAAGGAAAATTGTCTGAAAATGCTCGAGCTTGCCGAACGAAAAATAGAAGATAACAAAAAAGTTTCTGTAAGGCTGCTCAAAAAAGTGTGGAGCTAAATTATGACTCTTGACGCAATCAAACCTCGTTCCTATGTGATGGATTTACCGCAGGATCAATCGCAATCAAAAAAAGTTGCACCTGTTGCAAAAGATTCGATCGAACCTCCTAAAAAAGAGGCCAAGAAAGAAGAAGAGAGCTTATGGAGCACGGTTGTTAATTGGTTCTGGGGACTATTCTATGCGGATAATAAAACAGCTCCTTCAAGCGATTCTTTGACTTTAGACCCTACCCAAATCAAGCATAAACCCGATTTAAAGCGCCCTGAACATGGTGAAATCAGAAAAGTCACCCACCATTTAAGCGACACCGATTTCAAGACGAAAGAAATTAATGAAGAGGGTCACGACTATACAAAGAAGCAATTCGACCCTTATCAGCTTTCGACCGAAATTGGCCTCGAAAGGGCGTGGGTAGAGGCGCAGATTAAACAGATAAATCTGCGTAAAGATGTGTCGCATTTGGATGATGAGGAATTATTCCGTCTTCAAAACTGCATTCAAATCATCAAAAACAAAATCGATGAACTTTTAGGCGAAAAGCTAAAAAAAGGACTTATCGGCAAGATTTTTGGCTACATAGGTACGGGCGGCACCGCTTTAATGCTTTCTTCTCTGATCGTCATGGGAGGCATTGCAGCTTCTCTTGGCACAGGTAACATACCCGGCATTTTAGTCGTCCTGCAATCGGCCGGCGCAATTACCTCAGGATGCGCGCAAATTGTAGGCTCGCTCGTTAAGAAAGGCCATAATGAAGTGATGGCTGCGCTTATGGAAAATAAAGATGATAGACAAGATGCGTTAAGAAAGCTTCAAAGCCTGCAAGATACAAAAGACCAAAATGACCAAGTCATTCGAGACGCCTATTCGCTATTAAAAAATGTTGAAGAGAATCGCTTTATGGCGATAAAGGACACATAATGATCGGAAGAAAGAACTACGAACAAAAAATTTTAGAGGAAATCAAGTCGGAGCTTGATAACTACAACAACCTTTCCGATAAGGAAAAGGAAGTGATTCTCAGTATTATTGATCAAAAGATTTCCGATTTACGCGTCATACTTTTTAATCATTTGAGCCACGACTATGAAGAAGATCAACGTATAGCTAGAACCGTAAAAGGGATTGTACGCAAAGCGCTTGCTGCGGAATATACAAAGCCGACGCAAATTGCATTTGAGATTATCGGCGGTCTTGCGGCGGTTGCCGGAGGCGGCGCTGCTGCCGGAGGCCTCATCTATGGAGGAAGCGCTGGAGCTATGGCCGTTAAACTGGGAAAACTAGCTATGTCCGGCTCTCAAGGGGTAAGCATGTTCGCAAAAGTACCTGAAAACTTCTCTCAAGCGGAAAAAACGGTATTACAAGACGATCTTGACACTTCTAAAAACAATATTTCGAATGATGAAGAAGGGAAAAGAGATTCCCGTCAAACTTATAATAGAATTCTACAGGCAAAGAAAGACCAAAATAGCCAAGAACACTCGGCTAAACGGGAGATCCTTGGACGCTAAGCCGGCAAATTAGGTCTATTATCGAAACGGCTTGCCGTTTCGATATAAAACGCTTTTGCCTTTTCTATAAACTGATCAACACTATCTGACGACTTAAATATCCATGGACCGTAAAAAACGGCAATAGGGATTAAAGAGAGAACGGTTGATACAAGCGCCAGTCTTTTATCCATAAATTCGCAAAGATTGACAACTTCTTTCAATTGCTTGCGCGTGGCTATGTTTGTGATACGCATTATAAGCGCTAAGACAAACCTATGAATCACCAAAGGAGCGCCTGCAAGCGTCGCAACGTAGGGAATAAATCTCGCTCCGGCCCAGCCCACTTCTCTCCAAACCGGTTTTTCTGAAAACTCGATATATCGGCATCCGGCACCAATAGCTGCAAAAATTAGAGGAGGGATGGATAGAATCAGGGTATCGCTTTCACGCAGATAATTCATTCAACGCACTCTTGCACGGTTACATCGCCATAGCCCCAGGTAAATTTAGCAGGGAATTGTTTGATAATCTTAAATCGATTTGAATAATCGGTTAAGGGATACGAAACGGATATGACCTTATCGCCTTTTTTGAACTTTTTTGCGAGCGCTTCAATCGTTTTATCATCTAGGCACGTGCCGTAAAGATAAAATACATTGCCCGGACTTAAGTCCGCTTCAAGAAAATTGCCGCAAATAAAGGAAAGGTTTTGGATGTTTTGCTTTTCTACTACTTGATTTGCCTTTAATACGAACTCAGGGATCTCTTCAATGCCAACCGTTTTACATTGAAAGTAGGTTGAGAGCCAGAATGCGATTCTTCCTCTCCCCGATCCAAGCTCATACACCACATCGCTATGCTTAATGTTTGCTTCTTCCGCGATCTTTTCAAAGGTTGTTACCGGCGTTTCGCCATAAACATACACTTCAGGATCTTGTCGCAAACGATGAAATCGTTTTGAAATGGAAAAGGGATTTTCAAAGAAGTAAAGAGAAAATAACGCAAGATCTGCCTTCATATAGGCTTTTTTGCCGTAGTACTTTAAAGCTATCCTTATATTTTCAACCCACTGAAGAAAGCCGACTTTCAAATTCAAAAAAAATAAATTCATTTTAATACTCTAACGCCTTTAGGCACTTCTCTTAAATAGATACTATCAATTGGATTATTTCTAACGCTCAATTCCTTTAGGTCAGGCAGCTTTCCCAAATGCAGCGACCGCAGTTCATTGTTATTTACATGTAACATTCTTAATTTAGGCAGAGAAAAATCGTAAGGCAAAACAAAAAGACGATTCGAGTTTATGTTAAAAATCTCAAGCCTGCAAAGCTTTGAGAAGGAATCAGGCAAACTTCCAATACTGTTATCGCTTACATTTAATTCCTTTAAAGAGGTCAAATGTCCGAAGTCTTTTGGTAAAATCGAAATATGATTTTGAGCGAGATCCAATTTAACAAGATGAACAAAATAGAGCATAGAAGGAAGCGAGACCAGAATATTTGCGCTTAAAGTCAAAATACTTAATCGGCTTAATGCTTCGATCCCTTCCACTTTTGAAAGACTGTTATGACTAAGATCTAATGCCGTAATATGCGTTAAGCCAAACACATTCGACGGCACTACAAGCAAATCCGCTCGATCGAGAAATAAAGAATCGCATCGTTTAGACTCTTCAATCTTTTCATCGATCTCCCGAGGCGAAAGGATGAGCCCCGCGAGGTGAAGAGCGCTAGCTTGCATTTTTATTACTCCCGGTTTTGAGAGTGTACATTAACGCATGAAAGGGCATCCATGCAAGAAAACTAACTTTAACTTAATCCCTAAAAAATTTTATTTCATTAACAGCAAAAGCAGATTCTAGCAGGGACGTTAGACAAAAACAGAAAAGATGATACGCGCAACTAGGAAGAACATTAAGGTAGAGAGAACGTCATTGCAGGCGGTGACAATAGGGCCTGAAGCAACGGCAGGATCAATACCGAAGCGGGCGAAGAAAAAAGGCGAAAGAGACCCGAGGGTCGTCGCGGTTAAACACGCGGCAAAAACACCAAATCCAACCATAGATACGACGGCAAGGGCGCTATCACCCAAAACATGGATACCTGTAATATTTAATACATAGATAAGTCCGGCAGACAAGATTCCGAAAATGACTCCGATCAAAATACCGATCATCATTTCTTTCGAAATGGCTTCGCGGCGAGATCCATAGGATAACTCCCCTGTCGCAATCCAGCGAACAAGGATCGTGGAGCATTGAATGCCCACATTACCCGACATCCCCGTAATTAAAGGGATAAAGAGCGGAACAAGCGTGAACCACGTACGGCCATAGAAGTGCGTCATGGCAGATACGGAAACAAGGCTTGCGCAAAGCGTAACAAGCAGCCAGGGCGCACGCCACATAATTCTTTTGAAGACAGGCTCTTGTTCAGAAACGTCTTCCGCGGTACCCGCAAAGGAGGCGATTGTCGTATCGGCAATGTCTTCCATCGCCTCGACAACGTCTTCATAGGTAATTATCCCAAGCAGATGGTCTTTCTTATCCACTACGGGAAGAGCAGGAATTTTATATCTTTCAACAATATCCACAACCTCATCACGGGACGCTTCCGCAGTCACGGTATGCAAAATAGGGCGCATCACTTGTCTTAAAGGCAGATAATGTGGATTAATTAGAAGGGTGCGGATGGGAACATAGCCGATCAACTCCCCTGCTTCATTCAAAACAAATATATAACGGGAAAGGTCGATGCCGGGGTTGTCGCGCACTTGAAGGGCCACTTCACCGATGGTAGAGTTGAGAGGAAAGGCAAAAAATTCGTTGGTCATCAAACGACCGGCTGAATTGCGGTCGTGCTGCTGCAGCTCTAGAATGCGCCTCGCCTTTACCGGATCAAGCAGCTCCATGACTCGTCTGAAACGGCGATCCGACATATCATCCAGGATCCATACCGCCTCATCGGGGGGCATATTCTCAATTAAACTTTGAATTTCCTGATCGCTAATCTGCCTGAAAATGGCCGCACGGGTACTTGAACCCGTATTTATCATAAAAATCGTTCTGGCGTTAAGGTCAGGAAGATTGTTGTAAACGATGACTCTTTCAGGGGCAGGGAGGCGGGTAACGGCGTAAGCCAAGTCAACCGGATCATATTCATTTGCGATCCGGATCACATCATGTAAATCAAATTGATTTGAATTATTATCAAAAGCTTCTGACAACTTTTGATTTAATTCATCATCTAGCTGATTTGTTTTTGAATCGAGGAGGCTGCCGCTTGACGGTGTCTCTTCGTTTTCAAATTCTTCGTCGCGCTCCTCCATGCCAGAAGTTTATAACATAAAGGCCTCTAATTACAAGTTAATTCTTGAATTGAAAACAAATAAAAGCTATCATCATTGGTCTAACAAATTAAAAGACATTTTATGTTAACCCCCCAAAAAATTCGAAATATCGCAATTATCGCTCACATTGACCATGGTAAAACGACATTACTCGATCAATTACTAAAACAATCCCATATCTTCAGAGACAATCAACATATCCCTGAAAGAGTTATGGACTCCTATGACCAGGAAAAAGAGCGCGGCATTACCATCTTCGCCAAGCACACGTCCGTTCCCTACGAAGACTATAAAATCAATATCATCGACACCCCAGGGCACTCCGACTTTTCAGGCGAAGTAGAACGAATCCTCGGCATGGTAAACTCTGTTCTTCTCCTTGTTGACGCTCAAGACGGCCCAATGCCTCAGACCCGCTTTGTCCTTTCAAAATCATTAAAGATGGGCTTAAAGCCAATCGTTGTTCTTAATAAAATCGATCGCCCTCACGCAGACCCCGACCGCGTATTAAATGAAACGTTCGACCTCTTCTCTGAACTTGGCGCAACCGATGAGCAGCTCGATTTCAAATACTGCTACGCCTCAGGCCTGAGCGGTTTTGCGATGCATCAGCTTAACGATCCCCGCACCGACTTAAAACCTCTCTTTGAATTGATTATTCAAGCGGTAGACGCGCCTAAAGGATCGCTTGACAACCCCTTCTTAATGCAAGCCGCCACCCTTAGCTATGATGACTATGTAGGAAGACAAGCTTGCGGCCGTATCCTTGAAGGTAAAGTGAAGAAAGGGCAGCCGATTATCCACTCCGATCCAAACGGCAAACAGACTCGCGCAACCGTTACCCGCATCCAGGGCTGGCTCGGCCTTGAGAAAATTGAGATGGAAGAAGCAGGCGTTGGCGATATCGTGGTGATTTCAGGTATTCCTGAAGTTATTATCGGCGACACCTTATGCGATCCTAATAACATTAAGATCCTACCTCCTATTAAGCTCGATGAGCCTACCGTTTCGGTTGATGTTACGGTTAACTCAAGTCCTTTCGTCGGAAAATCGGGCAAGCACGTCACGATGAATAAAATCCGCGACCGCCTTGAAAGAGAAAGACGTTCTAATATTTCTTTACGTATCGAAGGCTCAAATACCGACCAGGATAAAATTACCGTTGCGGGCCGTGGCGAGCTGCACCTTGCCGTATTGATCGAAGCGATGCGTCGTGAAGGGTATGAATTCTCCATCTCAAAGCCAAAAGTCGTCTTAAAGATGATCGACGGCGTAGAGAACGAACCGATGGAAAACGTCCACGTTGAAGTTCCAGAAGAATATAGCGGCAAAGTCATTGAAGAGCTTTCTAAAAGAAAAGGGGAAATGCGCCACCTCCATACGAACGAGCACGGCATTACCGAGATGGAATTTATCATGCCGACGCGCGGTTTGATGGGCTACCGCTCTGAATTCCTGACTCAAACTCGCGGTCTTGGCATTCTTACCTCCATTTTCGAAGACTTCCAGCCGACAAAAGGGGCAATCCCAGGAAGAGCGCGCGGCGTTCTTATTTCAAACGGCCCGGGCAAAACGAATGCTTATGCTTGCTTTAACTTGCAAGAACGTTCAACTCTCTTTACAAGCCCTGGCGATGAAGTCTATGAAGGGATGATTGTGGGTGAGAATACCCGTGACAACGACCTCGTTGTAAACGTTACCAAAGCAAAACAGCTTACTAACGTTCGTGCTGCTGGCTCTGATGAAAACCTCCTTCTTACTCCGCCTAGAAGATTTACTCTTGAACAGGCGATTGATTATATCCAGGATGATGAACTTATCGAAGTCACTCCGGATTCTATCAGAATGCGTAAGATAATCTTAAGCGAAGTTGAGCGTAACCGCAAAGGCCGCAACAACTAAATAAAGTCACGGAATCACACAATACAGCTAATGCTGTGTTGTGTGTAAAATTCATATCCAGCTCTGACAGTTTAAAGTCCGTTTAAATTTTTAAACGCAGAGACGCAGAGACGCGGAGGCGCAGAGAAAACTACAAGTTGTTAGCAACTCTACACCATCCATCAAGCAAACGTGGCTGGCCAAAATTAATTAACAAACCTAGTTTAAGATTAGTTAGTCGAAGATATTACAAGTCCGTTTAAATTTTTAAACGCAGAGACGCAGAGACGCGGAGGCGCAGAGAAAACTACAAATTGTTATGGTGGCCCCCATTGTCTAGACAAAAAACACGTTCCACTTTGCGCATTCTGTC
>CAZABG010000024.1:0-29980 GCA_964483465.1 uncultured bacterium
CTCAGCGGTAGAGCATCACGTTGCCAACGTGAGGGTCGTGAGTTCGAACCTCATCACCCGCTTTTGAATTGTATTCGATAATTTGAGTACAGACGACCTACGCGAAAAGCTTTAGAAGCTTAATAAGCGACGAAGGGTCCTGTTGTTTGCGAAGCACAGGCCCAAGGAGTGCATTAAGCTAGATGAAGTTTTGCAGCGGGTCGTCCTATGCGGGTGTGGCTCAGTGGTAGCACATCAGAGTTGCCAACGTGAGGGTCGTAAAGTTCGAACCTCATCACCCGCTAAATTTTACTTGCGATATCGGGAACGGGCACGCACACGGGCACGGGCGCGAGCAAATTTTAAGCTCGCTTACACGGGCACGCACACGGGCACGGGCACGAGCAAATTGTTAAGCTCGCTTACAGTGGGCACGCACACGGGTGCAAGCAAGGTACATAACTATTCATTTAATGGAGCCTTTGTATGTCTTCCTCTTTCAACGCAAAATCATATAGCGGTACAGTCGAGCACTTACCTAATTGCGTCGCACGTTTTAAAGTTTTAATTGATAAAGATGAGGTTGCTGCCGTTAAAAATCGCGCATCAAAGGCAATCAATAAAGAAGTTAGCGTTCCCGGCTTCCGTAAAGGCAAAGCCCCTGACAACCTTATTATGCAGCAATATGGAAAACATGTTGATAGCGAATTTAAAGAACTTGCTGTGAGAGCGGCTTGCAAAGAAGCCATGGACGCGACAAAAGTCTATCCATTAAAGCAAGATATCGGCATCGAACTTGAAAAGTTTCAGCCTATGGAAGATGGAAAAGTTGAAGTCACTTTTAGATATGAAACGTATCCTGTCGTTCCGGATGTTAAAGTAGAAGATATCAAAATTCAGCCTGTCGAAGCCAAGCAAGTCACTGAATCTGACATTGAACACACTATTCGCCAAATCCAACTTTATCACGGACACTTCCATGAAGTGCATGACCGCCCAATCCAAGAAGAGGATTTTGTCATCGTTGATATCGATGTTATTGACGAGCCTCCATTCAAAGCTTACGAAAATAGCCGCTTTCAGATTACCGAAAAAGGAATGCCTGAGTGGGCGCGCAAACTCGTGCTCGGCAAAAAAATAGGCGATATCGTTGAAGGGATGTCAGAAAAAGATAAAGACTCTCCTCCCGATTTCGTTCCAAGAAAATGCCGTGTTACCATTCGCGATGTGCAAACCGCCCATCTTCCTGAATTAAATGACGATCTCGCCCGTAAAGCCGGTGCACAAAACGTGGAAGATTTGAAAAAGAATATTGAAGCGCAGCAGACAAAGCAGCATAACGACGAAAAACAAATGGCTCTGCGCAACCAGGTAAAAGATTATCTCAAAGCAAATTATAACTTTGATCTTCCCGCAACCGACTTGAAGGGAGTTGAAGAGGATTGCAAACGCCTTATTAATAGAGACAAAGATCAATTCAAATCACCTGAAGATATTAAAGCTTATCATGAAAAGCTCTTTGAAAATGGCAAAGAAGTTTTAAAACTCGCCTATTTGATTCCTCATATTGGAGCTCAACTCGGCCTTAAAATGCCGAACGAGCAGGACATTAATAACAGAATGATCCAGATCATCACCCAATATTATTTTGAAACAGGCGAAAAGATTCCTGAGCAAAGCTTTGAAAGAATCCGCTCTAATATTCAAAGAGAGCTGGTCCATGAAAGAGTACTAGACGAGCTGATTCGCAAGAATTTAGCATAAATAACACTTATCCAAAGCCAAAGTCCTTGAAAAAACGGACTTTGGCTTTATCATTTATCTGAGTTGAGGTAAATTATGTTTAATGATCGAGGTTTGTTAGATATGGATAAAGTACTAGAAAAACGCCCCCAACTTTCGCTAACCCCTTACGTGATTGAAGATACCGGCCGCGGCGAAAGGTCGATGGATATCTATTCCCGTCTATTGAAAGACAGGATTATCTTTATCGGTACAGATATTACCGATCACGTAGCCAATGTCGTCGTCGCCCAACTTTTATTTTTAAAGATGGAAGATCCTAAAAAGGAAGTGCACATTTATATCAATTCGGCCGGTGGATACATTTCGGCAGGACTTGCTATATATGATACGATGCAGTGGATGGGTTGTACTGTAAATACGTACTGCATTGGGCAAGCTTCCTCTATGGGAGCTCTACTTTTAATGGCTGGAACTAAAGGAAAACGCTTCGCTCTTCCCAACTCAAGAATCATGATCCACCAACCGTCCGGCGGAGTGGGAGGCACATCAAGCGACATCAAGCTACAAGCTAAAGAAATTTTATACTTAAAACAGCTCACTAACAAAATCATGGCCGAGCATACCGGACAAACTCAAGAAAAAATCGCGCTAGATTCGGAACGCGATTTCTTTATGAGTCCTGAAGAGGCAAAAGCCTATGGTTTAATTGATGAAGTGGTGACACCTAAAAAATTATGACATCTAAAAATCCGGAAGCGCAGCTTCCCTCCTGCTCATTTTGCGGGAAAACGGAAGAAGCCGTTGAAAAACTTATTTCAGGACCCTCTGCTTTTATTTGCGATAAGTGCGTAAAGCTTTGCACAAATATATTAGAAAAAAAAACCACCTCTTCGGTTGATTTCAAATTACTAAAGCCAAAAGAAATTAAAGCCAAGCTCGACGAATACATCGTAGGACAAGAAGAGGCAAAAAGGACAATCTCCGTTGCCGTTTATAATCACTATCAACGTATCCGCAATTTAAAAAGCGGAGCTGAAATAGAGTTTTCTAAGTCTAATGTCCTCTTATTCGGACCTACAGGTTCAGGTAAAACGCTTATCGCTAAAACGCTTGCGACCATTTTAGACGTGCCTTTTGCGATTGCCGACGCTACCACTCTTACGGAAGCCGGCTACGTTGGGGAAGATGTGGAAAATATTATCGTCCGCCTTCTTCAATCGGCTGATTACGATCTAACCCGAACTGAAATGGGTATAATCTATATCGATGAAATCGATAAGATTAACCGAACGACCGCAAACGTATCGATTACGCGCGACGTATCTGGCGAAGGCGTTCAGCAAGCTCTTTTGAAAATCGTAGAGGGAACTATCTCAAACGTTCCCCCTAAAGGTGGCAGAAAGCACCCAAATCAAGAGTACATAAAAGTTAATACCGAAAATATTCTCTTCATCGCGGGAGGCGCTTTTGTCAATCTCGATAAAATCGTCGCTAAACGTCTTGGAAAAGGGCAGATCGGTTTTACCGCGCACGAAACTCAAACCGTCGATATCCATGAAAAAAGCAAACTCCTTTCAAAGGCAGAGCCGGAAGATTTCATCCAGTTCGGAATGATTCCAGAGTTTGTCGGCCGTTTTAACAGCATTGTTAACTGCAACGAACTTCAGGAAGATGATCTGGTTCATATTTTAACGGAACCTAAAAACGCGATTGTAAAACAGTTTACCCGTATGTTTGAAATGGAAGGGGTTAAGCTTACGATTAAGCCGGAAGCTTTAAGAGCCATTGCTCAAAAAGCTATCAAAGCAGGAACAGGAGCAAGAGCTTTACGAATGATCCTGGAAAATGTCATGCGCGATTTGATGTATGAAATCCCTACCGATAACACGGTCAAAGAGGTGATTATCACGGAGAATACCATTAGAGAGAACGTACCTCCTGAGATCATAAGGTCAAAAATTGCCTGAAATAACGGCAATCGACCCCTCTAAACTTAAAGAGGAGAGGTATCGATCGATGCTTCTCCCCTCTTATAAAAAATATATCGATGAGGATTTTGAAGTAGGAAATCTTCTGCTTTATTCCTTAAATGATCCTGAGCCCGTATCTTTAATCGCAATCGATCACTTTCCTATTCTTATGAAGTCAATTTTGCAATCGATTTATACCGTGCCCGAAAAAAGACGCAGAGGTTTCGCAAGTCAGCTTTACCTACACCTTGAAGAGCGCTTAAGGCAAGATAATATTAATCTCGTAACCTGCAATTATCCGGAAGAGGATGTTAATCCTGAAGAAGCGAATCCCTTTTTTCAAAAGATTGGCTTCTCTAAAGCAAAACGCCTTGTGACGCGCTACTTTGTAGATATCCAAGAGTTTCGTCCTTCCTGGTTTAAAACTACCCCTGTCATTCCAGAAGGCTTTGAGATCACCCCCTTTTCGTTAACTCAAGAGGAAAAGAATGATCTTAAAATCATGGTTCGTCAAGGAACCGTATCTATTGAGGTAAACCCGCTGGAGGATCTTCCTTTTGAACCTATTAATTCCCTCGCACTTCGTCAAAAAGGGAAATTAGTTGGATGGATGGTCACGAAAAGATCAGATAAAAACTGCATTGTCTATACCTCATTTTATATTGATCGTGATCTTAGAGGAAAAGGCCTTGCCTCTACCTTGCTTTCAAGATCAATACAGCTTCAGCAAGAGACAAACATCCCCGTCGCCCTCTTCGAGATCAATAATGTAAGATCGCCTACCCCTTGGAAAAAATTTATCTTAAATCGTCTAGAACCTTTCTCTTACGATAAATTATATTTATACGATCGCTACAAAATACTTAATGTTATATAATTAATTTTGAGAGCATAGTAATCTTAATAACCAAAATGGCGAAAATCTATTTTTCGTAGGCTAATTAAGATTAGCTCAAAAGATTCTAGAAGGAGCGAGATATGACGAACGGTTCTATCTCCTTCGATCCGAACAGCCCCATCTACAATCCTGGATTATATGAAGGGACAGCGAAACTTAATTTAACGCAAAGTCAATTAGACTCAATCACACAAGCAACAAACGCGTCATCTCCCTTTGATGTTAGCCGTTCCTTGCTTGAATATCGTAAAACTGTCAGCACAACAAACCTTGAAGAAAATGATAGGCTGAAAGAAGACCGTTTATTTGAAAGTACTCAGTTTAAACCCGTTCGATGGGACGCAGCCCTTACCGCGGAATACTTTAGAGGGTTGATTCAGCAATTTTCAGACTACATGGACAAAAGAGAGCAATTGAATACCGATATTAAAGATGCGAAAACCACATTTGAAACCTCTCCAAATCCTCTATTTCCCACCCTTACTCAGATGCAAAACGCTGCAAACTCAGCTCAAAGCAAGTATGGCGCCGCCTTTAACCAAGCTATTATATTTAATAGCGCAACAGGCGCGGATGATGCCGCTCTGCAGCCTTTTAGAGATTCCTATAACAATGCGGTCGATGATTATAATGATAAGGCCACCGACTATAATAATATTGTAAATGATTATAATGCCCTTGTCGCTCAATTCAACAGTAACAATTTCGACGTAAGGGCCGCTCAATTAAATAATTTATCTCATCAGCTCAAATTAAACGAACCCCCTTATAATGTCCCTGATATTACTACTGTAAGTGATTTACAGCCCTTACCGCTCCTTGATTTGATGCAAAAATCTCCTCCCCTTCAGCCAGGAACTTCGACGCCGGGTACCCCTTATTTCGGACAGACAAACCTTGCCGCAACGCTTCCCGATTTTCCCGCTTCTCCTACAACTATTACATATACAGATGACCCTTATAATAGAGATCAGTTTAACAACACCGTAGTAGACCCCTTAAAAGCGTTAATCGATCAACTTATAGATGTTAACAAGCAAGTTGACGAATACATTCGCTATCAAAACTTTGTGCAGCTTGCGTTCGGACAATTAAACCTTGAAGCCGGAGTTGATCAAACCAAGCAAGTAAGCCAAGATGTATCGACAAGCGGGACCGGCAACTCGCTTGCAACTGCAACAGACAACAAAGCAAATCCTCAACTGCCTGCAAAAGTCTCTACCGAAAGTCTTGAAGAACTCTACAAACGTTTTGATACTTATCCATCCGCCGCAGAAAAAGCGCAAATTGCGGATCTTGCCGATAAGGTTTTATCCGTTATTGTTAATAGCCGTACTGTTGTAGATAGCGCTCAAAGCGCAGGTTCGGGATTAGTCGGGCCTACCCCGAACACCTCGCCTACCGTAACCGTCGCAACCGCATTAACGGCTCTTGGAAACCTCGGAAATTATGATGCGCTTCTTGCAGGCAACAATCTTGACCTTACCAAAATCGTTGGAATGATCTCCGCTTCAAACGCGGGAAAAAGTCCAGATGAAATTGAAGCGCTTGCAAAAGGCGTGCTTGCTGCCATCAAACTTCAAGTCGCGCAAATCGTCATCGTTCAATTAGAAAAGGCAATCGGCGCCTCAGGTTTGCTCGCGCAACTTCTTTCAAACCTTGGATCGATCGATAAAGACGCGATCCTTCAACTTACTCAAGGGCTTGTTAACTACAAAAATGCGTTTGATAGCCCGATAGCCGCTCAAGGTCTTATTAATCAAACTACCGACGCTCTAAAACAAGCTGGCCTAAGCGAAGATAAAGCCGCAAGAATAGCTAATGAAGCCTTTAATAACGCCGCTCAAAGACAGGCCATTCAAACGGAAGATCAAGCAAAACAAGCCTTTCTTAATTCAGTAAGATCGGCTCTTGAACAAAACGAAATCGATGCCGCAAATCAAGAAAAATATTTAACAAGGATTCAGGATTCTCTTGATAATGCTAATAACAGCACTTTAGCGTTGCAGGAGCAAACCAATCGCGACTTAGTCAGCTTTGAACTGAAAAGAGAGATTAAGAATACCGATCTTGAAAAAGAAGATCAGGCACGCCTGTCAGACAGAATAGACAACATCAAAAAAGAAAATCTCTCTCGCGACGAGGAAAATGCAAGTTACTTAAACGCTCTTCAGCAAGCGGGAGTGGATAACGCAGAATCAATCTTAAATCAAGCAACGAACGCGGCAAACAACCCTCTCAGATCATTCACACAACAAAGCGTGCTCTCTACAGATCAATTAGCCCAAGCATTTAATGATCGAATCGTTGCGACGCTGAATCAACCCGGTTCAAGAATTGAAGAAAGCGAAGTCACAGCAGGCAAATTTACCGACGTATTAGTTGCCGGACCCAACTCAATCTTAAATATCGTAGATCAAGGGGTTAAAGATTATAACAAAGCCGTAAAAGAAGATCAGGGCAATCAAGCCGTAGAACTCTTTAAAGACGGACTTACGTTAAACTGGGACAGCTTGAAGCTTTCCAATGAGGTTTATAATACGGCTAACTTCCTTGTATACAGCGACAAACTCTCAATGCAAGGCGTACACGGAACGACAATGAATCCAGGAAGCCCTGCCGGTACAGGATACTTGAACAATGATAAGTTTGTATAAATTTGTTGAATTTAGAGATTTATAGTAAAATTAAAATATTAGAGCACTTTAAAAATTAATAGTGATCTTTAAACAGCTAATTTAAAATGAAATTTTATTTAGCTCTTTAGAAGAGTCTTGTAATGTAGGAGATCTAAGGCTATGACCATAGGTTTCAGTTATGACCTGACCGATGTGACCATCGCCGGACTTACCGCGCCTACTAAGGCGCGTTACGAATGGACGTCAAACGCGGTCGCCGCTGCCTATCAGCAAAATTTGCAAGTGGTAGTGGATTATTACAATTTAACGAGCGCTGAAGTGACGGCTCTTACGCCTGCCGAAAAGGCGCAATGGGCAACAGACGTTTCGACCGCAATTAATAACCTGCTTGTCTTAGCCCGGGATGGGATATCAAGTCCGCTTGATCCCAACCAGCCCGTATCGGCAAGCAATCCAACGAAGCTTTATTTTTTAAATGTCGAAATGGCAACGAACCTCGACTTGCTCGTCCGATCGTTCAACGCCGCAGGCGCGACTGGATCGGTTGGCGGTTTTTCAATCACTGCTGACCAATTGACAAATTGGAAAGACCTTTCTGCTCTCTCGAGCGCGATTGGCGATATTATTCGTGTGGGCGTTAATACCGCTCCGGGAAATAGATCTATCCAGTCCTTAGTTGAGCTCGAATACGTTGGAACCGCGAATACCGTTATTGAACAGCAAATGAGCAGCCTTGAATCGGCCCTTTCTACAACTAAATCGGTTTTAGATATAATGGCCGCGGTTCAAGATCTGCATAACCGAATTACTGTATCGGCATTAAACACCTTCACCTTTAACTACCTTGATCCAAGCGGAAACAAAGAAAACTACCAGGCTTATAAAGTAGCGGCGTCGGCGTACTTTGGACAGGCGATCGTGCCTAAAATCCCAGCAAGCTGGGGCACTTATAATGGAAATAGTTATAGTGTCACTCAAGCTGGATCTGACGCAATCAATCAATTAATTGCCTACCGAACCTCGATCGCAAATCAAATCGCCCTTCTATCGCAACAATTCACCCTTACCCAAAGAAACGCAACCGGATCGCTCTATCTGCAATTAAAATCGGTTTACACCGATCTTCAATCTGTGCAAGCAGTTGCGCCAGGAACCGTCATAAGTCAAAACCCGATCGCGAACCCATGGGCCTGGTTTATTGATAAATACGACAAAACGCTTTCATCGGATGTCACGCAGCAAGGTCAGATTCAATCGAATATCACTAAAGCGATAACCGCAGGGCAGTCGCTGAACGACCAGCAAAAAGAGGACGTAAGAAACTTCCTCTTCGTGTTTGAGGAGTACTACAAATCGGCATCGTCCATTTTGCAGAAATTAACCCAGCTTCTTGAAAGATTGGCTCAGGGTATAAAAGGATAATTTAAATTTTTTCCGTTAAGGAGAAAAAATATGTCTTCATATCAAGGCGTTGGATATCCGGGAGATGATAGCTATACCCTCCAGGGCGCAAGCAATATCCAGCAATATTTACAAACTGTAGGAAGCCTAGGACCGAGCCTTCTTGCCGCAATGCAAGCGGAAGAACAAAGAATCGTTGGAACCACAGCAAACAACTACACGGCAAGCTTTTTTGCATCGCAAGGCAATCCAAGGTCGCTCGACGCTTTTGTTACCTCCTTTCGTACGTATTTATATACGCAAGTAGGAGGATCTGTACCTGTCAACGAACAAGCCTATAATACCGGCAGCTTCTACACCACATTGGTTACCGATTTTGCAAACCAGATAAACCAAGGCGGAGTGGATTTTAACACCGCGGCTCTTGCCGGCGCACTGCCTTCAGCATTTGCGGGAAGTACCGTTTATGACGATCTTTTTGTCTTGTCGTTTAACAATTTTGCGAAAAACTATGTACAAGATCCGACTAACCCAGCATCTGCTGCAGACCAGTACAATATTGCGTATAGACAATTTACGCAAAGGATCGTACAGGTAAGCTTGTCGCTTGATCCTGTTGATGGCTTGAACTACGTTAACATATTAAAAGGCTTCACAGGCCTTACCACCATATCCGATACCATCTTCCAAAACTTTGTTGTTAAAATGATTGATGATCGGGGCTATTTTACCCCTTCAGGATCATTCAACGACTGGGTTAACGAAGCGGTAAAACTCTATGTTCAATCCTACACGGGATCTCCTTCGCAAGCGGTAACATCGGTCGGCGCCACTTCGTCAAAAACGCTGATCTTGAACCGGATATTTGAATTGCTTGTCGACATGATCGAAAGCCTTCAGAAAGTGACTTCGGCGCAATCGGATCGATTGAGAGTGTTTACTGAATGGCAGACCGCTTATGGCGCGATGCAAAACCAGATTCGCTACATTACAAAAGACGACCCTAACGCAACACTTGGGGATGATGACAGTAGACGTTCTGAATATAACAGCTATAACGCAACCTTAATCGAGACCATCAAAGCGAGAAAGTCGAGCGTCGGCGATGATGCGAAGAACCTCCAAACTCAGATTAATCAATCGAACGACACTGTAAACCAACAAATAAGCATGGCAACTTCGATCATACAGGAACTCGCGAACATCTTATCGGCGATTTACAAATAATTAGGTAAGGCAAAGTTATGAAAAACATAAAACAAGATGTAAGAAAAGCGGCAGACCAGGTAGGCGAAGAGCTGATGAAGGAAACTTCAGGCGCTTTTAGTGAGCTTTCTAAAAAAAGTGCGAAAGACGGTCTCAGCATAAAAGTCTTGTCAGGTGTTTCAGATGAGAAGGAAGAGGCGGTCTATGGACAGGCCTACCTTCTCTACAACGCCGGTCGCTATAAAGATGCGATCGAAATATTTAGAGTTCTGATTATGTTAAATTCAACAGAGCCTAAATACATGATGGGCCTTGCAGCCTGCTTTCACTTATTGAAAGCCTACGACGCGGCCATATCAAGCTATACGCTTGTCTCCTTTCTTGATCCTGAAAATCCGATTCCCTATTTCCATACATCAGATTGCGCGCTTCAATTAGGAGACAAAATGGGGGCAATGGTCGCCCTTCAAATGGCCATTAAACGTGCTGAGAATAAACCTGAATTTAAGACCTTGAAAGAAAGGGCAGAAATTACATTGAACGGGATTAAGAAGGAAGTTTCTCAGCAAAGCATGGAAGAATAAAGAGTTAAAGGAGTTATTAACTATGGCAGAAATTGACACAAGTAAAAGCCAGGCTCCGTTATACACACCCTCGTCAACTGATTTGGACGTTCAGGGAGAAACCCAAACTGTAGGCAAATCTAGCGTCATTCAAAAAAATGGCGATGTTATAACCGACACTCAATCAGCTTACGTAGGTTCAGCGGACGCTCCTTCAACAGGAGCTGCATATAATACGGACGCCTCTTTACCAAAATTAGCAAATCCGAGCGATTCACGTATCCAGGTAGGATCGGCTCAGGCTCGGGATACGGGATCAACCGATTCAGATAGCGATACCGCTCCCGCAAAAGATACATCGGATGGAAAAACCGCCTCTGCAAACGGAGAGGAACCTAAATTATTTATAGATGTACAGGATCCCGGCAAAAAGGGTTCTGATAGCGGAACAGGACAAGGTAAGGGCGAAGGCGAGGCATCAGCGCAAGGAGCAGGAACCGGCGCACAAGTACAGGGAGAAAAAGGAATACCTGGACAAATCGTCGCAGGCCAAACGGCGGGTGTACAAGGTTCACAAGGATCTCAAGCAAGCACACCCCTTTCTGGATCAAGCGGACCCTCTATAGCCGATTTGCAGCAATTCAATCCGGAGCTTCCTAATAGCGACCCCTATGCCCCCGATCCTTTAAGTCAATTTACAGATGCGGCGGCAATTCTATTTGGAACAAACTATCTACTAGGAGAAGCTGACGCTTCAGCCGGCGCTGCTGGCAATGGAGGACAAGTAGAAGGGGATACTTCTACGCCAACTCCTCTTGCGGGTGATCCGAATTCATCGGTTTTACCGGATGGGACAGTGATTGTCGTTGATGGCGAGCAAGTAGTTGTTGATGCAAGTAAGGCCGGCGATCTTAAAGGGCCGATCATCGATGTGAGCGGAGCAGAAGGAGACATAATTATTCCAAACGCCGGAACCGATGCCGCAAAGATTGCGATGTCGGATCCCGCCGCTGCCAATTTACGCACATTAAAAAGCTTGGAAGGCAGCCTGCTTTCGATGACAGATATTATAAAAAATGCTGAAGAGCTGGCAAAACAACTTCCTCCAAGCGCTGAAACCGCGACTTTCCTTAACTTCCTAAAATCTGTTTCGCAAAACTTGCTTGCCTTGAGCAATATGCTTTATGAACTTCAAATGATTAATACAAATCAATCCAGACAAGCGACGCAAGCGCAAAAAGATGCCGCTATTAATGACATCAAAGAAAGAGCAAAAGCGGAACAAGACAGATTAAAAGCGGAATCTAAAAAGCGTAAAAAAGCAAAATTTGGTGTATTGAATAAGATATTCTCCTTCATAAAAGTTATTTTTATGGCAGTAGCGGTCGCCTTGCTGCAAATGATTCCAGGCCTTGGACAAATCGCTTCAGCTTATGTTGTCGCCGCTATGGTAGATGAAGTTTGCAAAACATTTGGTATTAACTATAGCTGTACGCAAGCCTTGACTAACGCGATTGGAGACGCGGTAGTGGGAATGATGCCTTATTTATCGGATGCCGCAAAAGAGTCCGTCAGAACAGCTGTTAAAGGCGTTTGCGCGGGCATGTGTATAGCCGCGATGTTTTTATCGCCTGTCTCTTTTGCGTTAGGCGGAGGCGCGGCTATACAAGCTTCACTCATAGATTCAGGCCTTATTAAAGATGAAGGCTTAAAGGCTAAGTTTGGTATGGCGCTCGGTGTCGCTCAAGCGGTCGCAGGAATAATCCTTGCCATAGTTATGAGCTTGTTACCGGGAGGCCAGGGAGCGGCTTTTGGCGCCCTATCAAACGCGATCGGAACAACAACCGCTAAAATGGCCGATACGCTTGTTAAAATCATGAACGTAACAATGGCCGCTGTGACAATTACCGGACAAGTCAATACGGCGATGATCGCGAGCTTAAATCAGCAGATCGCGAAAATCAGAGGCGCTTATGAATCAAGCCAAGCGCTCGTTCAAATGTTGATCCAGCTTTTAAAGCAGGCGATAAAAACCCTGCAGGATGGAATTAAGGAATTTGCCTCTCAAATTGCGGGTATTCAGGGCAGTTTGCAGGCGAATTACTCTAACTTAAGCGCTCAACTTGGCGCGCTTTATAACGCAACTTGAAGGTAAGGAGGTGCACAATGGAAAATCGTGATAACTCTGAAATTAAAAAGCTAATTAAAGAAACGGTCGCGAAAAATTCAGCCAACTTAACTCCTGCCGAATTAAAACAGCAAGAAGCGGTTTTAGAAGGCATTTATTTGGAGGGGAAAAAACCCTACGAAGCGATGAACATCTCAAAAGATGCCATCGAATTTTTCTATCTAAACGCCTTTAACCTTTATAACAGCGGAAAATATGATGCCGCGATCAAGATCTTCTTCTTGCTTGATATGTTTGATCCGACCGATAGCCGTTTTAATTACGGAATAGCGGCTTGCCACCATATGGAAAAAAGATATGACGATGCGATTTTCGTTTATAACAAATGCCTTTTTCAACCCCCTATCAATCCGATGATCTACTATCACCTTGCCGACTGCTACATTAAAACGAACCGTAAACGCGAAGCGCTTGTGATGCTAGGGGTTTGCGTGAAGAGCACAGAAAATGATGAGGCAAACTCCGCGTTAAGAACTCGCGCCGAGCAAGCTTATGAGAATTTGACTAAAGAAATTGAAGAAGAAGCAAAAGAACCTGCTGAATCAAAGAGAGAATAAAAGATGAGTATTGGACTTTCGCCGCCCTTTGAAAATATAAATACTCCTCAACAACCGATTGAGCAACAGCAAAAATCGGCGGCGAATGAACTTGCCAAATTTAGTTTAGGGCTTACAAGCGATACTTTAGACAATAAAACTTTTGCCGATATCGATAAGCAGAACACCTGGAAATATAACTCAAACGCTCCTTTCCTCGTTAAACCTGCCTTGAGCAAGGAACGGGTCTTAACGGAGGATTTAACCCAAGAGGAGCTGGATGCGGCTATCAGCACGCTTTTACAAAACGCAGGTGTTTCCGAAGAGACGCTTGATAAACTCGCCGAGATGAATAGACTCAAACCTGAAGAAAGAAACCCCACCGGCTTTCCCGGATACGAAGTTTTTTACGCCTTTTTAGAAGTAATGAAGAACGCGGCTAAATTCAAGATCGGAGCTGAAAAAGCGTTTGGGGAATCGAAGAACGAGGCAGCTATTAATGAAGCCTATTTCAATGGCCGTATACCCGAAATCGTTTCAGGAAATATTCCGGCGATGAGCGACGAGTTTATCGCCGAGGCCAAATCAATACTTGCGGATATCGGAGCGAATTATATCGGCTATGATGCCATAAATAGCGATTTGAATGATTTGAAAGAGGTCGTACATGGTTAAATTGAGCAAGCTTGAAAAGGCAAAACAGCTTGAGGAACGCTATAACGGACGAGAATATAGCGGCAAACTTTCAGTCCTTGCGCCTTATATAAAATATGTACGTATGGCGGAATCATCGAAAGCGCTCGGAACTTCAAAACACTTGCTACTCGCCTCTCATCTCGCTTTGCTCGGAATAACCAAGGGAGAAAAAGGCGCTCCGCTTTTTTCAGCTGATTTTGAAAGGATATGCGAAGGAGTTGCCTACGCACTGCAGCCAAATCTTGATGAAGGAGCGCACGAACTTTTAAAAAATTGGATTCAAACTAGTTTGATCACAGCGATCGGTTCATTTTATTTATCCATTGAAGGGGCGCGCCCGAAAGAAGATGAATATCCGGTCGAAATGGGTTTATATTCAGAATTATTATTAAGGCTAATGCTTAAAACAGAATCGCCTTCGATCTATATTGAATCTTTCGTCGAAGCGATAGGCGTTACTCCAAAAGAAAAAGGGGTAAAGGCAATCGAGGCCTTTAGCTTATTATTTATTCTCGCCGCTTTAACAAATGGCGAGATTAGCGAAGAGTTATTTAGAGCGGTTCGGATAAGGATCGAAAAAGGGCTGGAATCGATCGATGCCTGGATCGAATATCCGGAGGCTAAACGTTTTGTAAAGCTCGCTCTTATGGCTCTTGAAAAACAACAAGTAGAAACTATAACAAAAGGGGTAAAGGATCTCTTAAAGGCCTTTTCTATAAATATTGATCATCTGAAAGAAGACTTCCATACGATTAGACGGCTATTTACAAATCTACAGACACAGTTTGCCGTCAAAAGAAAAGGAAAAGAGGCCGTTATCACTTTCACAGGATAAGGAGAAATTATGGCTGAAATTCAACAGCAACAGTATGACGCGGCATCGGCTGCGGTTCAACAGTATGCGGGAAAAGACGTCAATCAACTTTCAAGCGACGATAAAGTGAATCTTGCTCAAAATTTGGCAATTATAGCCAAATACCAAGACACCACTTCCGTTTACGGAAACGCGAATGTCGTTTTGCAAAACTTAGGGGAACTCTTTGTAGCGGGTAAAATTACCACCACCTTTGACGCCGCCTTCTTTGCGGGCGTTAACTTAGCACCACCTAAATCCTTCGACAAAAATCAAGTAGATAAAATCCTTTCGGATGTTGGCAATAAATGGTTTACCCCAAGTTCGCTTGCTGCATACAGAATTAATAACGAAGATATGGTCAATGGCCTGAAAGAAGTCCACGCCAAATCGGAACAGGGCAACGTTCAAGCGGTCCAAATGTTTTTAAACTCTAAAATGGACGAAGCGCAAAAAATAAAAGATTCCGCGAAAAAAGAGGCCGAAATGGCCAAATGGGCCATGATCGGCGCCATCATCGGTATCGGTGTCGGTATCGCAGGAGCGGCTGCCGGCGGTTTTGCGAAAGCAGGCGGCTTAAAATTCGACGGCAACTTTGGGAGCGGATTTTCAGGAGCGATCGATATGTCAACCCGTATGGGGCAGACAACGGGATCTATTATTGAAAACGCGGCAAAAACCGGCCTGTTGGTTGAAAAAGGAACCATCGATGCCGAAAAGGTTCAAGCGGAAGCCGCTTCGAGAATGGCGGAAAAAGCGATGCAGTCAAATAAGGAAATGGCTGACGCGGCAGCGAACCAAATTGATAATATCTTACAAACGATGACTCAAACTTATCGCGATATTGTCCACAACCTGACCTTTTCGATACATGGCTAAACGATTTAAGCCGGCAGAGGCAATTGCAAAACTGCTAATCTAGTTTTGCAATTGCCTCGGAAATTGAATCTTGTATTCAAGAGCCGGCTATTCTATAGAGAGGGGTTATGAAAGTTGACGCTTTTATGAAGCAGCTTGCAACAGATTATGAAATTAAAGGCTTTGATACTGAAGAGGCTGGGAAATGGAAACTCCCCGTTGAAGAAGGCGAAAACATCTATATTACCGATCTTGGCAATGGCGTTAAAATCGAAGCCAGGATCCTTGATACTCCAAGAGGAAGAGAAGAGGATTTATTCGAGAGATTGTTATTCGCAAACCTCTTTGGCCAAGGGACTTGGGGGTCGGTATTAAGTTTGGATGACGAGGCAAAACATATTGAGCTTGCACGAACTATTGACTATGAAATTAACTATAAACAATTTAAAGACATAATAGAAGACTTTATAAATGCAGTTGACTTTTGGCGGGAAGAAGCGCTCAATTACCAACAACGATAAAGGTGAAAATCCCCCTTTTTCCCTTTAGGAAACTGCATAGTTGGTTTGCCATGAAGAAAAGAAGACTTTGGAGCCGTTTTAAATTAGGAGGCTACAAAAGGGCTTTTTTAAAGGGTAAATGAGTTGTGCAAATGGCTCGCAACCTCTATAAAAAAAGTTTATGCCTGAATTATTGGTAGTTCAAGAAGGAACATTAAAAGGAAAAGAGTTTGAACTGGAGGGTCGGGAAAATTGGATACTCGGCCGAGATCCGGATCTTGCTCAAATCATTTTGGAAGACCCTTCCGTCTCCCGAGAGCATTTACGCATTTCAAAATCGGGGTTGAACTATCAAATTGAAAATCTAAGTGAAACGTCTGCAACATTAGTTAATGGAAGAGAAGTCCAAGAACCCCTTATAATAGAAAATGGCGATCTGATCACGCTCGGCGAACAAACGCTGCGTTTTGAAAATCGCTCTCAGCAAGATTCATTTCAAGATGAACCTTATGAGCTTAAACCAGCGGAGGAGGGAATGAACCCCCAAGAAAGTGCAAGTACTCCTAAACAAAATGAAAATTCGGAAATGACGCAAGGCAACGCTATTACCGCAAACGAAGAACGTCACGACTCGATCTTTGGCGAAGAAAAAGATCTCCCGAATAAGGGGCTCGCCAACATCAATTTCGATCTCCTTGATTCCGGCCGATTTTTATTGAAAGTGATCGGAGGCCCAAATAACGGCGCTGAATTCTCCATGAACCCAGGCCATACTTATCTGATCGGGACCGACCCTGCAAGCTGCGATATCGTATTTCATGACACAAGCGTTTCTAGACAGCACGCGCGGGTTTATATTAACGATGAAAAAAATATTGCTATTGAAGATTTAAAAAGTAGAAACGGGACGCTCGTTGATGGAAAAACGATCGACGCGAGAACTCCCCTTTCTGCAAATTCTGTTGTCACGGTATGTACAAGCAGTTTTGTTATCTATGACCGCGAAGGCAACATGCAGACCATTATATCTCCGCTTCTACCTCAAATCGTAAAATCGCTGCAAAAAGACGAAGAAGAAAAACCTACCGCCGCCCCCGCAGAAGCTCTGCCTCCTCTAAAAAAAGAAAAGCCGCTTGGCGCGTTTATTCTAATTGCGATTATCACAGGACTTTTCGTTCTTGTTGCTATGGGAGTTAGCACCCTCTTTAAAAGCGAGCCGGTTGAAAATGTTGCCAATAGCGAGATCGATAATGATCTTCAAACCGCAATGGCCCCCTTCCCGGACATTAAATACTCGTTTAACAAGTCTACAGGACGCCTATTATTAGTAGGCCACGTTCTTACCACTACAGACAAAAATCAGCTCCTATACAATCTGCAAGGCCTAAATTTCATTAAAAGCATGGATGACTCTTCTGTCGTAATAGACGAGCTTGTCTGGCAGAATACAAACGACGTCATTAATCGCAATCCGGCTTGGAGAGGGATATCTATTCAATCTCCAAAAGCGGGCCAATATATATTGACAGGGTATTTACAAAATAGAAAGCAGGCGGAACAGCTTTATGATTATATCTCTGCCAATTTCCCCTACTTAGATAAGCTAGAAAGACAGATCGTCGTGGAAGAAGATGTTGTTACGCAAGTGACCAATCTTCTCAACCAGCAAGATATCAGATCGGTTAACGTTCAATTTCAAAATGGGGATGTGATCTTATCCGGCGGGGTTCCTGCCCAAAAACAAGATATTTACCTTGAAATTCAAGATCAGATCAAAAAAATCCCAGGGGTAAGGCAAGTCAGAAGCCAAGTCACTAATCTTGTGAAGGATGCCTCAACTATCAATATATCAGATCGTTACGAAGTATCGGGCTACTCTCAGCAAGGCTCCAAGATCAGCATTATGATTAACGGAAGAATTGTGGGTAAGGGAGATACGATCGATGGTATGCTTATAAAGTCTATTTCTCCTAATACGATTCTGCTAGAAAAAGATGGAGTTAGTTATAGAATTGACTACAACAAATAGTAATATGTTATAATAAATAGTGAGGATATAGAAATGTTTGGACTCGAAGATCAAAAAAAGAAAAAACAAAGTAATGAATTTACTTTTGATTTAGAAAAGGATTTGCTCAACGCTAAAAAACAAAAAGAGATCAGAAGCCAAATAGAAAAGAAATTGATGCGAGTAAAGGATGCCCTTAAAAAAGGGACAGAAAAATTAGATTTTGATAGAATAGGAGTTATCCTGCAGGGATATGCGAGCCTATTGAAGATAATAGATCGCACAAAACCTAAGGTTTAATAAACCGAAGGTTTTGACCGAAGCTTTAAACGTTTCGGCGGGGAGCCTTCCTAAAAAAATAGGCTTCCCTCCCAAGCGTTTAAACATAAAATGCTTGATAGAAGTTAATAACAGTCTCTTGATTCAGAATGGTGCTTCGTCACCAGGAAATGAATTTTCCAGTATGGGTCAATCGAAGGACTTACTTAACTCCATGGTTTTTAATACTTAAAAACTTTCTAGGAGGAAAGTATGCCTAGCACAACAGAATTCACTGGTGACAATATCCAGTCAGGCTTTAGTGTAACGGACCTTTTTAAGATCTTAAATGATGCAACCGCATCCGCTAAAACTAAACTGCTTGAAATCAAGAACAGAAGATCGGCCATTTCTATTGGCGATATGTTTGAGATGCAGATGTTAATGAACCACTTATCTCAGCTCTCTGAGATGAGCACCTCGGTGGTCTCAGCTGCTAACTCAGCTATTCAGAGAATGGCAACGAACGTTAAAGGATAACGTGACTATTACTTTAGGGTATGCTAATTTTAAGTTAGCGTACCTTAAAGTTTACCTTTCGAGAGGGTTAAGATGGATCAGAGCTTACTGGAGGATTTCAAGAGTGATTTCGCCCTACTGATTGAGGCGGGTTTTATAGCCGTAAAACAGTTGGACGAGCTCTCGGCGACACGGATATTCAATGCCGCTCAAGCCATTTCTCCGGATAGTGTAGCCCCGCAAATTGGACTTGGCTACATCGCTCTTAATAAACTCGAGGTTAAACAGGCGGCAAAGATTTTTGAAGGGGTGCTTGAAAAAGAACCGAACAATTATCTCGCCCAAACCTTCCTCGGGATTTCTTTCCTCTTAAATAAAGCGAAGAGGAAGAAAGGGGAAAAGCTCATCCAGGACGCCATCGCAAAGTCGGATGATCCGACTGTCAAAAGCCTCGGCAAAATTTCTCTCGAGTGGGCTGAAAAAGATTTGAACAAAGAAAACAAAGCTCCCTTCTTCTCGAAGAATATTCAAGAAGAAGACGAAGAGTAAAATAACCGCAAAATTAATTGCGGATTTTATCCACCCTTACGGGGGGAGTAAACTATGTCAGATGCACGTGACAATCTCGAGAAAATCGAGGAAATTTCTAAGTTAGATAAAAAAGGAAAGGCGGAAGGCGTCGATGAATTCGTCGAGCGTGTCCAGCCCGATAAAGATAAGTTTGACGCCCATCTAAGACAGGATATCGCCGCGAAGCCGCACGAAGAATCAAATCGTGTTAACTTCATGGAAGAGATCCGCAACCTTCAAAGAAAAACGGAAGGGGTATCAAAAGCCACGCCCGATTCTTTGATTAAACAGTCTCAAGATACCATCGCGCAAATAGAAGAAGTAAAAGCTAAACTTGCGCAGCCGGGCGTTGAACTTCAGCCTTCCGTTCAGCATCTTCTCAAGAACAAACTCAATCACATTGATGAAAACTTAAAGATTGCGCTGAATCGTACGGGGTCCGAGTATATCGCTCCAAGCGAGCCCGCTTTAAGCAAAAACCCGATCGAACGATTCTTGGGTTTCTTGACACACGGTCAATATCAACTGCAAAAAATTGCGGAAGAGGTGAATTATATGCACCTCAATAAGCAAGAAATATCTCCTGCAAATATGCTGGCGATTCAGTTGAAAGTAGGGTACGTGACGCAAGAGATCGAATTTTTTACCGCCGTATTGAACAAGGCGCTTGAATCGACTAAAACGATCATGAACGTACAAGTATAAGCTATGCGAGATGAAGAGTTTGACAAAATCCTTGGGAGTTTAGATGAACTCGAAATAACTACGGTAAACGGTCGTATTACCGAAACCGTAGGCATGCTTATTAAAGCGATTGTTCCTCAAGTTAAAATTGGGGAAGTGTGCCTGGTTAAACGAGAAGGGGAGCCTCTTAGAACAGAGGTTGTTGGTTTTACTCGCGACGAAGTTTTTCTCTCCCCTCTCGGCGAAATGAAAGGGATTGGTCCCTCGTCAGAAGTTATTCCCACCCATCTGCCACTACACATTAAAGTGGGCGATAAACTCCTTGGACGAATCTTAAATGGCCTTGGCGAGCCGCTTGATGAAGACGTTAAAGGCCCGCTTGATTGCCACGAAGTTAAATCGGTTCTAGCTCCACCTCCCGATCCTTTAAAAAGGGAAAGAATCCTTGAGCCTATGGCGACAGGGGTTCGCGCCATCGACGGTGTTTTGACTACCGGCCGAGGACAAAGAGTTGGGGTGTTTGCCGCGGCAGGCGGAGGTAAATCTACCCTTCTCGGAATGATCGCCCGCTACTCTCAAGCCGATGTAAACGTTATCAGCTTGATTGGGGAACGGGGACGGGAACTTCGTGACTTTATCGAACGGGAACTCGGTCCTGAAGGACTTGCCAAATCGGTACTCGTCATCTCGACATCCGATCAGGCATCCCAGCTTCGTTTAAATGCAGCCTATGTTGGAACCGCGATTGCGGAATATTTCCGCGATAAAGGAAAAAACGTCTGCTTCATGATGGACTCGGTGACCCGTTTCGCACGGGCGCTTCGTGAAGTTGGACTTGCGGCAGGCGAGCCTCCCGCAAGAGCCGGTTACACTCCTTCTGTTTTCTCGACTCTGCCTAAGCTATTAGAAAGAACCGGTAACTCTGATAAAGGATCTATCACTGCATTTTATACCATATTGGTTGCAGGCGATGACATGAACGAGCCTGTCGCGGATGAAGTCCGATCGATTTTGGACGGTCACATCATCTTATCCGCCGACCTCGCAAGACAGTTCCATTACCCTGCGATCGATGTTTTATCCTCTGCAAGCCGGGTTATGCCATCCATTGTTCAAAAAGAGCACTTACAGCTTACAGGTAAGCTGAGAGAAGTTTTAGCAAACTATAAGAAGAACGAGCTCCTGATAAAAATTGGTGAATACAAACGGGGCCAGGATAAAGCCGGCGACTATGCGATCGATCATATCGATAAAGTAAACAAATTCTTAAAGCAGGCAGTCGAAGAAAAATGCACCTATCAGGAGACTTTGCAACTTCTGAAGGGGCTGTTTAAATAATGCCACTTATTTATCCCCTTAAACAGGTGCTCGAAGTTAAGAAGAAGCGGGTTGAAGATGCCGAAAAAGTGGTCATCGAAAGAAGGCTCGCGGTTGAAAGGGAAGAAGAAAAATTAAAACAGAGAGAAGCCGAAAGGGATAAAGTAAAAGATCACCACAAAGCGAAACTGACACAGCTAAGAGAAGAACTTGACCGCGGAACGACGACCGATAAGATCCAGCAAATGAAAGCTTATATAAAAGTAGTTCAGGAAAATTTAAAAAATGAGGAAAAAAAGGTCAAAGAGCAGAAAGAACAAGTAGAGATCGCCAAACAAAACCTGGAAGTTGCGATCAAAGATTTAGCTCTTAGACGACTTGAAGTAGACAAAATCGAGCTCCATAAAAAGGATTGGCTGAAAACGATCGTTAAAGAAATGGAAATTAAAGAAGAAAACGATTTTAACGAACAAGGCTCTGTCATCTACTCCATGCAACAGAAGGAGAAGAAAAAATATGGTAAATCCTGACAACACCATTAACTCAAGAAGCGATATCAAGCGTAATTCCGATAAAAATTCTACCGATAAGCCTGAAGGCGAAGTACAGCCTGATAAATTCCGCGAAGTCTATGCCGTATACGAACACCGAAAACCAAAAGACGAGTTTGAAGAGCTTGAAGAGCTTCTGAAAAAGAAGAAAAAAGAAGGCAAAGGGCTTGCCGATATTTTAGAGTCTGGCGGCGGATCTGATAAGCCGGTCTTTAACTTGAAGGAAAGTAAAGACAAAGAGAGCGGCTTTCAAAATGAACTTGAACAATCAGCCCTCGCATTGAAAGAAGACAAAGTCGCTGAAAAAAGACCAAAAACTGATTTCTATCTTAGCGAAAAAAGCGATCTTGCTCAAGTGAATCCCCTTGCCAATCCAACCGGTCAGTTGAGCGACATTCAAAGCGCGCAAGCGGTTGAAAAACCGACACCTCCGACAAGAAATAACCTTCAAGAAATCATTGATAAAATAGTAAATCAAGTATACAAACTAGAGAACAGTAAAACGGGCGAATCGAGTATCGTAATTCTTTTGAATAAAGACGGTCCCCTTAAAGACGTCGGTATCAAAATAAGTGAATTCGATTCTGCGAATAAGCAAGTAAATATTACGATAGACAACCTGACCCAGGAAGCCAAAAATCTGCTCGATAGATCAGAATCGCAACTCCTTTTGGCTTTAGAGCGTAAAGGCTATCAGGTTCAGATGCTTACGACTACAACCAATCAGGAAATCCTTAGGTTAGATCAACCGGGACAACCAAGAGGTGAAAGGGAGCAATCTAAAGAAGGAAATCCGGAAGGAAATCCTCAAAAAAGACAGAGAGAAGAAGAAGAAAATCCTGAAAAAGAATAAATTAAGCTTAAATGAGTACCGAAACAAGTTATAGCTGGCTAAAGCAACTTCCAAGAGATATCCTTAATCTCGCTCCCGCGTCTATGTACGGGAATCCTCCCCCCTTTGATATTCAGGCCTTTTCTAAAGAATTATCCCAAATTTTAGAAACGCCCGTAGATATAAAAACTTCTCTGCCAGAACTTAAAGAGGCTTCCAAAACAAAAGAAGGCTTTTCTGAGTATGCATCTCAAATTATATCTCTACGTGTTGCCCCTTTTAGAGGTTTTGTCCACCTTCTTCTTCCAAAAGATGTGTTTATCCATCTTGTGCAAAAAGACCTTCCAAAAGATTACCCCATTGACCCTTCATTGATTGAAGCGTTTAAAGAATATGTGCTTGCTTCCGCTATTAGCGCTTTTCAAAAGGCCCATCCCGATAAAACGCTTGCGCCGCAAATAGCTCCAGGATCGACTGTCGTAGAATCTCATCATCTTACGCAAGATATTGAACTATCCCTTTTAGGGATGAAATTTCCTGCACGCATTTTAATTGATCAAGATTTCTTAGATACATGGAGAGAAAAGTTCAAGGCGCAAAACCCGTCTAACCAAGTTTTGAAGGAATTGTATCTCGATATTCATGTTGAAGCAGGACGCGTATCGTTAAGCCGTTCTGATTTTAAAACTCTTGAATCGGGTGATTTCTTAATTTTAGATTCCTGCCAACTGATTCCAGGCGATGAGAAAAAGAGAGTGCTTTTAACCTTAAATCATAAACCTATCTTTAGAGCGAAATTAAAAGACGGCAAAGTTAAAATTCTTGAATATCCCCTTCTATACGAGGATAAAAATATTATGGCTAAAGACCCTTCACATGATGAAGAAATTGAAGAAGAGTATCACGAAGATACAACAGATGAATATACGGAAGAAGAGGAAGAGCTAGACGAAGACGAAGAAATCGGAGAGGCAAAGAGCGCTAAAAGCGCAAATGGAACCGCGTCTCCTTCGGCCGTTCAAGAAGCAAAACCTATAAACGCAAACGAAATTCCTTTGGATATCGTTGTAGAAGTAGGACGTTTTAAAATTACGGTACAAAAACTTAGCGAGCTAAAACCTGGCGATATTCTGGACTTAAACTTTAGACCGGAAGAGGGAGTCAACCTTATTGCCAATGGTCATTTCATTGCGAAAGGCGAACTTTTAAAAATCGGCGATTTAATAGGCGTCAGAATCTTAGATATCGCCGGAAAATAAATAATACGGCATGTCTGAACGAACAGAAAATTTTTATAAGAGGGATACGCTTCCCCCTGTTAAACCTGACCCTGTTCCAGAAAATGAATCTCTTCCTGCTCAAATAGGCCCCTACCTAATTGATAAACTGATCGAAAAAGGGGGCATGAGCTATCTATTCTTAAGCCATGATCCTTCATCTAAACAACCCATTATCATTAAAGTCTTATCTCCAAAATTTGTTAAAAATAAAGAGGCATCGGATCGCTTTTTAAATGAAGCAAAAATCATTAAAATGGCGAATCACCCTAATATTGTTACCCTTTACGATTCGGGTGTATGGGAAAGCGGTCTTTACATCGCGATGGAATATATTGAAGGGATTTCATTAAGAAAATGGCTTGAAAACACGCCGGCAGGACTAAAAAAACGAATCGAGATGATCCTAGAGATTGCGTACGCTCTAGTTCATTTGCACACCCACCATGTCATCCATCGCGATTTAAAACCTGAAAATATATTAGTAACACCGTCAGGACACATCAAAGTCATCGATTTTGGTATTGCGCAGGTTTTAAATGAAAGAGGGCAAGACCCTCAAAATAAACGCTTCATCGGAACTCCTATATATATTAGTCCCGAGCAAAGAGAAGATCCTGAAAATGTCTCTTACCCCTCAGATATATATTCGCTAGGTATCGTTGCCTATGAAATTTTGCTAGGGAAACTCAGTCAAGGGCAAGTGCACCTTTCCTTAATGCCAAAAGGAGTGAGATCAATCCTTGCAAAAGCTTTAAACCCGAATCCAAAAGAACGTTATCACGATGTTGTGGATTTTATTGGGGATCTATCTCTTTATCTGCACTCGGATGAGCTTGATAAGGATAAAAAGCTGACTGAAAATTTTTCTAGCCTCTATCGGGATATTTTAGACGAAGCGCAAAAAATTTTGAATCCTGCCCTAAATGAAGTAGAGGTTCGTCTATCCCTTACCCCTTATCCAACAATTATGTGGGGTAAATTCAATGATATCTTTGTTTTGCTCGAAGACACAGAACGAAACGAAAAGACCTTTTTAAAATATTTTGAAATCTACGGTTTTTTAAAAAGTCAAAATTTCGATAACATTGATTCGTTTATAAAACAACTTCACTCTTTTTTGACTAAAAACTATTCATCTCTTTTTGTTGGCGCAATCTTAACAATCAAGGACAGCAAAATCCGCGGGGTTTCGTTCGGAGATGTTAAAATTGTTATAGACACTGAAGTCATGAAATCGGAAATGCCTCTTGGCATGTCTCAAGAATCCCCCTCCCTATTTTCTCATGAAATAAAAAATCAAGTAATCCTGCATACATTAAAAAACATTTTCGAAGAAAATTCAGATCCTGCGTCCTCAATAATGAAAACAAAACTTAAAGATCCTGAATTTGCAAAAGAACGCGAGCCCTATATTTTCATTTTTAAATAACCAACGCACATATATCTCTAAACGACCTTTACAGAATGTAATAATCTGATAGAATGTTACCGTCATCCGAAATTTGGTTATGAATTTTTCAAAAATTTATGACGAAAAAGATGGCAAATAATTGTCAGGTTTGGAATAACAACACCTTTGAACAATGACTCTTACACAAAAGAATTGACAATCATGAAAACTTCATCTGCCAAGTTGATTCTCAAGCTGGGCTTGGTATCATCGAGTCTTTTCGGGTCCCACATCTATGCCAACGATGAGTTTGGTTATGACGACTGGAATCCCGATTTAGGTAAATCGGGAAATCAAACCCAAGCTGAAAAACACTTTTTTGCTTTTGAAGAGGCTGTTCCTGAAAAGCAACAAATTGCTCAAAATGAAGGCGAAAACAACCAAGCTAAGGGCAATTCAACTGATGAACTTGCGGAAGGCGATCAAAATAATCGTACGATTTTGATTAACTTCAACAACGTCGCGATTACCGAGTTCATCCGCTTCATTAGCCGTGTTTCAGGAAAGAATTTCATCTATGAAGAAGCTGATCTTCAATTTAACGTAACTATTGTTTCAGAAGATCCGGCGACCTTGGATAACGTGATGGCTGCTTTAATGCAGGTATTGAGAATTCACGATCTTTCCTTAATTGAACAAGGCAATAACGTCATTATTCATAGAAACCCGAAAGTAAACGGTATTTCGCAAGTAGTGGCAGACGGCCAGCCGATGCCTACTAACACGGAAATTGTTACCCGGGTATTTAAATTAAATACACTCGATACCGAAAACGCGATTAAAATCATTAAGCCGCTTGTTTCCGATGTGGCGATTGTTGAGGGCATCCCTAACACGAGCAACATGGTTGTAACAGATATTTCAACCAACGTTGAAAAAGTGGGACAACTGTTGAAAGGTCTTGATTCACCCGCCTCAGGTTTAATCATCGGTCAATATCAGGTACAAAATGCTTTAATTGATTCATTGATCCCTCTTGCTACTCAAATTATGGAGCCGATCGCTGAAGGAAAACCTTTAGTAATGGTCCCTCATATCGCATCCAATTCGATCTTTATCGTATCGACACCTTTTTTAGTCGAACGATCTATCGCTATCTTCAGAAATTTGGATGTTAACACCGGATCAACACGAATCTTTACTCCAGAAAGCTTACGCTTTCAGTCACCGCTTAGCACGACCCCGACAGGAGGTCCGCAAAGCCAAGTTCCTGGAGGTCAAATTCCATTTGGAACGCTTCCAGGCCAACAAGGTGGCGAAGCTCCTGCGGGAGGCATTCCTCAGGGGGGTCCTGGCGGTCCTCTTGGAACCGCTGGCGGCGTACCGCTTGGTCCGAATGGACTGCCGCTACAACCTGGCGCGATCGGACAGCAATCAGGATGGTCTAATCAATTACCTCCCGGACATATCCAAAGAACTCAATTCTATATTCAGAAACTTAAGTATAGAAAAGGGGATCAGATTGTTCTTGCGCTTGGCAGAATCGCCGATAGCTTAGAAAGAACCGGCACAAGCAACTCAGATCTCGTCGCCGCGATCAATTCTATTCAGTGGATTGAAGCGTCAAACTCGCTCGTATTTACGGGTACGACAGACGCCTTATTAAAAGTAAGAGAGCTTGTTGAAGAAATTGACACTCCGCTTCGCCAAGTATTTATCGAAATGCTTATTTTGGAAACAACGCTTGATGACTCTCTTGAATATGGCGTCAACTTTGCGTCTGAATTTCAGCAAGACAACTTAAAAGGCGCGCAGGCGTTCATTAACAACTCGAACCCCTTTGCCGGTACCGTTTTTAACAACAACCCTGCCTTTAATAATGCGCTGCCCGCGATAGGTTCTAATAATCCTGCCAATACCGTTCGAGGCCTTGCAGGCTATAACTTAGGATTAATTGGTCAAAAAATTACCCATAATGGCCAAGTATTTGGAACGCTCGGCGCCCTTGTACGCGCTCTACACACGAAGAACAAGGTTAACATTATCCTTAATCCAAAAATTTTAACGGAAGATAACACTCCCGCTGAAATTTTCGTGGGCGAAAACGTTGCGTTCCAAACGCAATCGATCGCGAACGATCAGGGTAACATCATTACCAATAACTTTGAGTTTAGAGATGTGGGAACGACACTAAAAGTGACGCCGATGCTATCCAGCACCGATATCATTACCCTCGAAATTAAAGAAGAAGTCAGCAGGATTATTCCGAGCCAAACTCCTACTGTCAACGCGCTAACACAGCAGTCGCCAGGTCCTAACACCTCAAAGAGTACGACCACTACCCGCGTACACGTACCTGATGGCTATTTCCTTGTGATCAGCGGTATGATCAACGATCAATTAGAAAAAGATCGCCAGCAAGTACCTTGCATAGGAGCGGCTCCCTTTATTGGAGCAGGATTCAGCTCAGTCCGTACAACGGATTTAAAACGTAATCAGATGATTTTTATTCGTCCTCAAATCATCGATACGGAAGAGCAGATTCAAAATCTTACGAAGCATCAGCAGGATATCTGGCGTCAAAAGAAAAGAACGACTAAAATGTGGCAACTTGAAACTGATCAAGCCCTTAATTGGATGAACGTAAAAGAGCCAGACAATTGCCATGAAGATCGTGAGGAGTTTAATCCATAAGGGAGCCCTACTCTCCCTTATAGGCCTAATGGCCTGCAACCCGTGTCCCCCATTTGAACCAGATGTTCAATATTGCGTGACAGATAAACGGGTGCAGGCCCTCCCAACCCCATTTCCCGCTCTTACGAAAAATGAGCTTCAGCAACTATGGGGAAAAGAGCTTTATCTAGGCAGCCGCTTCGCAGATGAAGCCGATTTTTACCGCGCGATAACCGCCTTCAAAAGCGCTCTCTTTCTCATTCCATCAAAAGAACTTTCCCGCAAAGCGCAAATCGAATACTCCATATTTCTTTCTTATTACCTCGCGTCAAAATATAAGGAAGCGATAGAGACTTACGAAAACAGCTCGCTTCCCCTCTCCACTCAATCCTTTCCCGCTTATCGCGAACTTCTCATAACGCTCTACGATACTTACGGCAAACTCGATTGCACAGAGAAGCAAGGACATATTTTTGAGCTCATCCGTCAAGATTATCCGGAGCTTGCAGACTCCCTTTCCCTCGCAGACGCCGTCATCCAAGCTGATTTTTGTTTTCTCAACGAACACACTGACAAGCCCTATATTAATCAACTCCTCACCGATTACTGCTTTGAAAAGAAATCGCCTGAAAAAGCAGGACAGATGCAAGCCATCCTGCCGGGTGCCGGATACTATTATGTGGGACTTAAAAACGCTGCCGTCACTTCCTTTATCATCAACAGCCTCTTTATCGCAGGAACCTATCAGCTATTTCATAAGGGATATCCTGCTTTTGCTTTATTCACATTAAGCCTTGAAGCGGGATGGTATTTTGGGGGAATTAATGGCGCGCAAATCGCGGCAAACGAATATAATGAACGGTTATATGAGCGGCTATCTAAAGAGACACTTATTAAGGAAAAGCTTTTTCCTGTTCTTAAGCTTGAGTGCGCTTTTTAATTTAAGCGCGGACCCCTGGGGCCCTGATTCCGATCTTGCTCAAGCCCGCATACCCACTTGCACAGTCCCGCAAAACTTTGCGCAAAAAATCGCCGCGCGCCTTATTCAATTTCATCAGGATGTTATTTCTCCCGCAGACGGGCCGCGCAGCCATTTTTCCCCTTCCTCCTCTCAATATACGCTCGAAGCGATCCGCCGCTACGGTTTTCTCCGCGGATTTGCGCTCGGCTGCGATCGCCTGCAGCGCGAGAATAAAGAGGACTGGGTTTACAAAACTTCCGTCGGAAACGACGGCCTGAAAATCAAACTCGACCCCCTCCCCAATTTCAAATGAAATAAACGAATTAAAATTATTGTCAGTCGGGAACAAGTGTTCCCTTGTTCCCCGCTGCCCTCCTAGAGGCCATACTCGCTTCCTATAATTGGCTTTTCGCTCAGGTCGGCAGGTACAACCTAGCCTCCCTTCGTTCGCTAAAGCTCACCTCGCGAAAACCGATTCTAGTTTGCGATTCTGGCCTGCGGGGCGGGCTTACGCCCGCTCGACACTCAAGTCGCTCGGCTATAAGCCTCGCGATCGGTGCAGCTACCTCGGCATACATCCCAGCGCTTTCAGCACTGGATAGCGCCGCCTTCGGACGGCGCGCGAGGCTTTTAGCCGAGCGACTGTTGTTTCAAGGAGCGAAGCGACACTATTTTCATCCTTCATCCTTTTGCCTATCGGTGCAGCCTCGTACCTCGGCATACATTCAAGCGCTTTCAGCACTGGATTGCGCCGCCTTCGGACGGCGCGCAAGGCTTTTAGCCGAGCGACTGTTGTTTCAAGGAGCGAAGCGACACATTAGGCCAGAATCGCAAACTAGAATCGGTTATCGCGAGGGGGGCCTGTGTTGTCCGAGCGTAGCACACGGCCCCCCGAGCGAGAAGC
>CAZABG010000025.1:0-925 GCA_964483465.1 uncultured bacterium
TGCGCGCCCGTTCCCGATTGCAGCTTATTCCGTGCCCGTGTGCGTGCCCGCGCCCATTCCCGATTGCGGCTTATTCCGTGCCCGTGTGCGCGCCCGTTCCCGATTGCAGCTTATTCCGTGCCCGTGTGCGTGCCCGCGCCCGTTCCCGATTGCGGCTTATTCCGTGCCCGTGTGCGTGCCCGCGCCCATTCCCGATTGCGGCTTATCCGTGCCCGTGTGCGTGCCCGCGCCCGTTCCCGATTGCGGCTTATTCCGTGCAGGGTTTAACACTCAGATGGGTTACAATTTAAATCGATTGTAATTAGAAACAGTCGGGTACGCACACGGATTAGCAACAGTCGGGCACGCACACGGGCACGGGCAAGCACACGGATTAGCAACAGTCGGGCACGCACACGGGCACGCACACGGGCACGGGCACGCACACGGATTAGCAACAGTCGGGCACGCACACGGGCACGGGCACGGATTAAGCAACAGTCGGGCAAGGAGTTTTAGAGACCGAACATTCCGGAGCCACCCTTACGGACCGATTCGGTTCCGACAGGGACTTCACCCTTTTCTATCGCCTTTTTCCAGAGCGTAGCTCTTTCTGAAAAGGGTTCAAAGACCGATGCGATTTTTTCTCCGTTCAGGTCTTTGATATGAAGGTATTCCATAAGCATAAGCTGCTTTGTGTTCTCGGAAAAGCAGAAAGTGCCGTTACGAGGATGGGGTGAATTGTTGTGATGGAGCGCTTCGCGAAAAAGCGCTTCCCTATAGCGTCCGGGAGGAACAAAGCCTAGGTTTGATGCGAGCATTAAAAAGTCGCCTGTTTTATCAATTTCGATTTGGATTTTGGCACCGTCTTCAGGCAGTTTAATAAGGCAGGAGTTGTTCGCATCAGGCTTAAGCGGAGGGATATTAATTACCTTACTGAATTCAT
>CAZABG010000025.1:940-28602 GCA_964483465.1 uncultured bacterium
AGTTATTCCTCCTCGCCTTCGATACTTTTTAAAGTATCCGTTGGAGATTCATTCTCTTCTTCTTCCTCATCTTCCTCATCTTCTTGCTGCTCTTCCTGATCAAGCTCGTCTTCGAGGTCTTCAAGCGCTTCAAGTATGGCAAGATAAAGGTCGTCGCGATGTTGAAGAGAGCGGAAAATTTGATTTAAAGCCACTTCGCGGATTGCATCTCGGAATTGGCTCAAAGCTATAATTTTTGCGAGCAGCCATTTTTCAATGCCCAGTTTTACGGCTCTTTCTTTTACTTTGTCGGATGAAGGGTAGCGCTCCGCGGCGAGGGTCATAAATTCTTTTGACATGCTTTCAAAGTTAAGTTCTGGAGGAACATCGATGCCGTTTCGTCCAAACGAGGTTTGAATGAGGCGCATGCGTCCACGGAAGAATCGATAGATGCCTAAGATCGCCTGCAGCGAACGAGTTTCTGTGATGATACGATGGAGCATACCCGGTTCGATTGAAGGGCCTTTTGATTTGAGGTCTGCTCCCATAGAGTGCAGGAGGAAGTCGGTAACTTTTTTGAGGTCTTTGAACGCGTATTGTTTTGAAAGTTCCTGGAATAAGGTGGAAGAATCTCGCGGATTGCCAGTAATGTCGCGGTACAGGTCTCTGAGCTGGGTGGGCGTCCCAAGTCCTTTGTCGGACGCAGCTCTTGCTTGAGCTCCAATATTGCGTCCTGCAGTAATTTCTCGGCCTTGGCTCTGGTTGAGCTCTTCTTTCGCGGCTTTTACTTGCTGGTAGAGCTCGCCATCTGTCGTTTCAAGTAAAAATTCAAGAGCCTCATCTGCAAGGGCCGGATCTTTATAAAACTCTAAAAGCTTTTTAAGAATTTCTTCTTTTGTATCGCCTGGCTTAATGTAGTTGCGAAGGAGGACGAGAGTGGCCGCTTTTAATTCGGGATTGCGTCTTTGGAATTGATCGGCCTGGTCTTTAATTTGCTCAATAGGAAGCAATCGATCTGCTTTTTCACCCGACTGGAGCATTTTTTGGATTCGGGTTTTGGGAGATTCGACCTTTTCCCTTTTGCGCAAAGCGGCCCGTGCGAACGGGTTTACGGCCTGTTCGTTCTGCGCTTTAATGCTATCGGCGGACGATTCTTGCTCAGCTCGTAGCTCAAGGCGTTCTTCCGCGCCTGTTTGCTGCATCTCTTGGACGATGCGAGCGCTTAATGAATCTCCTCTAGTAATATCGGCCATTTAAAGACCTTCTTTAAAATTACGAGATCTGGATACGTCCTAAAGGCTGAATCCGGATCTCAGGGACAATCTCTTGATAGGAAACCACAGAGATATCGGTAAATTCCATTTCGATTAATTTGCGGACAAATCGTCTTACGTCAATCGCAGTTAAGATAACAGGGGGCTGGCCGCCTGGAGGAGGAGGCGCAACGGTGTTTCTAACCGATTGCAAAATAAGTTGAACCGAGTCTGGATCTAGCGCAAGGTAAGAGCCGGCAGATGTTTGTTTAATCGCTCCTCGCACCAAGTCTTCGATTTCTGGATCGAGAATGTATACAGATAGAACGGTTTGTCCTTGCGAATATTTATAACTAATATAGCGTTTCAGGGATGATCGAACGTATTCTGTTAGCAATACCGTATCTTTTTCGGTTTGAGCCCATTCGCTTAAAGCTTCCAGAATTGTTCTTAAATCTTTTATCGATACTTGCTCTTGAATAAGGCGCTTAAAGATATCTGTCATCTTCTGGAGCGGGATAAGCCTTGTTACCTCTTTCACTAAGTCAGGGAAAGATTTTTCTACGAATTCAATCATCGATTTTACTTCCTGGATACCGACGAACTCGTTCGCGTAATGCCTGAAAAAGTAAGACAAGTGAAGAATGATGACTTCAAGATTATTCCAGTACTTAATGCCTGCTTTTTCAAGCAGCTCTTTATATTTTATATCCACCCAAACGGACGGCATGCCAAGCGAGTTTTTGTAGGAAGTATAGGGGAGGTTATACCGTTTTAAATTTTCTTCCGACTCGTTTGTGAGCACCATGTTTTCTAAAATTTTACCACGCACAATAGGCACTTCGTTCAAGTGAATCGAATATTCATCACGGTCAAGAATAGGGGAGTCGGTACGTACGTGAACGCCTGGAAAGCGGACGCCTAAATCTGCGTAAAGGGCTTGTCTCATTTTGGGAATCATCTGGTCAATAAAGCCTTGGCCCTTCGGCTGTCTTTGAATCTCGCCGGATATTCCTTTGCCTGCCTCCAGAATGACTGGGAGGGTTAACGCGTAGCTGTCAATGCCGCCGCCGGTTACGACTTTATGTCCTTTTACGCCCGTATCCATCGATTCAGATGAGGCGGCAGAAGAAATGGTTGCGCCTCCTGTCGAGGTATTGCCTATATCTGTCGACCATAGAGCGTAGCCGATAAGTCCTAAAACAGCGGCAAGGATTAAAAACGGAGGAGTTGGGAAGCCGGGAATAAGTCCCATTCCCATCAAGAACGCCGCGGCAATCATCAACGCTTTTGGCTGCTTTAAAATTTGGCCTGAAATTTCAGAACCGAGGTTTGTGTCGCCTTTATCACTTGTTACACGAGTGGTTACGATACCGGCAGTGATCGCAATCAAGAGGGCAGGGATTTGCGATACAAGACCGTCACCGATGGATAGTAAAGAATAGGTTCTTGCCGAATCGCCCGCGGACATCCCATTAAGGGTCATACCGATGATGATACCGGCGATAATATTGATCAAAGTGATGACGATACCTGCGATCGCATCCCCTTTTACGAATTTCATCGCACCGTCCATCGCTCCGTAGAGTTGGCTTTCCTTAGATATGGCAAGGCGTTTTTCACGGGCTTGATTGGAGTCGATGATGCCTGCTCTTAGGTCGGCGTCGATACTCATCTGCTTACCAGGCATAGCATCCAAAGTAAAGCGGGCTGCCACTTCGGCAACCCTTTCGGCACCTTTTGTAATAACGATAAAGTTGACCAAGGTAATGATTAAGAAGATAACGCCCCCGACAACGAAGTTACCCCCAACCACGAATTCGCCGAACTGCTGAATGATATCTCCCGCATAAGCGTTTAAGAGAATCTGTCTAGTTGATGCGATGTTAATCCCTAATCGATATAGGGTGGTAATAAGCAAGAGAGAAGGGAATATAGATAAGTTTACGGCAGACGGAATATAAAGCGAAACCATCAGAAGAGCGACGGATATGGCGAGGTTTAAAGCGATTAGGTAGTCAATGATATGCGGATTGAGCGGGAGAATGATCATAGCCAAGATCATGATGATCAATACGGCTAAAGCAAGATCGGATGATCTTGAGATATTATCTAAAGATCGCTCGCCGCCGAGTCTCGCGGTGATCCCATCTAGGACCCGTCTAATGGCCGAAAACATGTTAAAACCTCATAAAATTTCAGCTTGGGGTTGATATTCGCTTTCAAGTTCTGTGCCAATTTTTTGTACCCATAAGATCAGTTCAGCTACAGGAGGGTAAGTTTCAGGAGGAACATACTCCCAGACTTCTCCTTCTTCCCAGAGTTTATGGGCGAGTTTTATGTTTCGAACAACGGGTATCCCGTATTCTTGGGCTAGTTTAATCATGTGCTGGGCAAGATGATCTTGCCCCATAGCGACAATATAAGGGGCGGCATCCATCTCGGATCTATAGCCTATTGCAACCGCAATATGCTGAGGGTTAGTTACAACCGCTTGAGCCCGTTTAATGGTGCCGGAAGGTCCTTCCTGAAAGGCAATCTCTTGCGCTAATTGTCTACGTTTACCTTTAATGTGCGGATCGCCCTCGGTGTTCTTATACTCTTGTTTGACTTCGAACTTTTCCATCTTCATCTCTTTGCCGAAATCATATTTCTGATAAGCAAAGTCGAGAATAGCAACAGCGATAAAGAATAGTCCTACTTTGATTAAAACTTCCATTGTAAACGCATTAAATACGAGGAGCGCTGAAGCCATAGGCATTTTAGCGGTTTGAATTAAAACAGGAATAGAGTTGTACATCACATCATAAATGATGTAGGCGGCAATGCTGATTTTAATAATCGACTTCAATAGCTCGACGAGCGTTTTAAGCTTAAATTTGGCTTTAAGGTTCTGTACAGGGTCGAATTTTTTGGGATCGAATTTAAATACTTCTGTTGAAAATACAGGTCCCACCACAAGAAAGTTAATAAGCACGCCTACGACCGTAACAATTGCCATGATTGGGATGGAGGCGAGGAATATAACTTTAAAAGATTCTAAGAAAATAGCCTGGATAGCCTGATCGAGATTTCCGACCGCGATTTTATTAAATGTCGCGATTAGGAAATCACCCATGTAATGATAAAGTTGTGTGGCTAAGCCTAAAGTTACTGCAATCGATACAATAAAGGTAAACGCGGAAGGTAGGTCTTGGCTTTTCGCCACCTGTCCCTTTTTGCGAGCGTCCCTTAGTTTTTTAGGCGTCGCTTTCTCGGTTTTTTCGCCCATCGCGACAATCCCCCAGCTATAATATTAATTATAACTCCCTTGTTGGTGGGGGTCAACCATTTAAATTGCGTCTTATTACTCGGAAAAACTATAATTTGACCCCTATGACAAGCTTATCTTGCGGTATCGTCGGCCTTCCGAATGTTGGTAAATCGACCCTATTCAATGCTTTAACAGCAGCCAAAGCAGAGGCGGCTAACTATCCTTTTTGCACAATTGACCCGAATATAGGCAGAGTTTCGGTTCCTGATCCAAGACTGCAAGCTCTTTCAGATCAATCAGGTAGCAAAAAGATCATTCCAGCTATTATGGAATTTGTCGATATTGCCGGTTTAGTGGAAGGTGCTGCCCAGGGAGAGGGCCTAGGTAATAAGTTTTTAGCGAATATTAGAGAGACCGATGCCATTGTTGAAGTCGTCAGATGCTTTGAAGATCCTGATGTTGTTCATGTTAGAGGAAAAGTCGATCCGATTAAAGACATTGAGATCATCAACACTGAATTGATGCTAGCCGATCTTGAACTGCTTGATGCGGCCTTGCCACGAGTCGAGAAGCTTTCTAAAGGAAAACCAGACGCTGCCTTAACGATTGCGACTATGAAAAAGGCAATTGCGCATTTGAATGAATTCAAGCCTTTAAGGATCTTATCTCTTACACCGGAAGAAAAAGAATCGATTAAAGCCTACAACTTCCTTACTAACAAAAAGATTTTATATGTGTGCAACGTCGCTGATACCGATTTGCCGCATATGGAAAATGATTTTGTTAAACAGGTAAGAGATTACGCTGAAAAAGAGGGCAATAGAGTCATTACCGTCTGCGCGAAACTGGAAGCGGAAATTTCTCAGCTTGATCCGGCTGACAGAAAAGGGTTCTTAAACGATATGGGCCTTGATATTTCAGGTCTCGATAGATTGATCAAAGCCTCATTTGAAATGCTTGGATTAATTACCTTTATCACAACCGGTGAGATTGAAACTCGTGCCTGGACGATTAGACAGGGAACAAACGCGCAAGAAGCCGCGGGAAAAATTCATACCGATATTCAAAAAGGATTTGTCCGGGCTGAAGTTGTCGCTTTCGACGATATGATTAAGCTCGGCGGCCGTGTTAAAGCGCGAGAAGCGGGAAAGGCCCGTTCAGAGGGAAAAGAATACACCGTTAATGATGGCGATGTAATTCTTTTCATGCACCATGGATAAGAAACTATTTATTTCATGCGGTTCAGGGCTTGAGCCTTTATTAAAGGAGGAGCTTTCTGAACTTGGTTTTGAGGCCATTGAAGAAGGTTTTCGAGGACTTTATGTTCCTTATGCCTCTATGAATGATGTTTTCAAAGTCAATTATTTATCGCGCATAGCTTCAAGAGTTTTGCTTCCTCTCGGCGAATGGCGTATTGAAGGAGCCGAATCGCTATATGAGCAGGCAAGAGAATTTGAATGGGAATCGATCCTTAAATTAAGCGATACTTTCGCGATCGATTTTAGTGTGGAAAGCCGAGAATTTAACAACAGTCTCTTTGCCGCGCAAAAATTAAAAGACGCCATTTGCGACAGGATGCGCGATAAATTTAAAAAGCGTCCCGATGTCGATGTTAAAAATCCCTCGGTGCAGCTTCATTTATTGATCCGCGGATCGAAAATGGTAGTCAGTTTAGACACCTCGTTGACTCCGCTTCACAAAAGAGGTTATCGCCAAGAAGGCGGAGATGCTCCTTTACATGAAAATTTGGCGGCCGGGCTTTTAAGAATTGCAAAATATTCGAAAGAAGAGACTTTGCTTGATCTTTGCGCGGGATCCGGTACTTTTTTAATTGAAGCTGCCTTGATAGCGAGCAATACACCTCCCGGATACTTGAGACAGAGGTGGGGATTTGAATCGCTTCCCGATTTCAGGCTTAATGAATGGACCTTGTTTAAAGATAAAATCCGTCAAAAGATTGTGCCGCTTGAGCCTAATCGTATTCATGGAATCGATATCAATCGGGTTCGCGTAATGGAAGCGAAAGGCAACATTCGTATGGCTGGATTTGCTAAATCTATCCAGATGGATGCTCATGACTTGAGGACTTATAAGCCTTCTCTAAAGCCAACGATGATTATAGCCAATCCTCCCTATGGCAAGCGGCTCGAAGATGAAAAGACTTTGATTCCTTTATACCGTTCGATCGGCGACTTCTTTAAATCACAGGCCCCTGCCAAAGGATTTGTATTAACAGGCTCTATGCCTTTAAGCAAAGAGGTTGGATTAAAAGCCGATAAACGTAATGTCATTACTCACGGCGGCCTTGATGCCCGCTTTCTGGAATTTGATATTTATAAATAAAGTGTGCATGGTGAGGCCGGAGGTTTTTTCACCATGCAAATTCAACCTATTCAAACAAAAGTTCAAGAGTTTATAACTCAACTTGGACCAAAAAAAATTACGGCTATAGCATTAAGCATTATTGGAGCGATCGCTCTTGCGGCTTCGGCATTACTTGCTCCTGTCGCAACCCCTTTGACTTCCGCTTTGTTGATTGGCGGAGCGGCTGTTTTTGTCTCTGGGTTCTTTTTAAACTTTTTTACCCATGTTAATAATTTTCACGAGTCGGCCAAAGGATTTTGGTCTGACGAAGGAAAGGGCCTCGATATTGTTTTGAATTTTGGAGGAAAGCCTCTTGATATGTGGGCAAAGCTATCTGACGATCATAAAATTGTAATAACCTGGAATGACAATCAAGAAAAGGTAGTTGAATTTAACGAAATTCCATCCATGATTGATTTGATAGATAATGGCACACAATATGTTTACGAGAAAATTACCCCTTCTGATTGGTTGCACCAATTCAAAAATGCAGACGTTGTCGGCTTTTCAAAAAAAGGGGAAACAACTCTCGTCAAGATCGCCTTTAGTTAACGGGGATAGCCTGCCGGAGTAGGCGGAACCGTTTGTTGAGGTATTTGATAGTTGGTATTCGGACTCGTGTAGTAGGTATCGCTTGGCTGATGGTTATAGCGGTCACCTCTATGTGAGTTCGGCCAATTAGGATCGTCGAAATAGTTGTTTGATTGAGGATCATTCGGAAAGCCGTAGCCTTGGGTGTTATATCCACCTCGGTTGTAATAGTCGTGTTCTGTGTCAGGAACAACGTGTTGGTTAGGATCGAACGCAAGTAATGGAAGTATAATAAGAAATAAAGGCGCGGCTTTTTTCATAGAGATTGTCCTCCAAACCTCACCATACTAAAAAGTCTTATTAGACTTCTTTCAAAATTCGCTTGGGTTGATAAAATTAGCAATTTTTGTGCAGATATATTGTAAAATTTTGAGTATATGCGGACATACGGTCGAAAAATTTTCCGATAAAACTGGTAAAAAGAGTAGCGACCTAATGGAATTTCGAAAGAAGTCTATTATCTGTTGTAATAATAAGTCGTGCTTCCAGGAGGATTGTTGTAAGGGGTATTATAAATTGTAGTCGTCTGTCCATAACCGCTGCCATAGCCTCCATATCCATAGTTGGGCCCGTAATAGGCTGTTCCTGTGGGAGTTAATGTAACTTCATCTTGTGAGACATTCGGCCAGTTAGGATTATCAAAAAAACGTTCTGAGTAACTATACGTAGGCACAGCATAATAAGATCCGTAAGAAGTATTTTGCATATACGGCGTGCCGTAGTAAGGACCTCCGCCGTAGTAATTCGGTTGTTCCGACGGATAGGTATTAGGGGGGCTTTTAGGGACGATATGATCTTCCATCCTAAAGTCAGCTAAAAGTGGCGTGAGAATAAGTAACGGAATAAGGTAATAAATCATATGATCCTCCTACTTTCGTATTATACTTTATTTAGGTATAAGATAATTAAATGAAGCTACCAATCTTAACTCCTAAAGAATTAGCTGGTTTAGATAAATTCGCGGAAGATAGGGAGCTTTTTCAGGAACTTTCTGCCGATTTTGACTCAAGCGTAACCTTTTTTGAAGCGGCTCTTGATGATGATGCCTGGAGCCGTGATCATAAAAAATTCCTAGATCAATATGTTAAATGGATTACAAACCTTTATTATGCAGATGAACTAGATTTTGGAATTAGTGATAAGATTTACAATATTTTTTTAAAATATCACTTGCAGCTTGAGCCGTTTCTATTCAAGGACATTATCATAAAAGTTGCGGATAAGGGTTATAAAGCGAATTCAATCATTGTCGGCCATTCTTCTACTTTTTTACGCGATCAGATAAGGAGAGCCTCTGAATTAGGGATTAAAGAGGTGCGTTTGCCGGAACATCATGTAAAATTGGCTGAATATCTTTTTGATTCAAATCGGGATTTAAGCGGACTTGGGGTTGATAAGCTAATTGAAATAGCGGTGAGTTCGCATGAACTTGGAATGGAAGAGGTGGCGCGAGCGTCAGAAGCATCGACAGCTCGTTTCTTGAAAGAGGATAATGTTTTCGAATTTATTAAGACGAGCCATCGCTTCTCTTTAAACCTTCTACAAAAGCTAAGCGCTGACTTTTATAGCCGCCTTGAAAAAGGATTTAGCCTATATTCTGAGGGCAGGGATCTCATTGTTATTTTTCATGATTTAAAAGTCTTAACGACGTTTGAGCAGTACAAGCATCTTGCCTCGATTGCGTCAGGAATAGGATTTCGCCATGATTTGGGTAAGGATCCTGAAATTAGTTCCTTTATACGTTTAAATCCAAAAATTAAAATTTTGGATTTAAGCCAAACAACCTCTCCTATACCCTGGGAGGGAATTCCAGAAAAACTTCAGACGCTTTTGTTAAATCGAGCCGAGTGGTTAAATGCAGAAGAGCTTGAAAATCTATCCAAACGATTTCCAGTTTTACGCCGCCTGGAACTAGAAGAAGTGAATTACTTGTCATATGATGCTTATGCTTCCTTATCCCAATTTACAAAAGTGGAAGAGTTGATTTTAAAGGGAATGCGACTTGGGGATAGCGATCTCGATTTAATTTTAAGCGAGATGCCTGGGTTAAGAGTCATTTCCCTAAGCGGCCTTAAAAAGCTAACTCCGAGAAATGTTGAAAAAATACTCGGCCAGTTAGATCTTACGCGTGTAGATTTAAGCCATACAAATGCGGACGATGCATTGGTGACTTTTCTCATTAGCCGTATGAGAAAGCTTGAAGAGATAAATGTTCATTCAAGCAGTGTCTCGAGCTCTTTCATCGACACTATTAGAAAAAGGACTAAAGCTAAAATCATCGATAGTAAATAGCAGAAACTATTAGACTTCTTTCGAAATTCCATTAGGTCGCTAAAATTGCTTTTTTTGGCAGCTTTATCGCAAAATTTTTCGACCATATGTCTGCATATGCTCTCAAAATTTTGCGATAAATCTGCACAAAAATTGCTAATTTTATCTACCAAAGCGAATTTAGAAAGAAGTCTATTTACGAAATAGACCGAATATCTTTTTGGATTTGATCCATCAATTCTTCCTTTGAGGCAAATTTCTTCTCAGGACGAATGTAGCGGATAAATTCGACTTCAGCCATTTCGCCGATCTTTTCCGGCACTTCTAATAAATGCACTTCGAGTAAGAGTTTTCTTTTTCCGAAAGTGGGGGCATAACCTAGGTTGCCAATTGCTTTGTAGGGGATTGAATTTTGAATATACTTAAGCTCGTATACGCCTTTTGGGGGAATTTGCAGGCCTTTTACATCAATATTCAGCGTCGGAGTATTAATGTTTTTTCCTCGACCCTCGCCATGAATTACGGGGCCGAGTAGCGTATAAGGGCGGCCTAGAAGTTTTGGCAAGTTCTCAAAGTCACCAAGAGAGATTTCTTCCCGGATTTTACTCGAGCTGATCAGGTGGCCATTCTCGGAATAAGGCGGTATAGTAATAAGTTCAGTATCAGTAAAGTTTGATTTTTTTCGATCGGATCCGATTTTGCCATCATAACCTAAAAAAAGTCCTTTTACAACAATCGACTGTTTAAGCCTTTTTAAAAACTGTTCCGCAGTTTGAGCCGCAAATTCTTTAGTAAAATCAAAGATGATTATTTCGTCGACACCGCATTCTTCAATAAGTTTAAGTCGATGCTCTAAGGTGGTAATGGCAGGCTTGGTATGGCCGAGATCAAATAGGTAGGAAGGGTGTTCAGGGAAGGTGAAGACAACTGCCTTAAATCCCATGGCGTGGGCATGGTGAACAAGTGTTCTAAGAAGCTCTTGATGGCCTAAATGAACGCCGTCAAAGACGCCTATAGTTATAAATGAAGGGCCAAACTTTGGATATTCGTTATGGTATCGCATGGATTAAAAATGGCGTTATTTCTGATGCCGTCATCGCATCGAATAATGCCGTTCCATCCACACTCTTTTCAAGTGTTAATTTACCGCTACGAATTCTTTTTAAAGCCGTTAAAGTTCCGAAAGTTTTGAGATACAGTCCAATGTCATGCGCAAGCGATCGAACATAAGTTCCTTTTGAACACGAAACTCTTATATTAAGGGTAGGGTAAGAATAGGAGATGAATTCTATATGGATGGTAACTTCAACTGCTTTTCGTTCAACTGTTTCGCCTTTACGCGCAAGTTCGTATAATTTTTTGCCATTCACCTTTTTGGCAGAGAACATCGGAGGAATTTGGGATTGCGTACCCTGAAAATGGGTGAGCGCCGTTTCAATATCCTTTAATGTGGGGATATGGGAAGAAGTGTGAGTTACAACCCCTTCTGCGTCATAGGTATCGGTTGCATGACCCAAAGTAATTTCAGCTTCATATTCCTTATCATGGTGAAGAAAATGATCAGACAAGCGGGTGAAAGGTTTTCCGATTAAGATAACCATTACGCCTGTTGCCATTGGATCTAAAGTTCCGGCATGGCCGATCTTATCAACCTGTAAAATTCTTCTAAGACGACGAATTAAGTCGAATGAAGTCTTGCCCTTAGGCTTATCAACAATGAGGATACCTTCGGGCATAAATCTATTCTGGACGTTCTTTTTTCTCTTTCGAGATTTCATTTAAAAGAGTTTCAATACGATAGTGCTTGTCCGCGCTATCGTCGAGGCGGAAGTTAAGTTCAGGGAAAAAGCGGAGAACAACTTTTTTAGATGCACGCACGGCAATAAAACCGGCTGCGCTATTCAAGGCGCTGATAGACTCGATTTTTTGAGCCTCATCGCCTATCACGCTGACGTATACTTTTGCATGATGAATATCTTTAGAAATATCTACGCGAGTAATCGTTATCAGATTAGAGACGTGAGGATTTTTAACATCCTCACGTATAACTTCTGATATAACCTCTTTCAACAAGGAATTAAGTCTATCAATACGGTTTATTGGCATATCCCTATAACTCTCCCTTATAATTCTTGGGTTAGATAGGTGATTTCATACGATTCAATGATATCGTTTTCTTTCGCATCATTGTAATGGTTGATCAAAATACCGCACTCAATGCCTTTTGACACTTCGCGAACGTCTTCCTTGACCTTTTTAAGCGAGGAGATGGTGCCTTTAAATACAACATCGTTTCCTCTGCGTACTCTGACGAGGTGGTTACGGTTAATAACGCCTTCAATAACTTGGCAGCCTGCAATTAAGCCAAGCTGAGAAGATTTAAAGGTAGCTTTAACGAGCGCCTTGCCTCTTTCTGTTTCGACAGAAATTTTGTCAAGGAGGCCAGCCATAAGCGCTTTTACTTCGTCAATTGCGTGGTAGATGATGTCGTGCAGTTTCACGATTACGGCCATCTCTTTTACGAGCTGATCCGCATGGCTTTCAATTTGAGTATGGAACCCAAGGATGACTGCCTTTGACGCTGCAGCTAACTGAACATCCGATTCAGAAATCTCACCGACACCTGAGAAGATGATGTTAAGATTAGCTTTTGTCGACGTGATTTTCTCAAGCGCGACTTTTAAGGCTTCAAGCGAACCTTGTACGTCCGCTCTTAAGACGATATTCAATATCTTCTTGCCATTCTCTGCTTGCGTGAGGAGGTTTTCCATCGAAAGCTTCTTTTTCTGGAGAAGATTGAGCTGACGGATACCTTCGGTACGCATGCCTGAAATTTCTTTCGCTTCTTTTTCGCTTGGGACAACAATAAATTCTTGTCCAGCGTCCGGAAGGCCAGATAAACCGGTAATCTCAACCGGGTGGGAAGGACCGGCAGACTCTATTTCTTTGCCGTTTTCGTCGAACATCGTTTTGACACGACCCCAATAAGATTCAAATACCAGTGAATCGCCTTTTTTCAGCGTACCGTTAAGTACGAGAACGGTAGCTTTCGCACCGTGCCCTTTATGGAGTTCAGATTCAATAACGCGTCCTCTTGCTCTTGCATTAGGATCGGCTTTAAGTTCAAGAACCTCGGCTTGAAGAGCAAGCATTTCAAGAAGCTCTTTAATGCCTTCACCGGTAACAGCTGAGCAATTAACCGTAATGGTTTGGCCGCCCCAAGCTTCAGGAAGAAGTTCTTGTTCGGAAAGCTGACGGTAAACATTCTCAGCATTAAAGTTAGGCTTATCGGATTTGTTGATAGCAACAACGATGATAACGCCCGCCGCTTTCGCGTGTTGAATCGCTTCAATGGTCTGCTGTCTAATACCTTCATCACCCGCAACTACGAGTACGACGATGTCGGTTACGTTTGCGCCGCGCGCTCTCATAGCAGAGAAGGCTTCGTGACCCGGAGTATCAAGGACTGCGATATCGCCGACAGCGGTTTTGCACATAAAGGCACCGATATGCTGGGTAATCGCTCCCGCTTCATCAGATGCGCGATTCGATTTACGGATATAGTCGATAAGGCTTGTTTTACCGTGGTCGACGTGACCCATAAACGCAACAACCGGAGGTCTAATTTGAAGGCGTCCCGTTTCAGCTTCTTTAATTTCCTGCTGAATCGTTCTGTCGGTTATACGGATTCTGTCTTCTTTGGTCGTATCGATCGTAATGCTGCATCCAAATTCCTGGCCGAGCAATTGTACCGTTGTTTCGTCATCTAAAATACTGTTTAAAGTGACAACAACACCTTGCATAAATAGTTTCTGTACGAGCTGTGAAGCTTTTAACTTCATTTCGGAAGCAAGATCTTTAAGAAGAATCGGAAGACGTACTTTTAGAGAAGTAGGTCTTATCGTGTTATCTTCTTCTTTTATGTGCTTAGCGGCTTTTCTTTTTCTCCAGCGTGCATCATCGTCGCCGGCGCTTAAGCCTTGGCGATCGCGTGAGTCAAATTTCGACGCTTCGGTTTTCTTAGTTGGTTTTACATCACGGTATTCACGGAATTTTGCCGATTTCTTATCTTTATCGGCAGATTCTGGAGCAGGTTGCGGAGGTGTTGGACCTCTCGGCGCTGGAGCGCCAGGACGGGGAGGATAGGGTCTATCGCCAGGACCTCTTGGGCCTCTATAAGGAGCTCCGCCTTCTCTTGGCGCGCCGCCTTCACGAGGTCTAAATCCAGGTCCATCTCTAAAGCCTTCGCGATGCGGAGCAGGTCCGCGGCTTGCGTCTCTTGCATGTCCGGGCGCAGGTGCAGGCCTTTTAGGTGGTATCAAGTCCTTTACGTGTTTACCTGTCGGACCAAATTTTTCCCTAACGGGAAGGTCTTTTAAGAAGGTGTGCGTTTTAGGTTGGAGAAGTTTGTGATGTGAAGAAACAATCACCTCTTTAGGAGGCGGAGGAGTTCTTCTTTCAGGTCTTGGAGGAATAGGTTTTGGGGTAGATCTTGCAATCGGTTTTTGAACCGGTTCTTCGTAAGGAATCTCTTCTTTAACAGGAGGTTCTACCGGTTGTGTAGAAACAGGTGCTTGAGGCGCTGCAACAAATTCAGGTTCTTTTGCTACCTCTTTTACCGGTTCCGCAATTTCCTTCGGGGGAATGACTTGCGGTTCAACGATTTCTGGCACAGCTTCAGTTACATGCTCACGCGCTTGTTCCGCTCCGCTTTGCTGCTCTGCAAAAGCAGACCTGGATCTTGCTTTTGTTGGGCGTGGAGCTTCCTTGACTTCCTCACCTTTGTCTTTAGAGCTTTTATCATCGGAAGCGCTTCCTTCCTTTTTCTTAATGCTCTTTTTGAGGTTGCCTAAATTGACTGCCTGCGCGATTTGCGTATTCTTAATGTTGATTTTGAGGTTTTTAGCCAAACTGTTTTACATCCTCTGCTTTCTAATTTGTTCCAGAATTTTATCGGCGACATCAGTCGCGCCTGGAATTTGAGATAATTGTTCGGGGGTCGCTTCCAAAAGATCTTTGGGAGTTTTGAAAATTTCAACCAATTGATCAAAGACAAATGGATTGATGCCATCGGTGTTAGTAAGCGGTTTGTCGAGTAGGGGATCTCCTGATGCTGCAAGCTCAGCTCTTTGAACTGCCATCGATTTGCGATAGTCAGTCATTCTCTGAACTTCCAAATTATAACCAATTAACTCTGAATTTAGTTTAGCATTCATACCTCTTTTTCCGATAACTGCCGCGAAATCGTCGTCATCAACTACGATTGCGATAGAATCTTCTCCAACGCTGATCTTGCGGATTTCGATAGGATTCAAAGCGTTTTGCAATAGATCTACCGGATCTGGAGAGTAGGGGATAATGTCTATTTTTTCGTTCTTGAGCTCAGCCATTACGTTTTTTACTCTCATACCGCGCATACCGACGCATGCGCCAACCGGGTCTACTTTAGGATCGGTTGATCTTACGCTCAATTTGGTACGATAGCCTGGATCTCGAACGATTTTTTCGATGACGACAACGCCATCTTTTAATTCAGATACTTCTTGTGCGACGAGCATTTTGACAAAGTCAGGATGTGATCTTGACAAGACAACTTCAGCTCCGCCATTTTCAGTGTCATTTACTTCAAGAAGCAGTGCATATACTTTATCGCCGACGTTATATTTTTCGGTTTTAGGGTAGTGGCGCATCGGCATGATCGCTTCTACTTTACCGAGATCTACAATAAGGTTCATTCCTTTAAAGAATCGCTTTACGGTACCGGAAATCAATTCTCCTACACGGTGGCGGTATTCTTCATAGATAACATCCCGTTCCGCGCCGCGTAGCTTTGTCGAGATAACTTGACGGGCTTTTTGGGCAGCGATACGGCCGAAATCTTTTGGTGTAACCACGACATCGATAAACTGGCCGATTTGGCAATCAGGATCGATTTCGCGAGCCATTTCCAGCGAAATTTCTTGAGCGGGAACTTCAACCTCGTCGACAATTTCTTTTTCGGAGTAAACATCGATGTTGCCGGTTTTTGGATTGATTTGAACGGTAACATTCGATGCGCCGCTCACGCTTTTGCGTGCGGCTTGAACAAGCGAGTCCTGAATCGCTTCGATCACGACTTCACGCTTTATCCCTTTCTCTCTTTCCAAATATTCGAAAACTGCGATGAGATCTTTATTCATCCCTGAACCTATTAACTAAATTTATTAAGGCCGGTCTCCTTATAGAGCCGGCCTAAAATTAGGGAATCCTTTTAAAGGATTCCCAAGCAATCAACCTTCTTTCTTTTTCTTTTTGGAAGGAACGACGATATCGTCCCTGTTTTCCTTATTTTTCTCAATCAGGTGTTCTTTGATAGAGAGGTTGATTTTCTTATTTTCGGAATCGATCTTAATGACTTTCGCGGAAACGACATCGCCTTTTGAAACAACATCTTCCACTTTGCCGAACGCTTGATCCGAAAGCTCGGTGACATGAATGAAACCTTCAAGGCCATCATCCAAATCAACGTAGGCTCCGAATGCAGCGATTCGAGTCACTTTACCCGATACAACCGATCCAACTTTCATTTTGTCGGCAATTGATTCCCATGGGTTGTTTTCAAGCTGCTTCACGCCCAAGGTGATCTTTTTGCTCTCTGGGTCTACAGAAAGAACTACCGCATCAACAACATCCCCTTTTTTGAGGATTTCAGATGGGTGCGATACTTTCTTGATCCAGCTTAAATCGGAAATGCGGATTAAGCCTTCAACGCCTGGCTCAAGCTCAACAAACGCACCAAAATTGGTGAGGTTGGTGATTTCAGCCTTTACATTTGCGCCGACTGGATACTTCGCGATAACATCATCCCATGGATTTGCTTCAAGCTGCTTCATTCCGAGGGAGATTTTACCTTCATCACGGTGGATGGAAAGAACGATCGCTTTGACATCTTGGCCAAGTTGAACGTGTTCTTTCGGATCAGTGATGTTTTTTGTCCATGACATTTCAGAGACATGGATTAAGCCTTCGATGCCAGGTTCGATCTCCATGAACGCACCGTAAGGAACGAGGTTGGTGATCTTGCCGCTAAGAATCATTCCGGGAGGATACTTCTGTTCGATTTCATCCCATGGATTTGGTTCTTTTTGCTTTAATCCGAGTGCGACTCTGCCTTTATCGCGATCCACACTTAAAATCATTACGTCGATTTTTTGACCGAGCGCGACCATTTCGGAAGGATGCTTAATACGCTTCCAGGTCATGTCGGTAATGTGTAGGAGGCCGTCGATACCGTCGAGATCTAGGAAGACGCCGAAGTCGGTGATGTTTTTCACAACGCCGTCACGGATGTCGCCAACTTTGATGTTCTCAAGGACTTCAGCTTTCTTAGAAATTCTTTCAGCTTCCAGAAGCTCTCTTCTCGAAACCACAACGTTTTTGCGGTCGATATTGATCTTGAGGATTTTGAATTCGTATGTTTTGCCGATGTATTCGTCAAGGTTCTTAATACGCTTGTTATCGATTTGCGAACCAGGGAGGAATGCTTCCATTCCAATATCGACCATAAGGCCGCCCTTGACTTTGCGGATGATTTGACCTTTAACGATCGAACCTTCTTCGCAGTTTTCAAGGATATATTCCCATTGACGCAGACGCTCTGCTTTTTCTCTTGAGAGGACGATTTGGCCATTGTCGTCTTCCGGTTGATCCAGAAGAACTTCTACCTCAGCGTCGAGGATAAGTTGTGTTGGGTCGGAAAATTCCTGGATAGGTACTAAGCCTTCCGATTTTAAGCCGACGTCTACTACGACATGGTCTTTTGTGATTTCTACGATTCGCCCTCTTAAAAGCGAGCCGGGGGTCATAAGGCTAACTTCTTCCGATTTGCCGGAAGAACCTTGGCCGGTTAATAAGTTTTTAAAAATTTCTGCGTCTTTTGCTTGAAATCTAACATCATCTACGATTTTGCTATCATTCCAAGAATGCTGGGCATTATTTGACATTTAAAGGTTTCTCCTAAAATTGCTCCCGAAAATCCTAAATTATTGAGGATTAAGCGGGTTCTCCTCTTGAAGCTTTTGTAAAAACTTTTCTTAACAAATATGGAGGTTTGCAGAGCTGTAGAGGGGCCAATATCAATAAATTCATCGAAATTGGCATCTAAAGCAAGTTTTTGTTAAAGGCTCCAGAAACAAATACAGTAGCAAAGGAATCGTTATAAATGCAACTCTCAATTTGAGATTAACACCCATACCCGCTACGCTTCAGTTAAACCGTCGATATTATTCAGTTGGAATACCATGGTCTCACCGTTATCACCTCGTGATGCACGTTCTAAATTTCCGCATGCTTACTTAGATCTTAATAATGGTGCGTTCGAAAGGTCTCCACTTTCCTTGCTCGATCGTGATTTAAGGCAATTTTACTATGAAATGCCGTCTACCATACTTGCGCTGCTATACGAGCTTGTTGAATTCAAAAAAAGAATAGATCCCAAGGATCCGGAGGGCAAGTCAGCGATTGCGTCGGACGCCCTTGCTAGATGCCTCGCGGTTCTTTCTAAACAAGATGCGCTTGAATATCAATTATTTATTTTAGTCGTCAGGCAGTTTTTTTTGCTATTCGGATCAACGGATCGCCCAATACTTGGCCATTCGTCGAATGGCAAGGAGCTTATTAGGAACAAAAAGGAGCTAATCCCGAAGGCCGTAATTCCAAAGACATTGCTCTCTCAAACGATTAATGCCTTTATTCGGATTCATCAAAAGCAGCTTTATAAATCCGATTCGCAGATCGAGCACTTCTTATTTTTAATACCTAGTTATAAAGCCTATGGATTTACAGAATTTTTTGAGGTGTTTTGCGGATTAATAAACAAAGATATGTCGGTTTATGAGTTTGAAACGCAGCTTAAATTCATCCTTTATTGCCTTAATCTCGTTCAAAGAGATGCCGTTGAATACAACTTGCTTAAATGCTCAGAGGCTATCTTCCTAAAAGAAATTAAAGATAGCGGTATCAAGAGATCCATTTCCTTTCGATATTTTATGCATAGCCTAAGCCACAATGAAATTGATTTAAGCATGCTAAATGTGTGGATGCATGTTTTTTCTCAATTATCTATGGATGACTTAAGCTACATACGCAATGAATCGATGCTTTTTTTATATAACCGCTTTTCTTTGATCGAGCCGGTTATTGTTGCCAAAAGGTGGTACGTTCGAAGCGAGGTTGTTGTTGCCGCAGGAAAAGTGCTATCGCATCATAGATTAATTTCTAAAGAGGGTCCCCCTCCTACCGTCCTATTTGATAGGGGATTATTAAAAATTGCAGGCATTCAAATATCAGACGACGCGGCGATTGAGCTAAGACGTATACCTGGTGTCAGGGAAATTGTATCTTGCCAAAATCTGAAACTTCATCAACCTCTAACCGAAACAATCAACATCTTGAAGACGGTTAAATTTCTTCTAGATGGACCCGTAATTGATTTGGATGCGATGCGGGGATTTGTGAATTATTTTCATTCCTTTATTCCTCATGGAGAGCTTACCGAAAAGGAATCAAAAACGGCGGCTCGGCTTTATAGAGATTGTTTTAAGGACTCGGTGTTTGAGGAAAAGGATCGGCTATACCTTGAGCTCGTATATCGCAATCCTTTCCCAAAATCATTAAAGAAATGGGATAGAGAATGCGATTGGGAAAAAGAGGCATGCAAGCTAGTTAATGATTATATGTCTCGGCAATATCCGATTCATGTTGTAGAAAAAAATATTGCAGCTTTGTATAGGTTTTTCCTTACTAAGAAAGATTACGAAGAAAGAGCTCCTCTAATCCTTCGAGATCTATATTTTGAAGTCCAAAAGAAATCGCCGCATGCTTTAGATAAAATTAAATGGCTTATCAAGGGTCTTGAACATGAGCCGATCGACGAAGAGCAAATAAGTCCCTTTTTATGTACATTGCCGGAAGTTTTTCTTTCAAACAGCAAGATTCCGTTAAAGACTCATATTCGATTAATTACCTTAATGCGTAAATGCTACAAGCTGTCAAATAAATTGGTTGATGGATGGTTGAAAAAATTTATTAAAGTTCATGTCAATTTTAAAGCGGTTTCATTTGCTGATCTTCTAGCTCTAGTCGAGCTTTTCAAACAAAATGAGTATTCTCTCGATGAATGGAAAAATATAGCGGTTATTTTAATGAGCCTTCCTATTAGTGATGCGTTGATAACAACTTACGGAACGGTAGATGCGGTTTCTGCAACTGTTGATGAAATTAAAGAAAAACTTTTTGACAGCTTTTCATCTACCTATGAGCGTCATCGCCGATCATCGCAATTTGATAGCTTCAATATTCAAGACTTTACTTCAGATCTAAAAGATCAGTACTACATCAATTGCATAAAATGTTTCATGAACGAAATTCAAAATTTAGAGAGATCTACCGTTCAATCTATTATACGATTTAATGATGTGCTTCAGCAACGTTGCCTTGAAGACATTATGAGAAAAGCGGTAATGGCAACACCAGATAAGTTAAAGGCAATGGAGGCTCAACTCACAGCCTGTAAATTGATAGAGCGCTATTTTGGATTTCTTACAGATAATGAGCAGACGGAAAATGATATCAGGAAAAAATTAAAGTTCATGGGCAATTATGCCCCCGTTTCCGTTATGGCTAATTTAATATTTGCCTCGAAAATAAGAGGATTAAAAAATAGATCGCTCTTTATAAGCATATGGTTGAAACAGTTTGTTCAGATGGAAGTTATAAATTTTAAGGAATGGCATTGCATTGCCGATCACTTGAAGGAATATTCCTATACCTGCGAAGAATGGACAACATTAGTGCGTATTTTAGATGTGATTATTGAAGATAACTTAACCCTATTATCGCCATTCTTATCCTTTTCGTTGATTTCCGATCCTATAGATGTATTTATGACGCGATTTAAGATTGATTATAGTACTGAACAAAAAGAGGACACGATTGATGAAGACTTAAAAAGGATAAAAGATAAGTATTATCTAAATGTCTTGATGAATTTGGTTAGGGAAAATTCCCTATTAAGACCTCATAATGAAAGATCATTAAATAGATGCGATATGCTGATTAAGTTTTGTTATATGAATCTATCAGATGAAAAAGAGCGGGCGGAACAATACATTCAACAAAATTATCAACGCCCAATATTGCTTCCAAAATAGATAATCTGTTTTGATTGTACTCTATGCTTGAAAAAACTCTTGTCCTGAAGTTCGGGGGAGCCTCGGTCGCGGAACCTGAACACTTTTCTAGAATCGCAGACATAATCCTATATAGAAAAAAAGAATTTCAAAATATCGTCGTAGTTGTTTCTGCCATGGGTGATACAACTAATAAGCTGATCGAGCTTGCCAAAAAAGTAAATCCGAGCCCTCCAAGGCGTGAGTATGATATGCTTGTGTCTGTTGGAGAAAGAATATCCATTTCCTTGCTCGCTATGGCGCTTGCTTTAAAAGGGCAAGAAGCCATTAGCTTTACAGGCAGCCAAAGCGGTATTATCACAACGGAAGAGCATTCAGAAGCACGAATAATTGAAGTTAAACCTAATCGGCTTGCCCCGCACTTACAGGCCGGCAAGGTCGTGATCGTAGCGGGTTTTCAAGGCGTAAGCAGAACAGGGGAAATTACTACGCTTGGAAGAGGGGGATCAGATACGACAGCGGTCGCTCTAGCCATTGCCCTTAAGGCTGAGAAAGTAGAATTTTATAAAGATGTGATTGGTGTTTTTTCAGGCGATCCTAAAACAATAAAAGACGCCGTCTTTTATCCTAACCTATCTCATTCCGCTGCTCTTGAAATTATGAACAAGGGATCAAAAGTGCTGCATGCAAGGTCGATAGAACTTGCTTTAAAGAATTGTTTGCCGCTGCATGTAAGGCCTTTCGAGGCATTTGATAACCCTTCATTTCCTGGAACGTTGATTGGGGGATTTAAAGAGAATAAGCCCGCCTCTTACGAGTTATAATACGACATGCCAAAAATACCCGCTATAGCCACATTTTTTGAAAACGAAGCGCTGCAAAATTTATACGCCGAATCCATTAAGCATAGTCTTAGAAAAATTTTTTCTTCCGATTATTTTAAAGAGGGCGATCTTAAGAAAAAAATAAAAGAGTCGCTTCCTGTTGTTTTAAAAATAGGGGAAGGGCAGCAGTTTCCGCAAAACCTCTCTTTTTATAGCGTTTCCCGTTATATGGCTAATTCCGTTAAATTCTTTTTTGAAATGGTTTCCAAATGGCTTGTGCCGGGTGAGCGTTTAAATGTGACATTGATTTACGCGATTGATTTTAAAATGCCTTCCATTGGCGAAGAGGTTTATACGCTCTGTGAAATCATGGCTAAAATCGAGGATGAAGAGACATATAAGCAAATTGAAAGAGCGTTTCCTTTAATTGAAAATGAACTACGCCTAGGTCTTGAATCAAAATATCATGCAATGCGTATCCAGCAGGTCAAAGGCTTAAATTTTGACGATAAGACAGCATTCATTCAAGAGCATATAGCCAATGTTTCAAGAAGGCTTTCCGCTCATTTCGATAATGATGTATATGCTGAGATGCAAAACTTTTTCCTCTTGGCTCCGGAGAGTTTTAAAGACGCCCGTTCTCCGAATATTTTGAGCCGCATCATTTTATCCCATTACCTTTTTCGAAAGGACATTTTAAAATATCTCAACGAGAATAATAAGAACCGTAGGACTTTGGTCAAAATTTTCAGAATGCCTCATTCCATAGGCATATCTGTCGGCCTTTCGTTGTTTATGGAAAAAGAAGTGTTTGAAGAGCGGCAGTTCATGCAAGCGATCCGTCATTTCTATCCTCAAGCAAAAGCTGTTGAAGGTTCATTTTTGTTGAACAGAAAAGGGCAGGAACTATTAACTACAGCTTATATTGAAATTTGCAAAGATACCCCTTTTACATTTGATGAAATAAAGAGCCTAAAACAAGATCTTACGCGAGACTTAAAATCCTACGTGGAACATTTGATGAATCAAGTCTTCATGCCGCGCAATGAAGAAGAAATTATGCGTAATATTCTTACTTTGTCAGGCCAGTTTAAGTATAGCAGGGATCTTCCACAGGTTTTTATCACATTCGATCAGCAATCGCGCTTAAACCTCTTTTTTACCGTTATTCTTGTTAGAATTAAAAATGAAAATTCAAAGCCTATTTCGGATATGTTGAAAGGCAGTTTTCTTAAATACATTCATGACAGGACAAAAGTTGTCGGACGCTTAAGAAAGAAATATGCGAAAGAAGCCACCGTCTTCCGGGTTAAATTCAATAAAGAGGAATACCTTAGACTCGATATGTCTATAGACCTTTATAAAGCGAGGCAGGCCGTTGTTAAAGAGTTGATGAGATTGATAGGCGATTTTCGTGATTTTAACGGCGGCATGATCCACAAGCAAAATGAGCTTTTTCAAAAAGTGCAAAACCGCCTTATCGAGGAAAAAGTTAGATATAGTTCGGTTATCCTTGAAAATTTCTTCTATTCGCTTACTCCTGTCATCATGCAGACGATCCTAGAGCCTCAAGCTCTCGCTACGCTTTTCAAAATGTTTAACGATACTTTGAAAAGAGGATTAAATCACTCCTCGCCCTTCATTAGCAAGCTCAAGGCAGATGATGATTTTGTTTACGTTCTCTTTGCCGCTCATGATAGAACCCAAAACGATCAGTTCTACCAGCTCATACACGATTTTGAACATACATCGACGGAGCTTGCGACGGCTGATCTAAAAATGAATGATTTGATTCTTACAGGCTACATCTATCGTTCAGAAGAGGAGAGTAAACGACATCTTTTTACAAACAAAGTCGAAACCGCCCTCAAGAATATCTAGATTGTTAGTTATTTTTGAAAAGTGGGAATCGATTGATTCCCGTTTATTCAAAATACTTAAAGAAAATAGTCGCGAGTAAAGTCAGGGCAACCGGTATTTTGATCATTTTAACATCAAAAAGTTTATAGAGGATGTTCATAAACGCAAGAACGATCAGCGCAGGATAAAGAATCTCGAGGACCGGCGCAAGGAAGGCGACGATTTGGTTAAAGTTCATGATCGATACGAAATAGGAAATAACTAAGGTGATAATAAGCGAGGGTATGTAGCCCACTTTGCCAAACGTGATGTCGTAATGAAGAAATTCAGCAAAGACGCAAGCTAAGGCAATTGCAGTCGTTAAGCAAGCGAGCGCGACCGCGATCGAGGATAAAATGCCGGCTGTGGGTCCAAGAATGAGTAAAGACGCCTGGCCAAGGATTTTATCTTTATCGGTTCCGATCAAACTATCCGCGTTAAATGCGGAAACATAGCTGAAACCAATATAAATTACTGAAAGAAGAACCGCTCCGATGATGCTTGCTTGACCCATTAATTTTAAAATACGGCGGTGTTTTCCTTCTTCAGACATTTGATCAGGTTTCAAGCAGGCAATTACAACCGATGAAAAAAAGAAAGCCCCAAGAAGGTCCATGGTTTGATACCCTTGAAAAAAGCCGAGCGAGAATGCCTCATTTGGGCTTAGGTCGGAAGCAGGGGAGGAAGGGGAAAAAATGATTCCTTTGACAATGATAATAGCTAATGAAAGAAGAAGGAGAGGTGTAAGGTAATACCCAAGAATATCCACAATTTGGTTTTTCTTGAATGTCAGAAGGAAAATAATTACGCATGAGATCAGGGAGAATAGCTCAAGCGACATACCCGGGAAGAACATTTCGGTCGTAGAATAGGATAGCGCAATGCAGCGGGGAAGAGCGCCGAATGGTCCGATAAGGCCCATGATTAACGCAGCCACAATAAAGCCCGGAACTTTTCCGATTCGATTAAAATAAGTTTTATAGTCGCCATCAAATAAGGTCATCGAGATAAGGCCAAGAAATGGCACACCCACGGCCGTAATTAAAAGACCGAGAATGGCGTAAAAATTTTGATCTGTTGTGTCGATTCCTACGAGTAAAGGGAAAACGACGTTGCCCGCTCCAAAAAACATGGAAAACATGGCAAGTCCGGTGGCGATAATGTTAACTTTATTTTTTTCTTCGATCATGGGGAAAATGATACCCATATAAGTCCTTCATTTACAACTGAAAATTTTCATGTTGACTTTCCACTCCTAGATGGGGGATCCTATATGCATGGAAAAGAAAACGATTATCGCTCCCTCTATCCTTGCCGGAGATCTCGGTTTTTTAGCCGATAGCGCAAAAAAAATTGAATCCGCCAAAGCCGACTGGCTCCATTATGACGTGATGGATGGCCATTTTGTACCTAATATTTCATTTGGACACTGGTCCCTTGCCGCAATTAACCGATCGGTCGACATATTTCTTGATGTCCACCTGATGGTTTATAACCCTTATGAATATGTGGAAAGATTCGTGGAAGCGGGCGCAAACCAGATTACTATACACTTTGAAGCTACCGAAGATGTCGAAGAGACGTTAAAATATATTAAAAAATGTAATGTTAAGGCAGGTCTTGCCTTTAATCCCGAAACAAGCGTTTCGATGGTGCCGAAGTATCTTGATAAGTGCGACCTCATTCTTTTTATGACAGTTAATCCTGGTAAGGGGGGACAGCCCTTCATGCCTGAAGTGCTTGAAAAAGTGCAGCTTACAAGAGAATGGCTTGATAAGCTCAAACTGCCTACCCTTATAGAAGTGGATGGCGGTATCAATCTAGAAACTGCGAAATTGAGTAAAAAGGCTGGGGCAGATATTCTGGTGTCCGGCACTTACCTATTTCAATCAAATGACATGGCCCACGCGATAGAGGAATTAAGGAAAATATAGTATGGCGGTTGCAAATAAACAGCTTTCTCCCGGAATGACTATTTCTATCGGGAATAAATTGTATCGAGTTGAGTCATGCTTAAAGGTGACAGTTCCAAAAGGGACACCCTTCATAAAAGCCAAGCTCAAAGAACTTTCAACCGGAGAGGTTGTTGAGAAAAATTTTAAGCCTGATCAGGCAATCAAGGATGTTAATCTAGAAGAGCGCAAGCTTGAATTTCTCTATTTAGAAGGGAAAGATTACTTGTTTCTTGATGTAGGCAACTTAGAGCAGGTCTTAGTGCCAGCATCGGTTATTGCTGATAAAGTTAACTTTTTAAAGGAAGGGGTAGAATTAAAGGCCTCTTTCTATGGCGATACTATCTTTTCAGTCGAACTGCCTCAGTTCTTAGAGCTCATGGTATCAAAAATCGATACCGTAGGCGGTGGAAAAAAAGAGCAGGTTCGTGTAGCAACAATTGAGACCGGCGCAAGAGTGGAAGTCCCTCCTTTTATAGAGGTGGGGGATATCATTAAAGTGGATACAGAAACAGGCTTTTATATTCAGCGAGTGTAGGTTTAATGGAACTTAAGCATATTAAAGAATTAATGGCCTCAATGGGCCGTACAGGTACAAAAAGAATTGTTCTTAAAAGAGAAGGTTTTGAGCTTGAAATCGAGCGCGACGGCAATCCTCCTTCAAATGAAGATATTCTTGAAATGGAACAAGGAAGAGAGTTTCAGACGATAAGAAGAGCGCCTGAAGCGCTTCCTCGTATTCCTGAATCACGGCCTGTTGTAAACAATAACGATCAACCGGGAACTTACATTACATCCCCGATGGTAGGAACTTTTTACGGAGCTCCCTCGCCCGATGATTCTCCTTTTATCAAGGTGGGAGACAAAGTGGATAAATCGACCGTCGTATGCATTGTGGAAGCTATGAAAGTAATGAACGAAATAAAAGCGGGCGTTACAGGCACAGTTGTTGAAGTGTTAGTTGATTCGGCAACGCCTGTTGAATTTGGAACCAAGTTATTTAGAATCCAATAATCATGCAAAAAGTTTTAATTGCGAATAGAGGCGAAATCGCAGTGCGCATTATACGCGCCTGCCACGATTTAGGTTTGCAAACCGTTGCGGTTTATTCCCAGGCGGATAGCGAAGCCTTGCATGTGCTTCATGCTGATGAAGCTATCTGCATAGGCGAGCCTCCTTCGTCGAAATCGTATTTAAAAATACCCAATATTTTATCTGCTTGTGAAATAACTGGCGCGGATGCCGTTCATCCGGGATATGGCTTTTTAAGCGAAAATGCCAATTTTGCATCTATTTGCGAAAGCTGCGGTTTAAATTTCATCGGACCTTCACCTAAATCTATTGCACTTCTTGGGGATAAAGCAAAAGCAAAAGCCACTGCAAAAAAAGCGGGCTGTCCCGTAATTCCTGGCTCTGACGGAGTTGTAAGCGATATTAAGTCAGCGGTCGCTGAAGCAAAAAAAATCGGCTATCCTGTTTTTATCAAAGCCGTGGCGGGAGGGGGCGGAAAAGGGATTCGTATTGCCCACAACGAAGAAGAGTTTTTAAAACTTTTTGCTGCCGCGCGTACTGAAGCGGAAGTGAGTTTTGGTAATCCCGACGTCTACCTTGAAAAGATGATCATGGGACCTCGTCACGTCGAGGTCCAGGTGCTCGGTGATAAATATGGCAATGTCATTCACTTGGGTGAAAGGGATTGCACGATTCAAAGAAGACGCCAAAAGCTAATCGAAGAAACACCAAGCCCTGTTTTGACGCCGCGTATGAGAGCTAAGATTGGCGAAGCAGCTGTTAAAGTGGTTAAGGCTGCAGGTTACTGGTCCGCGGGAACTGTTGAGTTTTTGATTGATCGTGAAGGCAACTTCTATTTCATGGAAGTAAACACACGCATTCAGGTTGAACATACCGTAACAGAAGAGTTGACTGGAATCGATCTCGTGTGCGAGCAGCTGAAAATCGCTATGGGCGAAAAGCTGCGTCTTCGTCAGGACGATGTAAAATTTGACGGCCATGTCATCCAATTCAGAATAAACGCAGAAGATCCTGATAATAATTTCGCTCCTTCGCCTGGCCGTTTGGAATATTATCTTCCACCCGGCGGTCCGCAT
>CAZABG010000026.1:0-28334 GCA_964483465.1 uncultured bacterium
ATTTAGAACGTGGCAAAGAACATTACAAAAAGTTGTTTAAAAAATTAAATCAAGAAGCGAAAGAAAAAAATATACACATTAAAACGGAAATAGCTCTTGGACACCCCACCGAACAAATTATAAGATGGGCCGAGAAAAATCATATAGATATAATTTTTTTGGGGCATCAAACGAAGAATACTTTCGGAAGATGGTTATTAGGTTCTACTCCGGATAAAGTCGTTCATCATGCTCCATGCACCGTCACAATAGTTAAGAATAATCATTCTGCTAAATGAAGAATTGTTTAAGTGATTAAATTAAATGAGATTTTAAGTAATTGAATCAAAAATTATCAGAAAAAACAGCTATCAAATTTGTAATTCTTTTAGGAATAGTCAGTCTTTTCGCAGATATCACGTATGAAGGTGCACGGAGCATCTCGGGCCAATACTTAGCTATTTTAGGGGCAAGCGGAACCGCCGTCGGTATTGTAGCTGGATTAGGAGAGTTAATCGGTTATGGGTTCAGACTCGTTTCTGGGTATATAAGCGATAAAACAGGTAAATACTGGTTATTCACTTTCATAGGATATTTCATAAACCTAATTGCTGTTCCCTTATTAGCTTTAGCAGGGAATTGGCCTTTTGCAGCAGCGTTAATGATACTTGAGCGTCTTGGCAAGGCAATCCGCACCCCTGCAAGGGATGCAATGCTTTCGTATGCGACAAAAGAAACAGGTAGAGGGTGGGGATTTGGCTTGCATGAAGCTTTGGATCAGATCGGGGCTATTACCGGACCTTTGATTATTAGTGCTGTTTTGTATTTTCAAGGTAGTTATCAAACCAGTTTTGTCATTCTTTTGATTCCGGCCCTATGCGCGTTAAGTGTTTTGGCGGTAGCGCGATTCTTATATCCACGCCCTCAGGAATTAGAGGTAGAAAGAGAGGGTATAAAAGTAGAAGGGTTTTCCAAAAAATATTGGTTATATATTTTAGCCGTCTCTTGTGTTGCGGCGGGTTATGTGGATTTTTCTTTGATAGCGTATCACTTTGAAAAGGCGAAAGTTATTTCTAGTGTGTGGATTCCTATATTTTTTTCCGTTGCTATGGCAGCCGATGGAATTGCGGCGCTCATTTTTGGAAGACTGTATGATGCAAAGGGAATTTCAGTTTTAATTATTATCACGTTAATTTCTTCTTTTTTTGCTCCGTTAGTCTTCATGGAAAACTTCAATTTTGCCCTCATGGGGATGATTCTTTGGGGAGTGGGTCTAGGCGCTCAAGAATCGATTATACGCGCGGTTGTCGCCGATCTAGTCCAGATGCATAAAAGAGGAACCGCTTATGGAACACTGAATATGTTTTTCGGTATTTCATGGTTTTTAGGAAGCGCGATAATGGGATTTCTTTATGATACTTCACTTATATCACTAATTATTTTCTCAATGGCAATACAGCTGACAGCTATACCTATCCTTATTGCAGTTACCAAAGAAAGATGAATTTACGAAATTTCAATTCCCCCACTAAGTGTGTTTTCAATATCATCTTAGATCAATGTTCAAATATGAGAAGTGATTGAAACCTTAGTTTTCATAGTTTTTAAACACTGTCGCTCTTTCGCATCGACTATTTAAGAAAGCGAACTTTAATCTAATTATCTAAATTCATCTAAAAATTGTAACAGTTGCACAGTCAAAAAAAAATGAAACGAGACGAAATTGACCATAAAGAAAATGATTGCTGTGATAAACTATGCAAAAATTCTAAAGAACATCTTAAGAAATATTCAAAACGGTTACTTAACTAATGATCAAAATAATTTTAGTTTGTCTCTTCCTAGTTCTATCTAGCTGCACTGATTATATGTTTATTGAGAACACTCTTAAACAAATGGTCAAGTTAGGAGAGAAAAAATATAATTTAGAGTGTTTTGGAAGGGGTGTTTCAGCTCCTGAAAATATTAATAGTTTAAATGTTAATTTTTATTCTAAGCAACACCTAGATTGTCAAGATGCGCGTAAATTAATAATTGATTATACGGAGGATTTTATAGTTTTAATAAAAAATTCTCGTTATGTGAAACAATATATAAATAACCCCCCTATAAATGAATATAAATTGTCGTTGTTAATAGTTTTTAAGGACATTAATGATGATTATGATAAAGAATTGCCTGCGATTTATTTATCTTATGGAATAATCACATTCTACAAATTAGATCAGTTTGGTTGCTTAACTCCAAGCTATGAAGAAAATTATGCTGATGCCTTTTTTAAAATTTACGGTACGAAACCACCATCTAGATACTATTGTTTTTAGATTGAAGCATTTTCATAGAAATTTTCGCGGTTAAAAACAGTCTCTTTGCTTAGGTTCGTTGTCTGAGATGATTTTATTTCGCCGTCCGAAGGCGGCGACGCGGCGTTAGCCGCGGTGAATGTCAAAGCGGCGATAGCCGCCCCGCAGGTTACAATCGCAAACTAGAATCGGTTATCGTGAGGGGGGACAGTGTTATCAGAGCGTAGCACACGGCCCCCCGAGCGAGAAGCCGATTATAGGAAGCGAGTGTAACCGCACCGAGGGCAGCGGGGAACAAGGGTTACACTTGTTCCCGACTGTCAAGTAATGCAGCTCTGCTGCATTACTTTAAAAACAATTAGTAGGATTTCGCGAAGATAGCGTCGATGGTTGCTGGCTTACCTGTAAGAATACAGGTCCCTTGCGTTCCACTTTGATCGAGGGGAAGACAGCGGATTGTGACCTTGAACTCTTTGAGCGGCTCTTCGGTAGAGGAATCGCCGCACCATTTCGCACGGACAAAGCCGCCTTTCGCGTCGTCTTCAAAAAAGGCTTTCAATTCGTCATAGGTCTTGAGGTGCGTATATACGTTTTCATCTCGGAACTTTTTCGCGGAGGCAAAGAGTTCATTATGATACTCGGTAAGCTCAGTCACGATTTGGGAAGCAAGATCGGCAAAGGCGACTTTCTTCTTCTCTTTATGCGGTTTATCGCGGCGCATCAGCATGACCGATTTTTCTTCAAGGTCGCGCGGGCCGATTTCAATACGGATAGGCGCGCCTTTCTTGATCCATTCCCACGTTTTATCGCCGCCGCGGATATCCCGTTTATCAACGTGCACGCGAACCGGATCATCTTTGTAGGTTTGAGAAGATATTTTGCGGGCAAGGGCATCGGCCTCGGCAAGTATCGCGTCTTCTAGTTCCGGTTTTGGAATGATAGGGATGATCACGACTTGTTTTGGAGCAACATAGGGCGGAAGGCGTAGGCCGTCGTCATCGCCATGCGTCATGATAGTTGCGCCGATAAGGCGCGTGGTGATACCCCAAGAAGTGGTGTAGGCATATTGAAGCTCGCCTTCTTTGTTTGTGAAACGGATGTTGGATCCTTTCGCAAAGTTCTGGCCGAGGTAATGAGACGTTCCGCCCTGAAGCGCTTTTCTATCTTGCATCATCGCTTCGAGCGTATAGGTGCTGTCTGCGCCAGGGAATCTTTCGCCCTCGGATTTTTCGCCGAGTATAACCGGAATGGCAAGGTGGTCTTCTACAACGGAGCGATAGACTTCAAGCATTTTAAGCGTTTCTTCACGCGCTTCTTTTTCTGTCGCATGAACCGTGTGGCCTTCTTGCCAGAGGAATTCAGCGGTGCGGAGGAAAATTCGCGGACGCATCTCCCAACGAACAACGTTTGCCCATTGATTGATAAGAAGGGGCAGGTCTCTCCACGATTCGACCCAGCGGGAAAACGATTCGCCTATGATGGTTTCTGAAGTGGGGCGGACAATAAGCGGCTCTTCAAGCTCGCCTGTCGGGACGAGCTTGCCGTCTTTTTCTTCAAGACGATGGTGCGTTACAACGGCGCATTCTTTTGCAAAACCCTCGACGTGCTTCGCCTCTTTTTCAAGGTAGCTGATTGGGATAAAGAGCGGAAAGTAGGCGTTTTCGTGGCCCGTTTCTTTAATCTTTTTATCAAGAATTTTTTGAATCTGCTCCCATACGCCGTAGCCCCAGGGCATGATAACCATGCATCCTCGGACGGGGGAGTTTTCGGCCATTTTCGCGGCCTTTACAACTTGTTGGTACCACTCAGGAAAATCTTCTCTGCGGGTCGGTGTGATTGCGGTTTTGTCTGCCATAGGCCCTGCATTTTACAAGAGGGCGCCATTTTGCTTCCCGATAATTCTTTTAAGAAGTAATAATATCCTTTTTAGGAGACATCCCATGCAACCAGATACCGTAATAAAATCAGAGAAAGTGAAACCGGCGCTGAGCCTGATGCGCATCGTTTTAGGAAGCCTGCTGCTTGTTATTTTAGCAAGAATTTCTATTCCTATAGGACCTGTGCCTGTTAGCCTTCAATCTCTTGGAATCATAATCCTTGGCATGACGCTCGGCAGTAAAGAAGCGGCTTTATCGGTGCTGCTTTATTTAGCGGAAGCGACAATCGGTCTTCCTGTGCTTGCTTTGGGTATTTCAAAGCCGCTATGGATGTTCGGAACCACATCGGGATACCTTCTTGGATTTGTTCCTGCAGCCTACATCGCCGGCATGGCAAAAAATAGTTTTAAATCGGCTCTTTTCTTCTATTCCGCAAGCTTGGGGGTCATACTCCTTTCAGGTACCGCGGTCCTTAGCTTAATGATAGGCGTAAATACTGCTCTTGCTGTTGGCCTTATTCCTTTCCTATTAGGTGAAGTGGCAAAAGTATTATTTGCAGCTACTTCTTTCAGCTTGAAGAATAAGTGGTTTGCATAACGCCTATAAGCGAATTGCAAAGATAGATCTTCGCCCCATGAGGTATCTCGTGGGGCTTTATTTTTACATATTCAAATGAAAAATTTAATGAACGGATTGAGAGCCCGAAAAGAAAGGGTAAAGAAGGATCCGGCGTGTAGTATATCCCCTTATGTTCATAGAAAAAATTAGCATTGGACGCCTCGGTTAAAAACCCTTCCTTGCAAACGACCAGCGCATCATCAAAGCCTTTTGATTTAGCATAATCGCGGATAAATCCTCGTAAACGATACGCAAGCGTTTTAATTTTTGCGCTATCAATCGGTTCAGGAAAAAGGGTGAGACGTATTTGCTTGGGGGGCGTGTAAGGCTCGATCTCTATAAGCGTCTCGCATCCTGCCGTTATGCGCAATCGATGCGTGCCTGACTTTGGGACGGAAAAAGGGGGGACGGTAATAGATTTGCCGAAATCGGATTCAAGTTGTTTAAGTTGAGCGTCCCAATTGAGGATTTTTCCGTCGACAATCTTTATAGTTCGAAAGACGGGGATCATTTCTTCTTTTTGCGAGCGGCAGAAGCCAAGTCGCGGCACTCAAGAATTTTAAATACGACCTCATCAATCGAGAGATCGGATGTATCGATTTCATAAGCATCGTCTGCTTTTTTTAAAGGAGAGATAGGACGGTTCATATCAAACTCATCTCGATCGTGCAGATCTTTGAGAACCTGATCCATAGTAAGATTTTGGCAGGTATCAGGGTACTTTGCCTTTAGCTCTTCAAAACGGCGTTTCGCTCTGACATCATCGCGACCCGTTAAATAGATTTTAAGAGAGGCGTCAGGAAATACGATCGTTCCCATGTCACGCCCTTCAAAAACGGCGTTAAGGCCTTGCGCAAGCGAGCGCTGAAGCTCAACTAGTTTTTCACGCACTTGGGGAATGGCCGAAACTTTCGAAGCAAAATTAGAAACCTCTTCGGTGCGGATATCATTTGTAATATCTTCGCCGTTTAATACGTATGATCTTTCGCCGCGGTTAAACTTAATACGAAAATCAAAACTCTTTAAAAGTTCATCAAGGGCATTTAGATCATTGATATCGATTTTTTTCCGAAGAGCTTGCAAAGCAACTGCACGGTACATAGCGCCGGTGTCATAGTAAATATAGCCAATCGATTCAGCAAGTTTTTTAGCTATAGTGCTTTTACCAGTTGCGACGGGACCGTCAATTGTAATAATCATTTTAACCTGAAAATTTCAGTTTATGGGTTTGATGTTCACGCTCTTTTGCCCTCAGTAAATTTGTCTATATTGCTAAGGAGCTTCCAAAGCAAAAATATGCTATAAAATCTCCTTGAATCTCAAGACAAATAAACGAGAAAGTTCCGGCTCTTAGAACCCTCTTTTGAGGTAAAAATACAAAAGCGGGGTCGTAAATACAAGAGAATCGACGACATCGAGCATTCCGCCAAGGCCCGGCAGATGGTTTGAGTCTTTAACTCCCATATCACGCTTCAATAATGATTCGGTCAAATCGCCAAATTGGGCGGCAATAGAGATAAGCGAGCCTAGCAATAAGCTTTCCCCGAGCGAAATATCGAGTTTTGGGTAAAAAAGGGTGAAAAGGAAGCTAGCAAGAACGCCGATTAAAAAGCCGCCAATCGCGCCTTCCCACGACTTTTTTGGACTGATATAAGGAGCGAGCTTGGTTTTTCCAAAGTAGCTACCGATAAAATAGGCTCCGATGTCGGTAAACTTCGTTACCATAATCAGATAGATTAAATACCTTCTTCCGTAGTCGAAGTTGATAGGGATCATCAAGCTCAAAGGGATAGTCAAATAAAGCAGGCCAAAGAAAGTGATCGATAAATTGACAAGCGGCTGCGATCTTGAATAAAAAAAGATGCCAAATCCGATCATAACCAAAGTTATTAGGAGCGCAAAAGGAACAACATCGTAGTTCGGATGTTCTGTCGCAAGAAAACTAATATAGACAAAAGCAATCGATCCGATGATTCCAAGTCCCGATAGAGGGTCAAATCCTTTGCCCTTCGCAATGTGGTAGAATTCCCAGAGGGCAGCTCCGATAAAGGCGGCCGTAATCAAAGTGAATACGGGTCTAAAAAGAGTGAATGCTGAAAAGTAGATCGCTAGCAGAATGAAGATCGTAACGACGAGCGATACAAGAAGCCGTGAAGTTAAGTTATTCATATTTAAAGACCTTGCCTTCTTTCTCTCTCCTGATAGGTTTTCACGGCTTCAAATAAATCCTTAGGGGTAAATTCGGGCCATTTTAAAGGTATAGTATACAACTCCGCATAGGAAAGTTGCCATAAAAGAAAATTCGAAATGCGATTTTCTCCGCTCGTTCGTATCAATAAATCGGGGTCAGGGAGAGGATGAGAGTCTAAATGAGCGGCAAAAAGGTCTTCATTAATCTCATCAAGATTAAGAGATCCGTCTTTAACTTTTTCAGCGATTTTTTTGGTAGCCCGTACTATTTCGTCGCGAGAGCCGTAGTTCATCGCGATCACAAAGTCGATTCCATTATTGTTTTTTGTGGTTTCGGCCGTATTTATAAAGACATCGCGTAAGTGCTGAGAGAGGCGGCTTAAATCGCCAAGAGACCTAAAACGGATATTTTCTTTCATCATTTTGGGCGTTTCCTGAACTAAAAAACACTCGGCAAGCCAAAGGAGTAGATCTACTTCTTCTTGAGAGCGCCTCCAATTTTCAGTAGAAAATCCATAAAAAGTAATCGCTTTGATCCCAAGCTCTTTTGCGGCGAGAACCGTATTCATTATTAGGTCGACGCCTTTTTCATGCCCTTTACCCGGCTTTAACGATTCAGATTTTGCCCATCTTCGATTGCCGTCAGGAATGATAGCAATATGATTCGGGATCTTAGCGTTTTTTAATTCTGCCAGCTCAGACTCTAAAAACATCATGTCTTCAATACTTCCATGAATGCGCTTTGAGGGATATTGACCTTGCCGATCTCCTTCATCTTTTTCTTACCCTTTTTCTGCTTTTCCCACAGCTTGCGTTTACGGGTAATATCGCCGCCGTAGCATTTTGCGGTCACGTTTTTTGTGATGGCGCGAATGGTTTCGCGGGCAACGACTTTTCCGCCGATAGCAGCTTGGATAGGTACTTTAAAAAGCTGTTGAGGGATTACTTCAACGAGTTTTTCGCAAATGGCTCGCCCTTTATATTCGGCTTTTGTACGGTGCACAAGGCAAGAGAAGGCATCAACGGGCTCTTCGTTAACTCTGATTTCAAGCTTGATGATATCGCTATCTTCATAGCCATCAGGTTCATAGTCAAATGAGCCGTATCCTTTCGTAATCGATTTTAATTTGTCATGGAAATCGGTGATAATCTCGTTCATGGGAAAACGGTAGGTCAGCATGATCCGTTTGGCGTCGATGGTTTCTGTCTTGGTAAGACTGCCCCTTTTTTCCATGCCAAGCGCCATAATTGCACCCATGTAATCATTCGGGGCAATAATGTGGCATTTCACATAAGGCTCTTCTACGGAAGAAATTTGCGAAGGATCAGGATAGTAGACCGGGTTGTCCACTTCTTTAACGGTGCCGTCGTTCAAGGTAAATTTGTAGATAACGGAGGGAGCGGTAGAGATAATATCGACATCGAATTCTCTTTGCAGCCTCTCGAACACAACTTCTAAATGCAGAAGTCCTAAAAAGCCGCAACGGAAGCCGAAACCGAGCGCTTGGCTTGATTCTTGTTCAATATGGAGAGCCGAATCGTTCAATTGCAGTTTATTCAACGCTTCTCTTAATGCCTCGAAATCGCCTGCATCGATCGGATATATGCCTGCAAATACGACTGGAGTTACGTTTTTAAATCCGGGAAGCGCGTCCGGCGCGGGTGATTTCTGGAGGGTGATCGTATCGCCGATTTTTACGTCCGCGGTATTTTTAATATTTGCTATCATGTAGCCCACTTCACCTGCGCGAAGTTTTTCAAATGGCGTTTCTTTCGGTCTGAATTTACCCACTTCCAGAACTTCAAAGTTTTTATCGCTCGCCATCATTTTTATGAGGGAGCCTTTTGAAATTTCTCCGCTGACAACGCGAATATAAACCATAACGCCGCGGTAGGTATCATAATGCGAGTCAAAAACGAGCGCTCGAAGATGATTATCGTCACGTAGTTTTGGAGGAGGAACCAATTTTATGATTTTATCGAGAATCTGATCGATACCAATACCCGATTTAGCGGAGCAAGCAATCGCTTCGCTTGCGTCGAGTCCGATGACCTCTTCGATTTGTTTCCTTGTTCCTTCCACATCGGCAGTAGGCAAGTCGATTTTATTGATGAGGGGAACAATTTCAAGGTTTCTATCAATCGCGAGGTGGACGTTTGCAAGCGTTTGCGCTTGCACCCCTTGACCTGCGTCAATAACAAGCAAAGCTCCTTCGCAGGCGGAAAGGGATCGGGATACTTCGTAAGTGAAGTCAACGTGGCCCGGCGTGTCGATCAGGTTGATTTCGTAAGTTTCACCGTCCTTATCCGTGTATTGCATCGTGACAGGATGGGCTTTAATGGTAATGCCCCGTTCACGTTCAAGGTCCATATCGTCGAGAAGCTGCTCTTGCATTTCCCGTTTTGTGACGGTGTTGGTGATTTCAAGTAGCCTATCCGCGATGGTAGATTTACCATGGTCGATATGGGCTATGATGCTAAAGTTGCGAATTTTCTTGGGATCGTATTGAAACATTTGGGATATAGTATAACCGATTTTAAGATTGCGGCCAAGATGACTCGAACATCCACCGGGCAAGCCCGACTAGAACCTGAATCTAGCGCGTCTACCAATTCCGCCATGGCCGCATAAAGTGAGGCAAATGATACTGTTTTTGTGTTTACGTAGCAAGGCTATACTATAAAGTGGGGAGGGTTATAGATTTTTTTTGACAGTGAGACCGGTGAGAAGCTACATGAGAACAGTGAGAGGTTCGTTTATCCTCATTAATGAATAGGGAGACTCTCATTGTCTCATGTTGTTTCTCACTAGGCTCACTGTCAAAAAAAAGCTTGAGGTTTACTCAATCTTAAGCGCTTTGAGGTAGCGCCAACGGCCGTCAATGTGGGTAAAAAGGCTTTTTTCAGTGAAGCTTAGGTCGTGATTGCCTTGTTTAAGGTGGGCTTTAAAGGTAACGGTATCCTCCCTTTCCTCTAGGATATCGAGACCAGTAAACTGCAGATTGCCGAAATCTAAAATATTTTCTTTCCACTTGGAGCGTTTTTTTTCACAATGGGGGGAGAGAGGATCGGTAGTATCCATGATATAATCGGCAAGTTTTAGGGCGTATGCCGCATACCGAGATCGCATAAGTTGCACAGGCTTAATGGGTTTTGCGCCCTTATGGAAAGGTTCGCAGCATTCAGAATAGGGTTTACCGCTAAAACAAGGACAGGATAAATTGGAATTAATGGGTATTTTCTTATTTGTTGCGATCATCCTTTCCATCCTTATTTTTTGGCCGGCTCCCATATACTATGAGGGGCCGAAAAGCGATCATTTTAATGGAAAAACCTTTTTTAATAGAGAACATAAACCGGTCAATACAGGCCAAGTTATTGAATGGATGCTTACGAGAAAGCCCGAACCTTGGCCGGATTATGTCGAGATTAAACAATCTATTCCGCCTAAACACTCAGATATTTTACGCATAACATTTATTAATCATTCGACTTTTTTGATTCAGTGGTCAGGGATTAACATTTTAACAGACCCGATGTACTCCGAAAGGGCCTCTCCTTTTTCGTTTATGGGGCCAAAAAGACATCATGACCCCGGCATCGCATTTGAAAATCTGCCCCCTATCGATTACGTGCTCATTTCTCATAATCACTATGATCACATGGATCTTTCCACATTAAAAGCGCTCGAGGAAAAGTTTCATCCTGTTTTTCTTACGGGCCTTGGCAATGATGTCTATCTTAAAGGCAAAGGAATCGATCCCGTAATCGGACTCGATTGGTGGGAAGATTATCGAGGATTTACGTTTGTTCCGTCGGAACATTTTTCAGCGAGGTGGTGGAATGATCGCAACCGCACGTTATGGGGGGGCTTTCTAATTCATCATGGAGGAGAGTATCTCTATTTTGCGGGCGATACGGCGTTTGGATCGCATTTTAATACGATTTCATCCAAGTATGGACCTCCTAAGGTTTCATTTTTACCGATCGGCGCGTATGAACCTCGCTGGTTCATGCAAACGAATCATCTTGATCCGTTAGATGCGCTTGAAGCCCATCGGCTGCTCGGGTCGAAAACTTCGATCGGCATGCATTTTTTAACTTTTCAAATGGCAGATGAATCAAGAGAAGGGCCTCAACAAATACTACAACGCGAAAGAACGACAGAAAGATTTTTCACAATCGAGCCAGGCCAATCGGTCGACCTTCACGATCTAGAGAAATAATTTTCAGCTTTCTTTTATTTTTCTTACTCCTTAAAACAGAAAATGTTTTTTGGAGGATTTATGAAAGCAGCGGTAAATTATGTGGGTAGTTGGTTTGGAACTGCACCTACGGTAGTTAGTGTGAACGGAAAAGAGGTTCCTGTTCTAACAAAATTACAGTCGCTTTCGCACGATTTCACTAAACTATCCCACGGCACCTTAAAATGGGTCAGTAAGGCAATCGATACCTATGCGCTGCCGGCTGATCATCCCTTCAGATTAAAAGTATCGCAAGCGCTTGGGAAAACAAAAGCGGCAGGTGAAAAGATTGCCCCTGCAAAACAAGAAAGCGATGAACCCATTGTGAGACAGGGTCTATTAACCATTCAGGAGATGATCGATAAAATAAAAAAAGAAGGAGCTAACTGGACTTCCGTCTACCTTAATAATCTGAATGATGAGCTCGTTAAGGTCCTTCAGGAAACCTGTCCAAATTTAGAAACTCTAAGAATTGTAGCCCGTCAAGATGCGGCTCTTCTCCATTTGACCGATGCGAGCGTTCCCTACATTGCAAAAATGCAAAAGCTTAAACGCTTCGAGTATAATGCCTGGAATGCTTTTATTGGTATTAGCCAATTTGACACGCTGCTTTCAACAGCACAATTTCAGACGCAAATGGTTGAAGTGTCTTTAATGTCGCCTCTAATATCACATACCTTGATCCCCATCCTTTCAAAATTCACAAAATTAGAAAAACTCTATTTATGGTCTGTAGGAATGCCCGAAGCAAGCATTGCTGCGATTGTATTGCCAAGCTCTTTAAAAGATCTTACCTTGATAAATTCCAATGCCTTTCCAGGGACATACATTTCAGATGCGCTTTTAAAAAATATTGCAGGAAGCACACAACTAAGATCGCTTAGTTTAGGAGGGGTGAGCGCTTCAAGCGATGAACAAATGCAAGCCACGATTAATGCTCTGCCTAATTTAACGGCCTTTTCAGTGCAAGGGCCGCAGCTTTCTTCCGTTTCACTATTGAGTCTGCCAAATACACTTCTCAAGTTGAATTTAGGAGATTGCACTCTTATAGACCCTACTACGTTTAATACGTTCTTTAGCATGAAAAGAAGTTTGGTATCCGTAACTTTACAACTGGCAAATGGCTTTACCGACGCTCAAATCAAATCGCTTCCAGCGCTAAAACATTTTAGTGTGCAATCAAGTTGGTTTTTGCATTTAGATGGGTTTCCAACTAGCCTTGAATCCCTTGAAATTAGCGGGATTAGCTGGATCAATCCGTCTGCTTTCAAAGGCCTTGCAAATCTTCCTCTAAAATCCTTAAGGCTTCTAGCCTGCCCAACTTTTAACAATGAATCTCTTGAGCATTTAATGTCGGGTACCATCAGTTCAACACTTGAAGGGGTAGAATTTTATAATTCCGCATTCACATCAAAACTTGTGGCTTTTTTAGAGCAAATTCCCAACTTAAAAATAATAATGCTTGGACAATGTTATTCTTTGGGTGCTAAGGGGGCAAAGCGTTTGTTTTCTTCACAGGTGCTCGCTTCAAAGATTACTCACCTTTATCTTGATAGCGAGGTTTTACATGAAGATGCGGCAGAATCGTTAAATAATTGGGAAATGCTTAGAGTGGTTAATTTAAATAACGCGCTCGAGATCCCGTTTAAGGCTCAGGAAAAAGTATTTTTCCATCTTAGGCCCATAAAAGAACATAACGGGGATGTGATGTTAGGCGGCGGAGAGTTTTCTGAGTCATATGAATCTTTTGTTCACTCCATATAGAAGTTTTAAGGGTATTTAAATTACAGGGATGAATGATGCTTAAATTAATGGGTTTGGGTCGTACAGAAACGTATACGGTCAATGGCAAGGAAGCGCCGCTTCTTGGGATGTTTGTAGAGAAGACGAAAGATCTACGAGACTTTGCAACCTTGTCGCAGGGTGTTTTGAGATGGATGAAAAATGCCTGCGATTATTATGGATTAAACGGGAATGATTCTCTTTATCAAAAAGTAGCTCTTGGTCTTGCCAAGAGCTCTAAAGTCGCTAAAAGGGTGTTTCAAGGAGAGATTAATGAAGTCTCCTCTCATCAGGGTTTGGAAACATTAGATCAAATTAAAGCTAAAGTTAAAGCGGAAGGAGCATCTATAAAAACCCTTTCATTAAATGATGCTGACAATGATCTCATGCAATTGATTGTGATGGCATGTCCTAATCTTGAAGAGCTAAGAATTCGTCCGCGTGCCGATTGCAATATGCAAACCTTAACAGATGCAGGACTGCAGTTAATTCCTCATTTAAAGCAGTTAAAGCGTCTAGAACTTAATGTGTGGAGCTGCGTTTCTCTTACATCTGCAAGTCTTACGACGATACTCTCAGATGCAGGGCTTCAAAGCCGGGCAGTGGAATTAAGAATGATGGCGCCCGGCGTAAATGACACGATGATTCCGTTGATTGCCAAGTTTACAAAGCTTGAGCATTTAACATTGACATCCTGTTTTTTGACGACGACAGGCTTATCCGGGTTAACTTTACCTGCGGGCTTAAGGGAATTGAATCTAAACCAAGCGACATCTATGTCGGTAGTAGCCTTCAACGATACGGTGCTTGCTAGGATCGCTAAGTGTCCCACTTTGACTTCGCTTGTAATTGGAGGAGATAACAAAATTAGCGAAGAGGGAGTCATCGCCGTTTTAAAAGCGCTACCTAATTTAAGGCAGTTAACCTGGAATGATTTCCCCTTTAGCCTAAAAATAATGAACCATCTTTCCGATGGAATCCATTCCTTGTCTATTGGTGATTTAAGCGGTCTTTTTTATATAAATGGATTGCAAGATTTTTTAAAAAGAGCCAAAGCCTTGGTGTCTTTATCGATTCAAAACACCGATCCGATGTCAGCTTTCGGAAGCGAAGACCTTGATGGCCATTTGCCAAGCACACTAAAGCATCTTAATTTAAACACATCAGGTCTTAGCACGTTAACGTTTCTGCCAAGTACGCTTGAGACATTAACCATACAAGGATCGACACTCATTACTCCTTCGCAATTTCAAGAGCTAAGTAAGCTTCCATTAACCACTTTAAGATTAATTAACTGTCCGACACTAAATGATGAAGCTTTTCATCATTTGATGCAGGGACAGTTGATTGAGACTTTGCATACGTTTGAAGTGTATAATGCAACGATAAGCCATAAATCCGTTCCTTTGTTTACACAGATACCCAAGCTGAATACCCTGATGATCGGACAATGCTATAACATTGGGATAGACGGGCTCAAAGACCTTTTAAAATCTCCCAATCTGCGTGAAAGAATTACAAGGCTACTATTAGATACTCCTATCATTCACGAAGACATGATTGAATTATTTAACTATTTCACAAATTTGAAAGTGCTGTTTATCGGAAATATGCTTGAGTATCCTCTGACCCAAAAAGCGCAAGAGAAAATCATGAATGTGCGTTCAGTTAAGTCTAAGAATGGTGTCGCAATGAGTTGGTATGGGGAGATGACGACGCAGGCTTTCAACCAGGCGATCTAAGGTGTTAATGGCTTAAAGCATATTTTAAAAGTGAGCAGGAGGATGACCGCGATCATCCAAGATCATTATTGTAAAAAATTTTAAAATTGTTTCTCTCTAAAGTCTCAGCGTCTTTGCGCCTCTAAAGTTAAATATTTTACAGAGAATTGTATCCAGCCATTCGTATAGACCAAATAAAAGTTGAATTTTTAACGCAGAGGCGCAGAGACGCGGAGACTTTAGAGAAGAAAATAAATTTGTTACTTAGGAGAACAGTGAGAGGTACATAATTCATTAAGTTAATAACTTGGCTGCCTAATCTCACTGTTAAAAAAGTTATTGAGTAGAGAATTCTAATGATTAGAGGAGTTTCAGCGCGCCGTTGATGCCGGAGAGGAGGGCTTTTTTATTTATCGAGCCGTGGCATTTCATCACGATGCCTTCAACGCCGAGCACGATTGCGCCGGGATGTTCCATCCAGTCGAACTTTTTATAAAGGCTTTTGCCGTGATCATTAAGTTCGCCATGAAGCATTTCAAAGAGGTAAGTAGCCGTTCCTTCGGCCGTTTTGATAAGAAGATTTCCCGAAAAGCCATCGGTTACAATAACATCTACTTTACCTGAAAAGAGATCCCGTCCTTCAATATTGCCGATAAATTCACCTGGCAAATCAAGGCTATTAAGTTTTTCATAGGCCTCGCGTCTTTCCTGCGTTCCCTTTTTTGATTCGACACCGATGTTTAAAAGGGCAAAACGAGGTCTTTCAATATTAAAGGCTTTTGAATGATATTTAAGGCCGAGTTCTGCGAAGTGGGCAAGAAGGGGCGCTTTGCATTGAACCGTTCCACCTGCATCGAGAACCGATACCGGTTTATGCACAGTAGGTAAAGTTGCAAGAAGGGCAGGCCGTTTAATGCCGGGTGCTTTTGGAAGATACAAAGAAGAGAGGGCGATAAGCGCGCCTGTATTACCAGCAGTTATAAAGGCGTCGATCTTTCGCTTTTTAATTTGTTTGATTCCGGCAAGCAGGGTCGAATTCTTTTTTGCCTTAATAGCGCGGATAGGATCGTCATGCATATTAATTTCGTCGCTTACGGCGATGATTTTTATGCGTGGATTTAGAGGAAGCGAAACGTTGTTCGTTACATAAACATGAAACGAATCGTGGGGATGTTCAATGCTTGCTTGAACAACTGCTTCATAGAGTGTCGTTGGGCCCGCATCGGAGCCCATTAGATCAATCCCGATCCGCCTCAAAGCGATTATGCCTTAGCGTCCAAAATAGCTTCTTTACCGTAGTGACCGCAAGATGCGCATACTCGGTGCGGAAGAATCGGAGTCGAGCAATTTTGGCAAACGGTTAAGCTTTTAGGTTTTTTGGCATGGTGTGATCTTCTCATGTTACGTCTTGAATTTGAAAGACGATTACGTGGTACAGCCATTGTTCAGATACTCCTCAATTATAAATCTTTAAAGGGCCGATAACCTTCATCAGTTTGTTTCTTCTTGGGGTCGGCCAGAAATTTTTGGATTTGGCTCCTTTCGGGGCACTTTCCATTCGAACATTCTACTACAAACGGGACTTCTAGTAAAATAGCTTCCCGAATAAATGGGGGAAGTTCAAAAATATGCCCCTTAATTTCATCTATAGGAACGACATGCGTCAAGTCTTTTATGTCGATTGTATAGGGGCTTAGTTTGTTACAAATCGAGCAGGTCATCTTAGCTTCGGTTGTAATTGAAATTTTAATTATAAGATCGTTTTCGGCAAGATAGGCTTCACCTTCGATGTGGATTGGCTTATCGAATTTGAGCTCTTTTTCTTGAACCTTCATAAAAGATGGCTCAAGGTCTAACTCGATTTGTTCAGATAGCCCTTTTCTAAGACGGTCGATGTAGATTTTATGTGTTTCTTCCATAAATATTTGAATAGTGTAAACCGTTTCAGGCTTTAATTTCTACTGCCTGCTTTCAAGGGCTTATATTGAAGGCTGCCAAAATGGGATCCCGACAAGAAAATCGCAAGCCTTTTTGGGTTCTGCCTGCCTATTAATTTTGCTCCCTTTTCAATAAAAGTTTTGTAATCAAGGGCCTGCAGGGTGTCGATTCTTTCCTGGATCCAGTTGAAATTACCCTCAAATTCATATCCTAGTTTGAATAGGAGTTCTCCCATGGCTTCAAGATTTTGGGGTTTTTCTTTAAGGCTTACGATTAAGGCGCTTTTCATTTGGTTAAAGCGTTCTTCTGTGATCTCATCTTGAATGAGCCTTGCGTAGTTGTCTAAAAAGGCTTCCGTTCTAAAAAGCAGCTCTACGGGAGAATAGGTAGAAGATTGGATGATAAAGACTTGATAGAGATGTTTAAAAACATCTTCATTTGAAGCCCTTACGACATAACCGGTTTGCTGTTCCGTTCTTAGCACTTTAAAGTAGGCGTCTCTTAAGCCCATGCCAAGAAGCTGATTGATGGCCCTATTTTCGCTATTAAAAGGAGCGTCTTCAATGGCGAGGATAAGCGCGGAATTTTCCCCTTTCAGCTTGTGTTCTATGGTAAAAGGCCCTTTTTCCAGATTTCTAAATTGAAGCTTCTTTTGTTCTTTTAGAGGGTAGCCTCGTTTATTTAAATCGAGAACAAGCTTTGCGGCTTTTTTGGCATCTTCTTGATTGATATTTCCTATCACAAGGCCTGCCGTATAGGCTTTTTCGAAAAGGCTGTTTACAAAAACCTGAAACTCTTCAAAGCTAATTTTTTTGGCGGCTTGCATCTTTTGCTTAATGCTTGCGGTTCCTACTAGATCTTCTAGGAAATAAGCGCGCAGCTGTTCATAAGGAGGGCTCAAAAGCTGATTCTGATAATCTCTTTTTAGCTCTTCGAGTTGAGTCGAGAAGAGCTCTTCTGAAACCTGCATATTCTGAAGCTCTTTTGCAAGCTCGGATAAAATTTCGTAAGATCTATCCGAATAGCCGTCAATATTTAAAATAAACCCTTTTGGAGTCGATTTAAAAACGATATCCGTGCCGGCAAGGCTTGCTTCATGGGAAAGTTCGAGCAATTTAAAAGTGTAGATTTTAACAAACAGGTCAGAGAGGGCCTGGTTTTTTCCTTTCCTGTACTGAAACGCGCTTGGACGTATTTCAAAAGACATGTAAGTCTCAGGAACCTTATAAAATTCATCCGACCAGAAATAGAGGCTTCCTTTGGAATCATCTATAAGAAGTTCGGGTTTCGGCACTCTATCGTAGGTTGTAAAATGACTTTCAGGAGATATGAGATCAAAATTCTTCGGTAAAAAGCGGTTGGCTAAAGGAAGCTCAAATTGTGTAGGAAGAGGAGAAACATCAACCTTATCCAGGCGATAAGGCGTTTTGGTCCACTCTTCTTCTTTATTATAGCTTACGCCGGTTGCGCTTTTAGGTGCGGCCAGAATAATTACCGATCTTTTAGGATCAAGCTTATCGGTAAATTTCTTAATCGTTTCCGCGTCATAAGATTGAATTAGATACGTTTTCTCAGGATAGCTTGAAACGTTTTCAAAAGGCAGCGTGCTTGCTACTTCCAAAGCTTCATCGGCGACCTCTTCACGATTTTGATTTTGATAAGCCAATTTGTGCGTAAGCTGCACTTCATCAAATATGGATTTAGGAATATCTGATTTTTGCACCTTTTCAATCGCGCCGAATACGGTCCCAATCACTTTGTCTTTTTCTTTAAGGCCCTGAGGCGTTAATACCACTTCAATTTGAAAAATGCCCTCTGTTTCACTAAGGGAGTTAGAGCAGACATTTACCCCTGTAGCAAGCCCTTCATTTTTTAGAATCTGGCTTAAGCTATTTTGACCTTCGTGCCCAAAAATGTGAGCGATGGTTTCTTCCGGTCGATGTTCGCGATCGTTTAGGTCAACTTCCCAGATGAACGCAAGAGAATATTTATTCTGTTTCGGCTCGAATGTAATTAATTTACCGAAAAGCGGTTTCAAAAAGTCGGTTGTTTGTTTATTCAACGGTTTGACGCTTGTAGGCACTTTTGAAAAACGAGCTTCGACTTCTTTTACAAGCTGATCAACAGGGAGAGGCGATAGGACAAATAGACGCATTCTGTCGCTTGAATAGGCTGCTCTATACCACGTTTTAAGCTCTTCCTGGGAAACCCCTTTTAAACTGATTAAATTGCCCGAAGTAAAATTATGGAAAGGATGGAAGGGGTTCGCTTCTTGCCTTAATATGCTAAGTTCGCGGTAGCTATCAATATCGAGGTTCTTTTTAAACTCTTGATCGATCGCGTTAAGTTCGCGGTTGACGCCGTCTGGATTAAATAGGGGAGTTTGGAAGAATTGGGAAAAGATATCTAAAACATCAATGAAGCCAGCGTTTGCGACCGAAAAATAATAGGCGGTGAAATCACTTGCCGTGAAGGCGTTGAAATGGCCTTTATATTTACCTATAGCCATGTCAAAGGAGGACTCTTCCGGATACTTTTCTGTTCCGAGAAAAAGCATATGCTCAAGAAAATGGGCAAGTCCCGGCTTCGTTTCGTGCCAGCTTCCCGCTTTAACAACAAGAGCTGCTGCCGACTCAGGCGTTGTAGGATCGCTTACGACAATCGCTTCAAGTCCATTAGACAACCTAATTTTTAGCGTGGTTCTCGCTTGCAAATCGACTTGCAATTTGGGAACCTTCGCTTCGTCCGGAATGACTTCATATGCTTTAAGGCTTACGCCGAAGCTTAAAGTCAAAGCAAGCGACAGCTTAAGTATTGAACTTGTTGTATAAGTCATTCACGTAACTCCAAATCGTGTCTGAGCGGATTTGCCGCCGCTTATGTTTATCCGGCTCTGAAAAAAAGTCGTCCATGTCGATCTCTTTTCCGATTGCAAGGTGGATAGGCGATACCCTTACCGTTCTTGCTTCTCCAAGCTCCACCTGAACTTTATCAGGAGGAGGAAAGAGTTCGTAGGTATACATGGCCAATGGGTAGAAATGGGTTTTTACGCCTGATTGTTTCCCCATAAGGCGGAAAATCTCAATGCTGCTTGAATCAAATGGGGCTAAAACAATATTGCCGTTCGCGTCTTTTCTATCTCTTCCGCCGCTTGGTGCAACATAGATGCATCTAGAGCCGTCGCTTAAGAGATCGCGCATACGGCTCAAAGTTTTTTGATTATGGTTAAACTTCTCTTCTTTAAGTTCAGGAGGATTTTCAATGTAGCGTTTTGAATAAATGCATAATAGATTTCTTCCGCGGCTATAAGGGATAGCTAATGGATCAGTGACAACCCTATGACCTGCCACAAAAATCATATGCTCAGCTAAATGTGGAAGTTCTTTTTCTAAAAAGAGCGAAATAATTTGAGGGTCAGGCTCAATCTGATGGTTCGCAAATAAGACGACATTATCTCCTTGATTGATCTTTTGGAAGATCTCTTTAAAGGTTTCCATGCCGCTCATGGTTGATTTTTCAAAATCGATCAAAGGCCTTATAAAATCGAGTCCGAACTTGTAGTAATCGACAGGATAACGTTCGCACTCATGGAATAGTTCAAATTTATGAGGGGATTTTATTTCCTTATAAACCAATTCAAGCATCTGTTCGAGAATGGGTTCGTATGAGGCTGGATTTTCCCCTTTAATTTCCATTGCCTCCCGATAGCTCGTATAGAACGCCTTAAGATTGGCCTCTATAAAAGGATCCAGATTTAGGCTTTGCAGTCTTTCTAGGTATTTGCTCACAGTTCAATCTTTTTATTGGTTATGGTTGAATAAAAATAAAAATCATTGATGTGGAGTTGATCATCAGTTGTAAACTCCAAATGGGCGTTAAGTTCTTCTGCGAGCCTTCTTAAATACTCTTTATCATTTACAAACAAGTATTTTTCAAGCTCAGGGTGGGTAACAAGCTTTAATCCGAATTGCTGGTTGTAGCCGATGACCTTTTTTAAAAGACGCTCAATTTCTATCGATACGCTTTCATGAGTTTTAACAAGGCCGGAGGCGCTGCAATAAGGGCAGCCGCAGAAGATCGTTTGCATGAGCGATCCGCGATTTCTTTGACGTGTCATTTCGACAAGGCCGAATTCGCTCATTCCGAGCAATGTACATTTTGCCGAATCATCTTTCATGCAATCTTTAAGACGTTCTAAAACCCTGCGCTGGTTTTTCCTTAGCTTCATGTCGATAAAGTCGACGATGATAAGGCCGCCGACATTGCGAAGACGCACTTGTCTTGCAATTTCTTCCGCCGCCTCGAGATTGATGCGAACAAGCGATTCTTCTACATCCGATTCGCCCGTTTGACTTCTTCCTGAGTTGACGTCAACGGTATGCATCGCTTCTGTGCGATCAAAGAATAAATAGCCGCCGCTTGGCAGCCAGATTTTGCGCCGCAGCGTTTTTTCAATCTCGCGTTCTACTTGAAACCTTTCAAACATCGGAATTTTATCACGATAAAATTCTATTTTAAGGCTGTGTTCCGTTTGATAGCGGCTGTATTGCCTCTTAAGAGCCTGATAAGTAGGGTAGTCATCAACGAGTATGCGATCGTAGCGTTTATCAAGAGCTGTGATAAGAGCGCGCTTTATGATATCGCTTTCTTCAAAAAGGAGTTTTGGTTGAACCGCTTTTTGAAAGTTATCTTTAATTTCATCCCACTGCTTGATTAGATCGGTTGTTTCTTGAATCAACTGCTCAGGGGTTGCGGTGCAGCTTGCCGTTCTTAGAATAAGTCCCATATCTTGAGGCATTTCAAAAGAACGGATAAATTTCTTAAGGCGCTCGCGTGCTTGTCTATCTTCGATTTTGCGCGATACGCCTCGATGCGTTGAATTAGGTAGAAGTACTAAGTATCTTCCTGCGATCGATACGTTTGATGTCAGGCGAGCCCCTTTTGTTCCGATAGGCTCTTTCACTACCTGAACAAGCACCCATTGATCCGGCTTTAAAAGTTCTTCAATATCGTGGTCCTTCTCTTTCTTTTGGGAAGGTTTCTCTTCGACTTCGAAATCCATATCGAAGAGCTGCTCAAATTTTTTTGTATTTTCCAGAATATCGGAAATGTGAATGAATCCATTTTCCCCTTCATTAATATCGATGAAGGCAGATTGGATGCTATGAAGGATGTTGGTGACTTTTCCTTTATAGATATTTCCTGTTAGCTGGCGCTCTTTTTTGCGCTCAACATTCAGGTCGTGGAGTTGTCCATTTTTCAGGACGGCCAGTCTAATTTCTTTTGACTCGACATTCAGAAGAATCTCTTGCATTGCAGTTCCATTCGGTAGAGATTCCCCTTAAAGGGTGCTATATCGGCTGTAGCTCAGTTTTAAAAACCGAGGAAGTAAAATAAATTCTTAAACCCCAAAAAGGGAAGCTCGAGTTAAATTACTATTCTACTTGAAAAGGATGTTCTTTGCCAACCACTTATCTATTTCTTTAATTACGCGGGTAAGTTCTTCGATCTGATGGATTTGATCGATTTCCGGTCTTTTTTCAGTCAAATCGATCACTTCTCTAAAAAATTTTTGCAAATGAATTAGTGTTTCCAGCAAATCTTTGGGGTTTAATGACTTAGTATTGCTGGAAGGCAAAAATATCGTCTTCATCCCGATGGGATTAGGGGTAAGAAATTTCAAGGTCCATAGCTCTTTCATAGCTACCATTATAATCTATATTTTAATTATATTGCCGCTATGTGCGATCTATCCCCCCTTTTGTTTACTTTCGTTATCGTGATCTTGCTCTTAGTCGATCTTTTTTGGCATAGAGGCAACCGCGTCATTTCACCTAAAGAGGCTTTATGGGCTTCGGCTTTTTGGATTGGATTGGCTTTGTTGTTTAATTTAGGTGTTTATTACTGCCGAGGAAGCCAATCCGCGTTAGAATTTTTAACAGGATATGTAATAGAAAAATCTTTGAGCGTAGATAATGTTTTTGTTTTTTTAATGATTTTTAAGTATTTCCAGATCGATTCGAAATATCAGCATAAAGTTCTTTTTTGGGGGGTTTTAGGGGCAATTATATTTAGGGCATTATTTATCTGGATAGGTCTTGAGCTTGTAAATGAATACCACTGGCTTCTGACTCTTTTTGCTCTTTTCTTGATTTACGCAGGCTTTAAAATGATGTTCCCCCAGAAGGATATTGATCCAAATAAAATCTGGGCTGTTAAATTGGCAAAAAAGGTTTTCCCGGTTACTACGGAATCACACGGTAGTTTTTTTTATAAAGGGGCTATTACTCCCTTAATGCTCGCATTAATTGCAGTAGAAACTTCCGATATCCTATTTGCGCTTGATTCAATTCCAGCTATATTTGCAATTACGCGCGATCCATTTATTGTTTATACTTCAAATATATTTGCGATCTTGGGGTTAAGGGCGCTTTATTTTGCTCTTGCCGGACTCCTTAAAACCTTTGTTTATTTACACTGGGCGCTTGCAGCAATATTAATTTTTGTGGGCTTGAAAATGATTATAGAGCCGTATTACAAAGTGCCGGTTGCTTATTCGCTTACTTTTATTTTCGGAACATTAGCGGTAGCTTTTGGCGCAGGCCGCGAAAGCAGCCAAACAAAGAGTTAGAGTGTCAAAAGGCTATCTGTAGCTTTTTGTTTTAATTTTAAATATAGTGCGCAAATATGTGCGATCTCTCATTCGTTTGGTTTACCGTCATAATATTGATCTTGCTTGTAGTCGATCTCATTTGGCATCGAGATAACCATACCTTATCGTTTAAAGAGGCGCTTTGGGCTTCCGCTTTTTGGATTGCCCTAGCTCTATTATTTAATGTCGGGGTTTATTATTGCAGAGGAAAAGATGCTGCCTTAGAATTTTTAGCGGGGTATTTGATTGAAAAATCGTTAAGTGTCGATAATCTTTTTGTTTTTCTGGTTATTTTTCAGTATTTCCAGATCGAGACAAAATATCAGCACAAGGTTCTGTTTTGGGGTGTTTTAGGAGCGATTGTATTCAGGGCTCTATTCATATGGATTGGTCTTGAACTTGTAAATGAATACCATTGGGTGTTAACCATTTTTGCCCTCTTCCTTATATACGCGGGCTTTAAGATGATGTTTCCTCAGAAAGATGTCGATCCTAATAAAAACTGGGTAATTAAGTTAATAAAGAAGATCTTTCGTGTGACGACTGATGCCAACGGCCATTTTATTCATAAAGGGGCGATCACTCCTTTAATGCTGGCTTTAGTTGCGGTTGAGACTTCCGATATTATATTTGCGCTTGATTCGATCCCTGCCGTATTCGCAATAACCCGGGATCCCTTTATTGTTTATACTTCAAATATTTTTGCAATCCTTGGCTTGAGATCTCTTTACTTTGCCCTTTCAGGCTTGCTTAAAACGTTTGTCTATTTACATTGGGCGCTTGCTGCGATTTTAATATTTGTAGGCGTAAAAATGATCATAGAGCCGTACTATAAAGTGCCGGTTGCCTATTCGCTTGTCTTTATCTTCGGTACGCTAGCGGTAGCTTTCGGGGCAGGCCGCGAAAGCGCACAAAAATCCGAGGAGTAGGCCAAGTATTGCTGCGGCAAGCACTACCCATAAGGTATATTTTTTAAATTGCCTATCTATTTCCTCATTTATCTGAGGTATTAATTTTACAAGCTCATCTGCGCCTTTCTCTTTTAATCGAGAAATCAAAGAGGGGGGTAAAAAAGGAAGGGCAAGATCGGGGACAATTCGGAGAGTGAGGCCTTCCATCTTCTCTTCAATTTTTAATTTAACATCAGATCCATTCAACTTTTGATGAATCAACCGTTTTTGGTATGATAGGAGGGCATACGTCCATAGTGCGAAAGCGGCCGCGGCCGCGAAGGGGATAAAATGTTTCATGATCACTTCACAAGTATCCAGAAAAATGAGAAAAAAGAAAAAGAACTTCTCTTAAAAAATGAAGCGATCGATCGGGAAGTTAACGCGTTGTTCCCAAATGATGTTTTAGATAAAGCAGCTAATTTCACTTTGAATAAGGACAATTTCACAGATGAAGAGTGGAATAAACTTGATGAAGAGCGAAAAAAACTCGATCTTCAATTGCGCCGTGAAATAGACAATATCGTCAGCCCGCAAGAAAAAGAGAAAAAGCAGAAGGAGAGAAATGTTTCTCCTAACTGGCTGTTCGTAAGATAGTTCGATTCTTCTCAAGCTTTTTTTTAACAGTGAGACCGGTGAGACCGATGAGAAACTGCAAGAGAAGCTGCAAAAATTACTTTTTTAGAAAAAGATGAGAATGTCAGATATACTTGAAGATCTATCCGTAAAAGCAACAACTCTTTCTAATCCCTCTCAAACAATCTCAGTGTTCTCACTGGTCTCACTGTTAAAAAAAGGCTGCTACTTATCCAACCTGGTCTTCGTTAGGGTCGGCTTTTTCTTTTCCGCGCAGGTAAAGCTCGATCGGAACGCCCGAAAAGCGATATGCCTCTCTGAACTGGTTGTAAAGGTACTTTTTGTAGCTGACGCTCATGAGGTCAGGGTAGTTAACAAATACAACAAATTTAGGCGGCTCTACGGCAACTTGCGCCATGTAGTAAATTCGAAGGCGTTTGCCATGGATCATCGGCGGCGAATTGCGTTTTAAGCAGCCTTCGATAAAGCGATTAAGCTGTCCCGTAGGAATGCGGATGCGTGAGTCGTCATAAACTTTCTTCACCATCGGGATGATTTTATCGAGGTTTCTTCTCGTTAATGCCGAGATAAAAAGAGTTGGGCAGTGCTTCAAGAAAGGAACTTCTTCTTCGATTCCTTTTAAGCAGTGCTCCATACGAAAACCTTTAACGGTATCCCACTTGTTAAGTAGAAGGATGCATCCTTTGCCTGCCCGTTCAATATCGGTCGCGATCTTTTTCTCTTCCGCGGTAATACCTTGATTGGCATCCAGAACAAGCAGGCAGATCTGCGATCTTTCAATCGCTTTTTCAACGCGCAGAGCCGCGTATTTTTCGACGACTTCCTTTTCTTTGCTTTTCTTGCGTATTCCGGCCGTATCAATCAATGTATAGAGCTCGTCGTCGACCTTATAGAGGGTGTCAACGGAATCTCGCGTCGTTCCCGCAATAGGAGAGACGATGCATCGCTCTTCTTCTAAAAAGGCGTTAACAAGAGACGATTTTCCTACATTAGGACGTCCTACAATCGCGATTTTAATAGAAGGATCTTCCGCTTCTTCTTTAGGGGCGTCTTTCGGGAAAGTCTTCAACGCTTCTTCTAAAAGCTCGGCGATCTGCCAGTTTTGCGAAGCGGAAACAGGGATAATTTCTTTAATTCCAAGCGAGTAAAAAGGGATGAGAAGGTCTTTTTTACCTAAATCGTCCACTTTATTTACAGCGAGGGTAAGCGGCTTTTTTGTCCTTAAAAGGATCTTTGACACCTCTTTATCAAGCGCGGTAGGGCCGACAATGGCATCGACGACCATTACAATCGTGTCGGCTTCTTCAATGGCGATTTCAGCCTGCCGTTTGATGTGTTCGTTAAATTGAGCCTCCGAGCGCGGGTCGATCCCTCCCGTATCGATTACGGTAAAAGGAAAACCGAAAAGTTCGGCATCTGAATAAAGACGGTCGCGGGTTACCCCTTCCGCTTCATCAACGATCGCAATCTTTTTTTTAACGATGCGGTTAAATAAGGCCGATTTGCCTACATTAGGCCGGCCGACAATGGCAAGTTTTGGAATCATAGCGTTTTTAAGGAATGTTAGTATAACATGTAACTTAATTATTATGACCTATTTTGTAGAAGCCGACACACTCTCCTTCAATTCTTTAAAAAATGAATTGGCAAGGACGAACCGTTCAACCTTGAAAGCCGACATAATGGCGGGGCTGCAGATTGCTCTTTTGAGCCTTCCGCAAGCTATTGCCTATGCCTTAATAGCCGGCCTTCCGATATCGAGCGGTATCTTTGCTGCGATGCTGTCGCCGATTATTTTCCTTCTCTTTAGTTCGTCCCGCACTTTAATTACAGGGCCAGTCAGTACGATCGCGATCATGATTCAGATGTCGATTTCGGACATCCTATTCACTTCGTTTCGGGACATATTGCCTCAAGAAAGAGAGATGCTTGCCCTTCAGCTTGTGATTCAGCTTTCTTTGATGATCGGGCTTTTGCAAGTCATCATTTCTCTTTTTAAATTAGGCCGTCTTACCCAGTTCGTAAGCCATGCCGTTGTCCTTGGCTATCTTGCAGGATCTTTAGTTACGATTGTCGTTAACCAGCTTTACCCTTTTCTTGGAATCACCGCTGATCCTTCAGCCTATTCTTTAATGGAAAAGCTGTGGGATATATTTTCGAGGGGAGTGGATTTCAATAAAGCCACGCTAACAGTCGGCGCTTTTAGTCTGGTTTCCATTTATCTTTTAAAAAAAGTTCATAAACGCATTCCTGCCGCGCTCATCACCATTATAGGCGCGACAGGCGCGATTTATTTTTTCAATTATCTTGATAACTCTTTTTTCGAGAGCGTGCTGCTGGTAGGATCGCTTTCTGATTTCTCCTTATCGCCCTCGTTATATGCTCCCTCTTTTGATATCAAAATCATTAATCAGCTCCTGCCTGTAACTTTCGCAATCACGCTCTTTTCTATGCTGGAAACGGCTTGTTCCGTAAAAGCGGTTACTCCAAAAACGAAAGAGCCCATTTCAATGAACCAAGAGGTGCTAGCGACGGGGCTTGGCAACCTATTTTCGTCGATTATCGGAGCGATGCCGATTTCCGTAAGCCCTGTCCGCTCGCAAATGAATGTCGATCTTAACGCAAAAACACGCCTATCCGCCCTTTTCAACTCATTATTTATTGCTCTCTTTGTTTCGATCTTCGCATTCTTTGTGAATATGATTCCTATACCTGCCCTTTCCGCGTTGATTATTATCACCTCATTCAGCCTGATTAATATTCCTCAGTGTCTTGTTTGCTTGAAAGCAACCAAGGCCGATCGGCTTGTGCTAATCCTTACCTTTCTTTCGTGCCTTTTCTTTTCTCTCGACGTCGCGTTCTATATCGGTATTACTCTTTCAATCACTTCCTACCTAAGAAAAGCGGCTCTTCCGCAAGTTGTCGAGTTTGCCGCGCTTGATACGGGAGAGCTCAAGTCGATTAATCAGCAGAGCCAGATCGAGAAAAAACCCATTCGTATTATAAAGGTAGAGGGGGAGCTTTTTTTCGCGTCGGCCGAGGTTTTTGAAAATACGCTAAAAACGATTATGGAGGATGATGACACGACGCGCGCTATTATTCTCCAAATTAAAAATGCCCGCGATATTGATGCGACAACGTGTCTTACGCTTCTCGATCTTCACTCGTCTCTTCAGCAGCGCAATTGTCAGCTTATTCTCGCGGGGGTGACTCACTCGCTCTGGGATGTTCTTTCCTATTCCGGCGTTGTCGCTCGCATCGGTAAAGAGAACCTTTTTCTCTTCGATGATAAGTTTCCCCACCGGCACCTGCAGAAAGCCCTTGCTCGCGCAAAAAGACTTATATAGAAGTCGGGTAAAAGTGCTAAAGCCTTGTCCCAGTCTTCCCCTAGAGGCCAGAATCGCTTCCTATAATCGGCTTCTCGCTCGGGGGGCCGTGTGCTACGCTCGGACAACACTGGCCCCCCTCGCGATAACCGATTCT
>CAZABG010000027.1:0-27833 GCA_964483465.1 uncultured bacterium
GGAATTAACCCTGAACAATACCCTTTTACAGCACACCATGCCTCATCTCCTTTAAAACTGCTTTCGGTAGGCAGGCTTCATCATAATAAAGGCTTTAAAACCCTAATCGAGGCATGTAAAGGTATTGATGTTGTTTTAACCATTATTGGAGAGGGTCCTGAAAGAAAAGAGCTAGAAAAAATCGCCAGCAAAAATATCGTTTTTAAAGGAGCTCTTAATAGAGATGAAGTTAAAAAAGCCTACGAAAACCACGATCTTTTTGTACTTGCTAGTTATGCTGAAGGACTGCCGGTCGTCCTTATGGAAGCCATGGCATCGGGAATTCCGGTTGTCACTACAACAGTAAATGCTATTACTGAGCTTATTGAAAATGGTAAAACGGGTTTACTTGTACCTCCTGCAAGCCCAAGAATGCTTAAAGAAGCCATACTTTACGCAATGCATAATCCAGATGAAATTGAAAAGATGACAAGCCGCGCAAGAAAAAAGGTGGAAGTCGATTTCAATTTAGACACGAACTTAAATAAGTTAGCTGCTTATATGAGGGAAAAGATATGTTCATCCTCTTCTTAATCACGCTGCCTACAACCATTCAGCTAACCATTTGGATCATTGGCTACTTTCTTTATAAACCTAAAAACTATAAAAATAATGGCTCAATCAATCTAGCCATACTCGTACCCGCCCATAACGAAGAAAAGGACTTAGAAGCCACATTAAATTCTTTAAAAGCCTTAAATCATCCTATCATTCTTATTGCAGACAACTGCAACGATAAAACCGTAGAAATAGGATTGAAATCGGGTGTTTCCGTCATTGAAAGATACGATACTAAAATGGGAAAACCCTACGCACTATTGTTCGCAATGCAGCACCTTGAGAAAATGCCCTATACTCATTATCTCATCATTGATGCCGATTGCACCGCAAGCCCCAATTTAGTCGACGAAATAAAAAGCCTTTTCCATCAAGGATATGAATTTGTTCAAGCTCACTATACCTTTGAAAGAACCTCTCCCTTTTCACGCCTTTACTATCTAAAACTTGAAAGTGCAAATCACACTCGTCCTATTGCTAGAATCGCGCTTAATTTATCTCCAGGCTGTTTAGGAAGCGGTTATGCCTTAACAAAAGAAGCAGCAAAAAAAATTGGCATTAAGGAATCTCTTGCAGAAGACCAAGCTCTATTTTATGACCTCTCTTTGAACAATATAAAACAAACATTTACCGACAAAGCTTCAGTAACCGCAAAAGTTCCCCCCAACAGACGCGCATTCAGCATCCAAAACCAAAGATGGGATAAAGGCCATTTTCAACTGATTAAAGATTATTTTTTTCCCTTACTTAAATCTGGAAAACCAGAGTTAATCTGCAATTTACTCCTTTTGCCTCTCTCCTATTATAATTTGGCCTTAATCGTCCTTCTATTTTCCCATCCTTACTATGCTTTAATGGGACTGTTATTTACGTTAATCCATTACACGCAAACTTTTATTCTTGCTAAAGGAACAAAAGAAGATCTTTATGCCTTAAGACTTATTCCTGAACTAATTTGGATGAAGATTATAGCGATTCCCAAACTCTTAAGGACAACCAAATGGAACAAAACGCCTCGATAATCCTTGTCAGCTATAATTCCTCCAAAATGACCTTGCAAAACCTGGAGCAGATCACAAAACTACCCTACGAAGTGATCGTTGTCGATAATGCTTCTAATGATCAAACCGTTCAAAAAATCCGCGAACGCTATCCAAAAGTAAAAGTAATTGCGAGCGACAAGAATTTAGGTTATGGCGCAGGCAATAATCTTGGCGTGAAAGCTGCCACAAAAAAATACCTTGTTCTCCTTAATGTGGATGCCTTCATTCCTAAAGAGGCCATAACGGAGGCGATTGATGTATTAGAAAGATTCCCTCATGTAGGGATTGTCGGAGGAATGCTAAGAGGATTAAATGGCGAGTGGCAACCCTCTACGAGAAAATACCCCACTTTTAAAAGACGAATCCTGCAAAGATATGGTCTTGCTGATAAATGGCCAAAATCTCCTTTCTTTGGCGATGGAGAAATGACCTGGACCCATCCCAATGTCCCTCAATATGTGGATTGGCTGCCTACCGCGTTCGCAGTTATGACTAAAGAATTATACGATAAAGTCGGCGGATTTGATGAAAGGCTGTTTCTTTATTACGAGGATTTAGATCTTTGCAGACGTATCAATGAAGCGGGTTACAAAGTCCTCTACTGGCCCCTTATAAAAATTACCCATATCGGGGGTGGAGCAAGCGCTTCTGAAAAATTGCAAGCTTATGAAATTGCATCTGCTATCCATTATCACAAAGTTCACGACGGCTATATCGGCTTAATGGGCTACCTTTTTTCCGAAGGGGGCTGGCATTTTTTCAGGATGGTTAAGCATAGCCTTCCAGGGGGAGACAAAGAAAAAAGTGACTTATCAAGAAAAGTGTTGAAGGAGATTTATGCGAATCTTGTTCGTGTGTGAACAGTGCAATCCAAATCAGCCTTCAGTTCCCTTGCTTGGCTACCATTTTTACCGCACATTAAAGAATCTTGCTGATGTTTCTCTCGTCACACACGGAAGAAATGAAGCTCCTTTAAAAAGCCATTTCCCGAACGATAAGATTCACTTTGTCCACGAAAGCTTTCTTAGCACCTACTGGGCAAAAATTTTTCAGTCGTCCTTGTGGCCGCTGCAGCACCTTCTCTATTTACCCATTTATGAAGAATTTAATCAAAAAGTCGCTCTTAGATACTGGGATAAGGTCGATGATTACGATATTGTATTCGCCTTTTCTCCGATAATACCCCGCTTTCCGTATAAAATCGCCCGCTACTGTCTAAAAACACCTTTTCTATTAGGCCCAGTCAATGGAGGGCTTCCTTTTCCTAAAGAATATGAAGAGATCAGGGAAGCCGAGGGAGGGAAATTTAATTTCATAAAAAAGTTCAACTATCTTCTTCCTGGTTATACAGCTACTTATCGAACCGCAAAAGAGGTGTTAGTCGGCTCACAGCATACTTTAGATGAGCTTAAGAGCCTTTTTCCCGAAACGAAATTCCGCTATTTTTCTGAAAACGGGGTTGCGGATGAATTCTTTTCAAACAGACCAAATGCTGGAAAAACGGTTTTATTTACAGGCAGGCTTACCCCCTATAAAGGCGCCGACATCCTGATAGAGGCCTTTAAAGAGTTAAATGAAGGGCGTCTCATTATTGTTGGAGATGGTCCTCAAAAACCCCAGCTTGAACGCCTAATTCAACAATATAACTTGAAAGACCGTGTGGAACTAAGGGGTTATGTTCCCCCTGAAAAAATGTTTGAGGTCTATCGAGAAGCAAATATTTTTGCTTTTCCGTCGCTTAGAGAATTTGGAGGGGCGGTTGTTTTAGAAGCGATGGCATCGGGTCTTCCTTGCATCATTACCGACTACGGCGGAATGGCGGAATATCTTCCTCAAGATGCGGGCTTCAAAATCAAAATGCAGCCGCGTTCAGCCTTTGTGAAAGAACTCTCTCTCAAATTACAAGAACTTGTGAATAACCCTTCGCTTCAAGAACAAATGGGGAAAAAAGGAAGGGTCGCAGCAGAAGCATTCCGATGGGAAAATAAAGCAAAGGCACTAATAAAAATAATGGAAACGCTTAAATCTCGTAAAATTTAAAATTAGACTTCTTTTTCTTTAATGATATTTTCAGCCATGCGCTGATACGAAAATTGATCGAATAGTTTTTCGCGGACGTCGGGCGTCTTTTTCTCCAACAATTCTTTCAACGAATCTATTTTGCTGTAGTGGAACATAGGGATATCAAGCTTATCTTCCAAAAACATATTGGCATCGGTAATGACTTTCGCGCCGGCTGCTATCGCCTCAAATATCCTCTCATGCCCCCCTTCCCTCATTTTGGGAGAAGTATTTATTACAGTATTTGTTTCTTCATAGATAGCTCTTAGCTCATAAAAGGTTTTCTCGCCATGGCCAATAAACCCTTTTCGATTGATTTTCTCCGTCCCTTTTCCAAATAAATGCACTTCTCTTCCCTCTAATGCCTCAAATACTCGCTCCTGGCCTTCATGACGAAGCCTTTCCTCTATAGCATAGAGCATTTTTTCATAGGGCATGCCTCTTTCAGCTTTCATTTGAAAATAATCAAGATAAGCAAGCGTTGAATCTTGAAGCACTTCCTCTACAAATTTCTCTATCCATTCTTCATATCCCTCCACGGTTTTCAGATCTTCTTTTGGATAATAAGAAAGCGGCATTACAAGGTCATATTTTCTTTGTTTCTTAAGGTTATAGGTATGAAATGAATCAACGGCATGAGGCGAAAAAAAAATGCGATCTTTTAAACGGCTTGCAAAGCGTAGATGGGAAAGATCGACAACTCCCATATTAATTGCCGGGTCATTCAACAAATGGGGAAATCGCCAGGGAGCATCGACTAAAAGAGAAAAATGGGTCTCACCGATCAATTTTCTTCCGCTGATATCTTCGAGATCTCTACTTGGACCATTAAAGCCAATCGTTATAGGCGCTCTTTTGAATCGATCGTGATATAGGACAAGCTCTGCGTCTAGTTTAATCGCCTTAAAGCCCTTTTTTAACCCTTCGCAAAATGCGATTAATGCCCCATATTGGGTCCTGGTAGGACGAAAGATATGAATATCCGGCATAAGTCCGGATCATATCAAAAGAGGCGATTAATCAGCTGTAAGACACGCGTTATAAATATGACCTATTGTGTAGAAGAGGTCTATAGGGATCAATAATAGATTAATACCCGGCAATAGTGCGATTCTTGCTCTTTCTCGTACATCTTCATCTCTAGCCTTAAAGGCATGATAAATGTCGAAAATAGCGATAATTGTGCTAAGCCCAACGATATAATGAGCTACTTTCCACATTGTGGAAGCAAATCCATCCGTTTTATAGCCATTATCGCGGTAATTAAACCCGAAAGATTCTATTGGATAATCAAAACTCATGTTTAAACCTCATAATAAAGATAATACTATAACATAATAGTATTAAGATTATATTAAGGTCCAACAGGACTGATAGGAAATGTTGTAGAATTTCCTGTAAGACCTGCGGCGCCTGGTTCAAACTGAATAAGAAGCCTGTTACCCATCCAAGAGAACATGTTAGCCACAAAAGCTCTTACCCCATATTTGAAAATATCGACAGCTGTTGTAAAAACCCTAGGAGGCACATAGACCACATCGCCCGGCAAAAGCCAAAAATCAGGCGCTCTTGCAGTAACTATGAGATTATAATCTATTAGAAATTTTTTGGGATGGCAGAGCGACCCCCTAAGAACCGCAACACGAGAGGATGCGTTTATACTCATACCCCCTGCACGGCTTAGCGCTTCTAATAAAGTAATTGTACGGACATATCTTAAAAGCGATGGCTTTCTTACTTCTCCTATCACATAAACTTCAGGATATTCGAGAGAAGGGACGTAAATATAATCCCCGTTTTTTAAGGGTACATCCTGAGACATATCGCCATTTTTAATAAGGCGCCTAAAGTCAATGGGTATATATTCTCCATTTCTCGATAAGAAGGCCTTATCAAAATCGGCCAAATCCTCCATCCGCTTCCTAAACTCTCTTAAAGAAGTGCCTCCCGCGTCAGCAATAGCCGTTAAAACAGTCGCATTACCGACTAGCGGCTTTGTGCCTGTTTTATAAACTTCGCCCAGAATGACGTAAAAATCACCCAGATTTTCCTTTAATGTTACAGCTAGGGTCACATCTCGAAAATACTCTCGAAGCTTATTTTGCAAGGCTTCGGTAAATTCAGGCACTGTCATGCCAGCGGCGGGAAATGAGTTAATTACAAGATAGTTTATGCTACCCGAAGAATCGATCTCTACATCTTGCAAGCTAGTAGGATCTCCGTATATCTGCAGTGCAATGCGATCGCCAATTTTTAAACGAAAAAGATCACTCTCGGATACTGTTTCTACCTCTTTTTCGGGAGCTTTATTTTCTTTTTCTTCTGTATCATCAATGATTTCTACAACTGCATCATTAAGATAATGGGTTGCCCCGTCAGCGGACGAAAAAAGAGCCAAGAACAATAAACTTGTTGCAAAACTCTGCTTTATGGAGAGCTTAAAAAAATTTAATACGTTTTGCATCATTTTACTGCCCATCCGTATCCGTCCCTACATTAATGGGGAACCATCTCTCTTCAGAATAGAAAGTTCCAGCGTTTGCTGCAAATCCGTATACATAAGATTCTATTGCAAGACGCAGTAATTCTCTTACAAAACGGAAAGGTTTATTAGGAACATAAACAATATCTCCTGGGCATAAGACTACGTCAATTGCGCATCCTCTCAAAATTTCTGGTACATTCACAATCATGTAAGTGGGATCGCAGATTTTGCCCCTCAATACAACTACTGCATTCATGTTAGGAGAAAACCAATGGCAGGAATCCCACCCTTGTCCTTGAGAAAGCAGATTAAGAAGCGTCATCCCCTCATAATAAGGTACGGATTTGGGCGCTTTAACATTGCCGAGAAGAAATACTTCTTGAGTTACGGCTTCATGGATAAAAATATAGTCATTAGGCCTTAGATAAATGTCTTGTCTTGAAGTTGCGGAATATACAAGTTCGTGAAAATCGATATTCAATTTTTTTCCATCCCGCACTATAAATGACCGTGTTAAGTCAGAAGCGGCGCGGGTCTTTTCGTCCGAATCTTCATAGCTGAGAGTTTCTACCAAAAGTCCTCCGGCCTGCGCAATAGCCCCACGCAAAGTAACAGGCATCATCAAGGGAAAGAGGCCTGGTTTATTCACTCTTCCTAAAACTTTATAGTTAAGACCCGCTAAAAAAACAGGCGCTATCGCTACCTGAGGCGCAATATAAAATGTTGAAAGACGCTCTTCTAAAGCTTTCTTTAATTCAGGAAGAGTGAGTCCTTCCGCCCGAAATCCTTTTAATACTAAATAATAAAGATTTCCATCGGGTGCAATAACACTCTTTTCAACAGTGGTATCGGCTTCCCCATAAATTGAAATCTTTAAAATATCCCCTCTTTGAAGCTTGTAGGAATTAGCTTGTATGGGAGCCGGCAAAAAATCAGCTTCAGTAAGATCGCGCGTATCATTATCATCATCATCATCGCAAGGATACTCTTCTTCTGCGCATTCAAAATTGTAATCGATAAAGTAATTGCGATCGCACATTTCTTGAAAGACTTGCGGCCTTCTGCCGTCGCATTGATAACAGCAGCCATATTTATCTTTGGGACAGCAGCAATTGCAAGAAACCAATATAAGTGCAAATAGAGATAAAAAAACAATCGACCATCTAGGTTTTGCCTTTCCTATTTCCACAGCCAAGTTTTACCCTTATGCTTCGCTTTTGCCCATTTTAATTCATTCAACACCCTTTCATCTTCGATGTAGGCAGGTTCAACATGATTCAAGACAATGCCTATTGGTCTAATTCCTTTATCGTTGAGTTGGTTTAAAGTTAAATCAACATTCGATTTTTCTGTAATCATAGATCCAATTAAAAAGAGTGAGGCATCTGTATGGAACGCGAGATTAGTTCCAATATCACTATGAAGAAGACCCGGCGTATCAATAACAATGACGTGATAGGCTTCCTTTAATTCGAGTATGAGCTTATCCATCCCCTCTGACTTGATAAGCTCTTTAAGATAGGCGTCTCCTTTTCCAACGGACATCGAATCGACAGAACCCTTTATTACAGCTTCCTTCCAGTTGACATTTCCTCTCAAAACATCGACAAGATTGACTTTAGGGGTATCAATTCCATCAACTATCGACAAGCTATTCGTATCAAATTCAAGGAATATGACTTTACGTCCGTGGTCTTTATAGTATTTGGCTAAGCTGTGAGCTATTAGGGATCTTCCTTCTCCATCTTGTGTGCTCAAAAAAGTGATCGAAAATTTATTCGTAGGAATTGATCGATATTTTAAAATGGAATCGAGACGATCGCTTAAGTCGCGTATAAAAAAGAGAAGCCATTCATAACTATTATTCTCATTCAAATCTTTAAACTCAGGAATGGCTACAAGTCCAGGTACATTATAGTATAGATTAATTTGTTTTAATGTTCGGATATATTTATCGGTCATTTCTATTCCCAAGGCAACAAGAATTCCCGTCAAAAAGCCAAATAAAGCACCAATAAAGGGAAGATATTTCACCCACCACGAATCTTTTAAAACATCCGCAGTTTCCGCTAACTGATAGATTCCAAGCGCTCCTTTGGGAGAGTTTAATAGAAGCTGTGTTTTATCAATCGCGTTATTTAAAAATGTAATCTGCTCATCAATCAGCTTTTTGTCCTGCATCAACTTTTGGAATTCAATCTGTATCTTGGGAAAGCCTTCCATCCGCTTTTCAGTCTCTTGCAACTCGCTCGACAACTGCTCCCAATTCTTTTGAGCAGATCTAACTCTAGCTTGCATCGTCAAAAGATCGACACCAATCTTTTCACGGGCTTGAGGCGAAACATATCCATCCGAGCCTTGATCATCATTTTTTGCAATTTCCGCTTTAATTCTTTCATATTCACTTTCGAGCGCAGAAATTCGAGGATTGGTAGGGGCTAGCTTAATCTTAGCATCAGATAAGGCTGTTTCTACTTTAATGAGCCTTTCACGCAAGTTATATAAAGTTTCAGGAGAATTTTGATTGGTTTCAGTGATTGGTTTTTGCGATTCTCTTGAAAGATTTTCATATTCCACCATCAACGTGGTGTAGGCAAGATTTGCGTCCTGCTCTCTTTTACGAATATCGAGCAGCTTATTCAATGTGATCGAATTTTTTTCATCCAAGTCGTAGTATTTATTGCTCTTTTTAAATTCTTCAATCTCACTAAGTTGTTTTGCCTGTTCTTGCACAGTGAACTGAAGCTGATCTTTATAATTGAAAAGAGCTTGTTTGATCTGATCTTTGTAATAGTCTTGACTGGCTTTTACGGCAACGCGCGCAAGCGCATTCACTTTTTCTACCGAATGATCGCCTTTAGCTATAATCTTAATAAGGTTTGAATCAACACGCGGATAGGGGATTTCAAATTGTGATTGAAGAGCTTTCGTGCTCTCATTAATCCCTAGCATGGTTTTGACAGCTTGAATATTGCTTGGAACCATAATCAATTCAAGCTGCGTGATAAAATTAGGAGTATTAAAAGGCAGCCCTCCCGGCAAGACTTTTGTCTCATCTGGCTGATAAACCAAAATAGCTGACGCCTGCTTTCCGGTAAGATAATGAAAAGTTCCGTAAGCACCAAATAGAGAAGCCAATAAGGTTAAAATAATAATCAACTTGCTGTGACGGGGGATGCCCTTCAACAACTTTTGCTTGTCGTAATGATCTGAAAATTCATCCGACTTAATTTCTTTTATTACAGGATCTATCTTCATAAAGTTTTAAATTTCAATATGTACGATAAGCTGTAAAGAAGTGTCAATCAAAAAATATATTTACTAAATTCTGATACGAATTGTTTTAGGCTATGTCTCGTTTAAATTTTAAAGGATCCTATTTATACACTATAACGCTCCGCCATCTATTTTTTATTTCTAAGAAATAAAAAATATGTAGTTTTTGCCAATTAATTTTGTTTTCAAAAATAATTGGCAAAAAGAAATACCGAACGTTTAAATAACTTAATTTAAAATAACGGGCTTATCCTTCTTATCGTTATATCATTAAAAATTCATAAGGGACCGAATCCATTGACTATTGTGACTTAGTTTGGTTCAAAAAAATCATTGCCTCGCTGAAGCCTTTTCCACTCTAATTTTTTGCGGCGAAAGTTAATGAGTAATACAACAGAAAGGCCGGATATAGATAAGATAATTAAAAAGTTGAGCTTGATGTTCTGCAATTAATTTATAGCAACATTTTAATTCTACAATTACAGTTTGATTTACAATTAAATCGGCAGTATAGCGGCCAACAATCTTTCCTCGAAAAATTACCTCGAAAGAACGTTCTATTTCGGTCTATAAACCTTTTTGGTTCATCGCTATAAGAAGAGCATTTTTGTATACTCTCTCTAGTAGTCCTGGACCAAGTTCTTTCATAGTTTCAAAACAACAACTCAATATTGCAGAAGTTAAATCTGCATGCGGTAATTCTTCCTTCGAATTATCGAGAAATTTCACATTTTACATGTGTTTAAATCTTATTAATCTTTTCGGTGTATTCGGCAGGTATCTCGGTCAAAAAACGGGAAGGACGCATGAATCGTTCTACTCCCCACAAATATCTAAGTGTACATCTTGTTAAATAAAGAAGCTCTTTTGCGCGCGTCATGCCGACATAGCAAAGACGCCTCTCTTCCTCAAGCTGCATTGAATCCGATTTAGAATTGGCATGCGGAAGAAGATCTTCTTCCATTCCAACGATAAAAGCGACTTTGAATTCAAGTCCTTTCCCGTTATGTAAAGTCATTAAAGTGATACGGTTATGATCGTCTTCCCCTTTTACTTCATCAGACTTTAGGGTTAGTTCTTCAAGGAAACTCGCAAGAGGATCTTCAAGGTCTTCAAATTCCATTGCTTTTGCAATCAATTCATCCAAGTTTTCGCGTCGTTCATCAAAAGTTTCAGGCTCTTCTTCTTTCAAATAACCCAGATATCCGCTGTCTTCAATGAACTCTTTAATGAATTGGTGGAAAGGAAGCGCCGATCTTTTCTCGCGCCCTTTCTCGATAAGGGATAAATAATCTTTTAGGCCGTTTTTCGCTTTTGCTGTTAAACTGATCGGGTGGGAAAGAGCATCGTCATGCGCGACCGCGTTGACGTATGAAAGGATCGGCATTTTTTCCGCCATTGACCCCTCGATTATTTTTTCTACGCTTTTATCCCCTACTCCTCTCTTCGGTAAATGGATCGTTCTTGAAAAAGCCACATAATCCGCCCCTTGATTTACGAGTTTTAAATAGGAGAGAATGTCTTTAATTTCCTTTCGTTGATAAAACGAAAGTCCCCCTACGATCTTATATGAAAGATAGCGGTTTAAAAGTTGATCCTCAAAGGGACGAGACTGAGCGTTTGTTCGATAAAAGACGACGATTTGCGATAAAGGAATGCCCTTATCGTTTAAATGTTCGATTTCCCGAGCTACAAAAGAAGCTTCATCTCGTTCGGTATATCCAACAAAAAGGCGTATTTTCGAACCCTGGCCCAATTCGCTCCATAAATTCTTTTCAAATCGGCTTGAATTATTTTGAATAAGCGCATTGGCCGCTTCCAAGATACGGCTTGTCGAGCGATAATTTTGCTCCAGCCGAATAGTGGTGGTGGTTGGAAAATCTTTTTCAAAGTTTAAAATATTGTGTATATTTGCCCCGCGCCATGAATAAATAGATTGATCTGGATCACCTACAACAAATAAATTCAGGTGCTCTCCCGCTATCAATTTAATTAATTCATATTGAGCCTGATTGGTATCTTGATACTCATCGACTAAAATGTAGCGATATCTTTCTCGTACTCTTTCTAAAATATCTGAATTTTCCTTCAAAATTTTTAAAGGAAGATAAAGTAGATCATCAAAATCGACGCTGTCTGCAATTTTCAGATGGGCCTGATATTTGTGAAAAATCTGCTCGAATTGGTTAAGCGTTTGAATATCAATAGTTTCATCACCAACTTCATCCAGGTTTTTCAATTCATTCTTGGCTTCAGAAATCAGATTTTTAATGATGCGGACATCGCCTTTTTTCTCTTTGATACCCAGTTCGGCCAAAACCGTTTTGATAACTTTCGCGCTATCATCTTCATCATGGATCGAAAATTTACGAGATAAACCTGCGGCTTCCGCCCAATCGCGTAAAAATCTTGCGCCAAAGCTGTGGAAAGTGCTGATCGTTACAATTTGATGCACAAGAGAATGAACCCTATTTCTCATTTCAGTTGCGGCTTTGTTCGTAAATGTCAAAGCCAGAATGGAATCAGGATGAACCCCTTCCTCTAAAAGCTTGGCAATACGATGGGTTACAACCTTTGTTTTTCCCGATCCTGCTCCCGCCAAAATAAGGAGGGGGCCGGCTAGGTGATTGATCGCTTTTTGCTGTTCGGGGTTTAAGTCTCTCATTTGATTACATTTAAGCACGAATGTGAAATGTTTAACTATACGGTTTTTTGTTAAAGTGCACAAGAAGAGCTTCTCCTTTAACAGGAAAAGAATTCGGATCTAAAGTATAAGAATTTCAGACACTAATAGGCTTGAATTAATGGATAATGCCATTCTAAAAATAGGGATTAAGTTTTGATTCAGATCCCAGGTTTTGTCATTTTTAGTGAAGTTGCCCGCAATGAACAATATGTCATATTTCAGGGTATTCGTGAAATAGATCAAAAACCTGTCCTGATTAAAACCCTTTCAAATCCCCATCCGCCTCTTGAAGATTTAGCTAATTTAAAAAATGAATATGAAATCACAAAAGAGATCGACACACCCCAAGTCTTAAAAACTCTTGATTTTGACAAATTTCAAAACCATCTTTATCTCGTTTATGAAGATGCAGGATACGAATCTCTTTTAAAGCTGTTAAAATCAAGATCGCTTAGTCTGCAAGAACAATTGATACTTTCCGTCCATTTAGCAGAAGCAGTCAACGCTTATCAGAACCTTCATCTAATCCATAAAGACTTAGAACCCGATAATATCTATGTCAATCCAGAAACGTTTGAAGTAAGAATTACTGGTTTTGGGTATGCCACAAAACAGATTCGTCAAAAACTGTCTGCAAAAAACCCCTCTATCATCGAAAGGCAGGCAGCCTATATTTCTCCTGAACAAACAGGAAGGATGAACCGTGATATCGACTATCGAACCGACTTTTATTCGCTTGGCGTCATACTTTATGAAATATTTACCGGAAAAAAACCTTTCACTTCCTCAGATATCGTTGAATTAATTCATTCCCATATCGCCGTTCAACCTTTAACCCCTAAAGAAGTGAATCCACGCCTTCCTAAAACTATTTCCGACATCATCATGAAATTGATGTCCAAAACGGTGGAGGAACGCTACTCGAGCATCCTTGCGCTCGAAAAAGATTTACGACGTTGCCTTACCGAGCTTGAAACCAAAGGCAAAATCGAACCTTTCGCGATAGGCTCAAATGACGTCTCTCCCATTTTCCAGATTTCTCAAAAGCTCTATGGGAGGGAAAAAGAGGTCCAGATCATGCATAATCTGGTCGAAACGATTGCGCAAGATCCCCCTCAGCTTGCCCTTATCGGAGGATTTTCCGGCATAGGAAAAAGTTCGCTTATAAGCGAGATGCAAAAACCGATTTATGAAAAGGGAGGCTTTTTCATCATCGGTAAATTTGATCAGTTTAAGACAAACTTTCCTTATAGCGCGTTTATTCAGGCCCTTCAGGATCTTGTGCAGCATATTTTGACCGAAAGCGACGATAGAATCCAGTACTGGAAAGACAAAATTTTGGAATCGCTTGGCCCGAACTCAGGAGTTATAACTGACGTTCTTCCCGAATTAAAATTAATTATCGGAGAACCCCAAAGACCTCAAGAGCTTGATACTGAGCAAACTCACAACCGTTTTTCGATCGTATTCCAGTTATTTATTAAAACATTTGCAACACCCCTTACTCCTCTCACGATTTTTTTAGACGACATGCAGTGGATCGATTCCGCTTCTTTGAAGCTCATCGAAATGCTGCTCACCTCACACCAGATGAGAGGGCTTCTGATCATTGGCGCCTACCGTTCCAATGAAGTGGATAGATTTCATCAGCTAAGCGTTGCGGTTGAGAGGCTAAAACAGAATTTTAGCAAAGTAACTGAGCTTGAAATTAACTCCCTAACTTTATCGCAGGTAACGGAGCTTGTCGCAGATACCCTCCATAAATCGACTGTCGAAGTCAAAGAGCTTGCCAAAATCGTCTTCGACAAAACTCAAGGAAATCCTTTCTTTATCAATCAGCTTCTTACCTTCTTGCAAGAAGAGAAATTCATCGAATTTAATTTAGAGAAAGGCGAATGGATTTGGCATACCGATCTTATTCAGGAAGCGAAAGTCACTGATAACATCGTAACGCTCCTTGTCAATAAGCTTCAAAAGTGCTCGGAGATTACCCGAAAAATCTTGATGCTTGCGGCATGCACAGGTCATTCCTTCGATGCCTCTTTGATCAACCATATCGCAGAATATCCGCCTGACGTCATTCTTAAGCACCTTCAAGAGGCTATAAATGAAGGCTTCATCATTCCGGACGAACACATTGCGGAAGTCTACTGGGATCCGGCAGAAGAGCTTGAAACCTTAAAAACTCAAAAAGGAAAATCGCGATCTTTAAAATTTCCGCACGATAGAGTCCAGCAAGCAGCCTATTCCTTAATCGCTCCAAACGATAGGAAAGCACTCCACTATCAAATCGGAAAAATCCTTCTTGAATCCTTAAGCGATCATGATAGGGAAGAAAAGATATTTGATATTGTCTACCAAATAAATCACGCCTTTGAACTCATCAAAGATCCAGCTGAAAAGATAAGGTACGCGGAACTCAATCTACATGCTGGCGAAAAGGCAATGAACGCGGTCGCGTACCTAACCGCAAGCGAATATTTAAGGGTAGGCTTAAACTTCCTTCCCAACGATCGCTGGAAACTACATTACGACCTCTCTTTTCAACTCCAAATCAAGCTCGCCGAATGCTCCTTCCTAATCGGAGAATATGATGAGGCAAGGGAACTATTTGACCACACGCTCCGCCACGTTAAAAGCGATAAGGAAAAGATAGCCATTTACGTCCTGCGTATAAAATTGTATACATCAACGACGCAGTATGCCGAAGCCATCCAAAACGGACGATTGGCGCTTGAACTGCTCGGCATTGAATTGCCTGTCGCAACCACTAAATTTCAAATTTTCAAAGAACTTGTAAAAGTCAGATGGCTCTTATTTAAAAAAACCGAGAATGAACTATTAAACATCCCCAAAATTGATGATCAACGGCACGCAAAGATCATCAATATTATGTTTTTGCTAATTGCGCCAGCCTACCTGAGCACAAAAGAGCTTTACGCCTACATTGTAACTCTTGGCTTAAGATTCTGTCTTCAATGGGGGTATTGTCCAACTTCATCCTACTTTTTTGCAGGCTACGGTATTATTCTTAATATCCTTTTTAAAGATATCTCGAGATCTTCATTTTACGGAAAGCTTGCCCTAAATTTATCCGATCGATTCGTGGATCAAAGCGCGGTTCCTGCTACAAAATTCTTGGCGGGCGCATTTATAACCCCTCTAACAAAACATATCCGCTATAGCATTGAAATATTAAAAAGCGGCTTTGAAATGGGGATAACGGTTGGCGATTTTATTTATGGCGTTTACGCTCTTGCGCAGCTGATGGCGAACCAATTTATTTCTGGCAAAAATCTCAATGAATTGAACCGCGAACTTCAAGAATATAAGGATTTCGTCTCTAAAGTTAAAGCCCACAACAGGGGCTACATGTTTATTGGCGCTCAGCAAGCCATACTCGCTTTGAAAGGCAAAACCCATCATCCTTCCATGATGGGATCTGATACTTTTAATGAAGAAGAATTCTTTAAAACCATCATTGCTTTGAACTATCCGTTATCGCTTTTCTTCGTCTACATGTTCAAACTGCAGATAACCTTTCTCTTTGATAAATATGAAGAATGTTTAGATATCAGCCATAAAGCGGCGGATATTAGCTACGCCGTAAAAGGGCATCCTATCAACATTGAAAAGGATTATTACACAGCCCTCGCTTTAACCCAGCTTTCAACAGATAAACCCCCGGAAATTGTTCGGAAAAATTTGAAGCAAGCCTATGAAATTTTAAAAAGGCTTAAAAAATTCGCCGAACACTGCCCTGCGAACTATGGGAATAAATATCTCCTCATCAAAGCGGAAATTGCGCGCCTTAATCATAACCGCGATCAAGCAATCGAGCTCTACGATAAGGCAATCGAATCTGCAAGAGAAAATAACTTTGTTCAAAACGAAGCGATCGCAAACGAACTATTCGCGAAGTTCTGGATCGATCAAAATAAACTGCATTTAGCAAAACAATACATGATCGAAGCTCACTACGACTATTATTGCTGGGGCGCCGATGCAAAAGTCAAAGACCTTGAAGACAAATATCCGCAGATTTTAAATAAGCGCTCCTCGCCGTTCGGCACAGCAGAAGATAAAAAGGAGATGCTGATCGATACGCCTTCACGCACTATCGATTTAAATGCCGTATTTAAAGCATCAGAAGTTTTATCAAGCCAAATCGAGCTTACGACTTTAATAAAAGAACTTCTTAAACTCGTTCAAGAAAGCGCGGGCGCAGAAAGAATACTCTTGATTCTTGAAGATGAAGGCAAATGGCAAATTAAAGCGGAACAAGGGCCGGAAGGCACCCATCTCGACCTTTCTAAAGTGCTTGAAAAATCGCAAAATTATTTGGCTTATTCTCTCATCATGTACGTTTTAAGAACGAAGGAAGCCGTAATTGTTGGCGACGCTGAAAAAGAAGGCCTTTTTACAGGCGATCCTTACGTCACGCAAAATCACATCAAATCGCTAATGGCAATCCCGCTTACCCATCAAACTAAATTAATCGGCGTACTCTATCTCGAAAACAACTTAACCACTTCCGCCTTCACGAACGAACGGGCAGAACTGTTAAAACTCCTTTCATCTCAAATCGCAAACTCCGTCGAAAATGCCCTGCTATTCGAAAAGCAGGCAAATTTAAGTTTCGATCTTCAAAAATCAAACATTCAGCTTGAAGACTACAGCCAAAACCTTGAGAAGAAAGTCTATCTTCGTACACACGAGCTTAAACAGAAAAACGAACAGCTGCATGAGACGCTTAAGCAAATTAAAGAAATGCAGAAAAAACTGATTCAGCAAGAGAAACTGGTATCGCTTGGATCTGTCGCAAAAACAATCGCATCTGAAATGAGAAACCCGCTCAATTATATCTTTAATTTCTCAGAACTATCCCAAGACCTCATCAAAGACATCGAACTTAATAAAGACAATTCAAAAGAGACGCTTGATACGATCGCCTCAAACCTTCACAAAATTAATGAACACGCGAAGAAGGCGGACGAGATCATTACATCCCTTCTTGAAGAGTCTCGAGGACGCGAAGATAACCGAGAGCTTACAGATATTAATAAACTCATCCGCGACTTTGCTGACCTTGTATACTACAACTACTACAAAAAAGATCCTCTCTTCACGCTTACCATCGAAACCTCCTACGATCCGAACCTGCCCAAAATATTCGTATCTCCGCAAAATCTCGGACGAGTCATTTACAATGTCATTGACAATGCCTGCTACGCGACTGATATCAAGAAAAAGGATCCGACCAACTTGAATTACACGCCTATTCTCTCCATCGCGACGTCCCTCAAAGAAAACCGCATCTATATTATTGTAAGAGACAATGGGATCGGGATTTCGAAGGCGCTGCTTCCGCGTATATTTACGCCCTTCACAACAAACAAGCCTTCCGGAAAAGGTGCGGGGATGGGGCTTTCTATCTCCCACGATATTATCGTCCAGGAGCATAATGGGACTATCACCATTGATTCCGAAGAGAATCAGTTCACCGAAGTCACCATCGCCATCCCAATCGACGAACTCAAGTAAAGCGAAGGCGTAGCTGCAAAGGCAGCTCCGAAGGCAGAAGGATGAAGGCAGAAGGCAGAATAGCAACAGGATGTGTCGCTTCGCTCCTTTTATAACAATCACAACTCCGTTTTCATATAGCCCTATGTCGGTATCAGTGCGCCGCCTTCGGACGGCGCATGAACCCAGTGCTGCAAGCGCTGGAACATATGTCGAGGGACGAGGATGCAACCGATCGCGAGTGAAATGAGCGACTGTTTATTATTGCGGCGATAAGCCGCCCAGAAGGTTGCAATCGCAAACTAGAATCGGTTATCGCAAGGGGGGCCAGTGTTGTTTTAGCGTAGCACACGGCCCCCCGAGCGAGAAGCCGATTATAGGAAGCGAGTGCGACCGCAGGGGTGCGGGGGGAAGGGTACACTTCCCCCGACAACATATTATTTTTTGTAGCGGATGGCGAGGAGTGTAATATCATCAGCCTGTTCAGCACCATTAGCAAAGGCCTCAACTTCATTGACGATATTATTAATCAAATCAGTGAGTGAAGAAGAACCATTCTTGTGAAGAAAAGAAAATAAGCGCTCTTCGCCAAAAAGCTCCCGCTGCAAATTCATCGCCTCAGTAACCCCATCGGTATAAAGCAGCAGGGTGTCGTTTGTTTTCAGCTTCACATAATTTTGCGTATACAAATCAAGATCGATCGTAACGCCGAGAGCAATCCCTTGCGCGCGGCCAATTTCTGTAACTTCACCGTCCTCGCTAATAATGCAGGGAGGATTATGTCCTGCGTTTGCAAATTTAACATCGCCTGTATTGATGTCGAGAATGCCATAAAATGAAGTGACAAACATCGATGATGTATTTTCAAGGACGAGAAGTTCGTTTAATTGGCGAAGACACTCGTCTGTCGAGCTCGTTTTTTGTCCGAGGGCGCGAAGAAGACCTCTAGACATCGTCATGAATAAGGCTGCGGGTACCCCTTTACCGGATACATCCGCTATCGAAAAGCCAAGATTATGATCTCCTAAAGGGAAAAAATCGAAAAAATCGCCTCCGATTCGTCGAGCAGGGAGCATTGTGCCTATGATTTCAAAATTCTTATTATCGCTAAATGGCTTAAACGAATGGGGAATAATGGAACTTTGAATGTTCTTCGCGACATCAAGCTCTTTATCGATATCGATAAGGCGGTTTTGATTTGCTTTCGCCTCTTTGGATTCACGCAAATCATCGATTGATTTTTTCAGCGTCGCGCCAAGATCTTCTAAATTGATAGGGCGTGTTACAAAGTCGAAAGCGCCGCGGTTCATGGCAATACGGATACTCTCCAAATCACCGTAAGGGGACAAGATAATACTCTTAACGACCCGATTCATTTTGCCGATATTTGAAAGAAGTTCAAGTCCATCCATTTTGGGCATTTCGATGTCTGTTAATACGATTTCAATATCTTCGTCATTTTTCAGCTTGTTTAAAGCCTCTTCCCCGTTTTTAGCGAAAATAAAATGGAAATCGTTGCCTTGTATTTGTTTTCTAAATTTTTGCGTGATGAGCATTTCAAGATCAGTCTCATCATCAACGACAAGGATTTTTACTGGCACTTCTTATCTCCTTTCTCCCTTATACCTAAATTCCCATATCGATGGTAATCATAGCTTAAAGCAACTTCACGTAAATAATTAAGAAGCTCTACGCGGCCATTTGGCAAAACAGGGCCTACGGTTACAATACACGCTTTTCTATTCAATTCCCGAGTTAAATGGGGCGAGGGAGGATTGATTAACCTTACGCGTGCGCGTTCAGGAAGAGCCTTAATAAAATCCTCTTCATCTCCTTCAACAATTTCAAGAGGGGTTTGGGTGATTCGGCATGCATCGATAATCGCTGAAGCTTCTTTCTTCGATCCCCACGTAAACACTTTCTTGTGAGGAACATAATATAAGAAATTATCCTGCCCCAAGACTTGCTGAGGATCGTGCTTTTTCATAAAATAGCCTTTATAGAAGGCATCATGACTATTTTTCCCCCCTTTATCGACTTTATCCAGGAAGGGAAAAAGATAGTTCGGCCCCCCCGCCTTAAATCCATGACCAAAGGAGCTATCTTTCGTTCCGCCAAAGGGCTGCCTTTCAACTATCGCCCCTGTTGTAGAACGATTGATATATAAATTTCCGGCAACAATTCTCTCTTTCCATCTTTCGATTTCACGATTGTCTAGTGAAAACAGGCCTGAAGTTAGACCATATGGAGTCTCATTTACGATATCTATCGCTTCATCAAGATATTTATACTTAAGAGTCGCAAGAACCGGTCCAAAAAATTCGGTCACATGCGTAAATGATCCTCTCGATACGCCCCATTTTATACCTGGAGACCAGATACGAGGATTATTTGGATCAACTTCAGGCTTTAAAAGCCACTCTTCGCCTTCTTCAAGCGTTGTCAACGCCCGCAGTAAATGCGGAGAAGGTTCTGTAATTAAGGGTGTCACCTTGCTTGATTTTTGCCAAGCGGAGCCGACTTTCAAGCTTTTCGCTGCATCGCAGAGCTGACGTTTAAAATCTGGATCATCAAAAAGCTCTTCATGAAGCAAAAGCAAGCTTGCAGCCGAGCATTTTTGACCTGAATAGCTGAAAGCGGAATGCACTATTTCTTTAACGGCAAGGTCATGATCTGACATGTTGGAAACAATAATCGCGTTTTTACCGCCCGTCTCCCCTATTAACTTGAATCCATTTTGTATGTTCTGCAGATGCTTGGCTGTCTGGCTTGATCCTGTTAAAACAACGGTCTTTATTCGCTTATCTGAAACTAATTTAGAGCCATATGGCTCATCTTCACATAGAAGGAACTGAAGCCGCTTTTTTGAAATACCTGCATCCCATAGGGCTTGAGCAAGAATCCATCCCGGAAGAACGGCTTCTCGCGCGGGTTTAAAAATAACGTTATTTCCCGTAACGAGAGCTCCCATAATGCCGCCAAGCGGTATCGATACTGAGAAATTCCAGGGGGGCGCGATAAGGGTTCCCCCTTTTGGTTTAAACTCGATATCATCAAGATATTTCAAGGTCTCTTTCTGTTTTAAATAATAGGCGGCAAAGTCGATTGCTTCAGACACTTCGCAATCGGCTTCGGCAAAATTTTTCCCGGTGTTTAATATCATTGCGCCTATAAGATCCGCACGGCGCTCTCTTAGCGAATCGACAACACGGCTAAAATCATCCGGAGGATGCGTCTCAGCTACAGTTTTAAGGGCTTTTTCAATGGCTTCATCTTCTGCCATATGATAAGTAAAATGGAAGTTCGGACGCGACGGATCTACACCTATCGTCTCTTTTCCAAGAAGCGTTTCACCCCCAACAACTATAGGTATAGGATCAATATTTATTCTTTCCCATGTGGTATAAATTTCTTCTGCCCACTTGCGGTTGTTAGAAAGCGACAAATCGGTGTCAGCGTCATTGATAAAACGGCAAGTCGGCCTCTTCTCAGGCTTTTTAAAGCGGTCTTGCGTTCGTTTTTTCTTGGCGTACACATCATTTTGTTTTTCTACAGACTCTTTAAAATTATCCGCTTCTTTTATGAAGGCTGGACTGCCGGGCATTAAATGGAAAACATGCCGTAAAAAGTTATGCGGAGCTGTATTTTCATCAAGCCTTCGAACAAGATAGGCTACTGCGTTTTGAAACTCCGCCTCTTTTGAGGTAGGGCAGTAAAGGAGTATATCTTCCCAAATTTTAGCAAGCGTTCGTCTAAGGGGCTCTGCCATCCCTTCCAGCATTTCAAAGGTAATGTTCTTTTTAAGGCTTCTCTTTTTCGCTTCTACAAGCGCGTAACTGATGTCAAAAAGATTATGGCTTCCGACTCCTACATGGACCGCATCTGTGTGATCGAGCGCATAGTTCAGCATTCTTTTAAAATTGGCATCCACTTCACTTTTTGAATCATAGGGCGCAGAAGGCCATCCTCTGATCGACCCTTCTAGCTCTTCCATGGCTAAATTAGCCCCTTTTACAAGGCGGATTTTAATGGGAGCTCCTCCCTTATTTTTTCTTTTTTCCGCCCACTCTGTCAGATCTTTTTGAATTTCAAATGAATCGGGTAAATAAGCTTGCAGAACAATGCCCGCAGAGAATTTTAAACATTCCGGACGATCAAGAACCCTTTTAAACAACTCTACCGTCAAATCGAGATCTTTGTATTCTTCCATATCCAAATTGACGAATTTAGCTTCAAGCCGTCCTTCCTTATTAACTATTTTGTTTGCGTTTGCCGCGTGCAAAAGATGCAAGAAACGTTCAGATAAAATGTTTAATGTTTCTTCAAAACTCAATAAATTAATCTGACTATAGAGCGTGGAAATTTTAACGGAGATGTAATCGATAGAGGGATTTTTTAAGTCTTTTAAGTAAACGTCTACTCGTCTTTTCGCCTCATCTTCACCTAAAATCGCCTCTCCCAAGTGATTGAGATTGATTCTGACGCCTTCCTTTTTTCTTTTTTCAATGTGTTTTGAAACTTGGGGCTCGTCTCCAAGAATGATGAGATTGGTTGTCTTTTGACGGATCATGTACTGCGTAAACGGAACTGAAAGCGGAAAAAATAATTTCCCAAACCATCTAAACCCGTAAAGGGCATAGCGCTTAAATGGAGTTAAGAAACTAGGAACACCCCACTCTTTTATCAAATAAGCAATTTGGTCGGCTGCGCGTAGTTTGCTTTTTGTTCTAAAACCCTGGTCAGTTAATGCCATTGTAAAGGGTTTTCCGATAGGGTCTTCCATCATTCGATGGATTTCGAGCTGCTCCTTTTTCTCGTGCAAGAGAGTGTCTTGATTGGCAAGCGTCAATATCGCAGAAGCCAAAATGATTGCCTCTTCAGTTGAATCCCCCTGATTCGGTTCATTCAATATTTTTCTGATTTCTCCTAAAACGGTCGCAACCTGCATGATCTTTCTCAATTAAATATTAGAAGTGGTAATCTTTCATCTATATGCCAAATTTTATAATTATATTACTCGTGTCATCTGTTTTATTTTCAGCAGGATGGACAAGCGTATCGCCTGGCATCGATATCCTTATCTCTACTTCTATGATTGAAAAATTATCGGGTAAAAAAATTGCCATCATGACCAATCAAACCGGCATCACAAAATCGGGGCAAACGACGATTGATGCCTTATATCTTCATTCTAAAGACTTTAAAATCATTAAACTCTTTGCACCTGAACACGGATTGAACGGTCAGGCCTACGCATCCGATCCTATTGTTGATTCAAAAGGACCTCACGGCATACCCGTTATAAGCTTGTATGGGAAAACGAGGCGCGCTACCCCAGAAATGTTAAAAGGAATCGATCTGATTGTTTATGACATTCAGGATATTGGATCTAGATCCTACACCTTTATTTCTAGCCTCTTTTATTTGATGGAAGAAGCCGCGAAACATAATATTCCCGTACTAGTGCTTGACCGTCCCAACCCAATTAATGGGGTTACGATTGACGGCCCTATGCTTCATAATAAATTCCGCTCGTTTGTAGGATACATCAATATTCCCTACTGTCATGGAATGACAATAGGAGAGCTCGCCAAGTTTTTTAATTCAGAATATAAAATCGGCTGCTCGCTTGAAGTGATTCCCATGAAAGGATGGCGAAGAAGAATGAGCTTTAAGGACACAAAATTGCCCTGGATCCCCACTTCTCCAAACGTTCCTGAAGCGGATACCCCTCTCTACTATCCAATGACAGGAATCCTTGGAGAAATAGGCATGGTTAGCATTGGTATTGGATTTACGCTGCCCTTTAAAGTGATAGGCGCTCCCTGGGTTGACGGCGAAAATTTAGCGAAACAATTGAATCAATTAAACCTGCCGGGCGTTCACTTCAAACCGTTCTATTTCCGTCCTTTTTCCGGAAAATATCATAAAGAGAATTGCTCCGGCGCACTCATTATGGTGACGAATCCCTTAATTTATAAACCTGTGATTTCTCAGTACGCCATCATTGACACGCTTAAGAAACTTTATCCCAAGAAATTCAAGGATTCGATTCAAAATGGGGCATCGAATATGTTTAATAAAGTGAATGGAACCGACCTTATTTTTAAAACGATGCAAAGCAATGACCGCTGGCTATCAACTTTAAATTTGTTTACAGTGGAGCGGCGTCAATTTGAGGAAGTAAGAAAAAAATATTTACTTAACTATGAATATTAGCACTCTATGATTCGGTCTGCTAATTTAATTGACTAAATAGAAACCCATCCGTATGATACCAGTTGAAATTAAGGAGTATAACTATGGCAAAGGTAATCCCTTTAGGAAATCGCATCCTAATTAAAAGAGAGCAAGCTGAAAAAAGTAAGGGTGGAATCCTTTTACCTGAAACCGCTAAGGAAAAGCCGAGAATCGGAATTGTCTTAGAAGTTGGTCCAGGAAAAGTGGACGAAAACGGTAAAAAAGAACCGATGAACGTTAAAAAAGGCGATAGAGTCCTTTTTAGCAACTACTCCGGCACAGAAATTAAAGTGAACGATGAAGACGAAATGATCCTTTCCGAAGACGATGTTCTCGGAATTTTGAACTAATTACGGGAGTGAATATTCATGGCAAAATTACTTCAATTTAGAGAAGAAGCCCTTAAAACACTCCTTAAAGGAGTCAAAACTTTAGCCCGCGCGGTAAAAGTAACGCTCGGTCCAAAAGGCAGAAACGTCGTAATTAATCGCGGCTTTTCCCCCCTTTCTACAAAAGACGGCGTAACGGTCGCAAAAGAAATCGTCCTTAAAGACAAATTCGAAAACGTTGGAGCCGCCCTTGTTAAAGAGGTGGCGTCAAGAACCGCTGAAATCGCGGGCGACGGCACTACCACCGCGATCGTTCTTGCAGAAGCCATCCTCGCTGAAGGCGTTAAAGGAGTCACCGCAGGAGCGAATCCTATGTCGCTCAAAAAAGGGATCGATAAAGCGGTCGATACTCTTGTAAAAGCGATTGAGTCGCAGGCTAAAAAAGTTGAGACGAACGAAGAAATTAAACAAATCGCTACCATCTCGGCAAATAACGATTTAGAAATCGGAACGATCATTGCGGAAGCTATGGCAAAAGTGGGTAAAGACGGCATCATCACCGTTGCTGAAGCAAAAGGAATCGATACGACACTTGATGTTGTAGAGGGCCTCGAATTTGATAAAGGCTATGTATCTCCTTACTTCATCACAAACCCCGAGAACATGTCGGTCGAATTTAAGAATGCGTTTGTATTGATTACAGACAAGAAGCTTTCAAATGTGAAAGAACTTGTGCCTGTTTTAGAAAAAGTAATGGCCAATGGACCAAAGCCGCTTCTTATTATTGCAGAAGATGTAGATAGTGACGCGCTTGCTATGCTTGTCGTCAATAAGATTAAGCAAGGACTTCCTGTTGCTGCGGTAAAATCACCCGGATTTGGCGATAGAAGAAAAGAGATGCTGCAAGATATCGCGATCCTTACAGGGGCTACCGTCATTACCGACGAGGTAGGACTTAAGCTTGAAGACGTGGGTCCTGAAGTGCTTGGCCGCGCTAAAACCATTAAAATCACGAAAGATTCCACGACGATTGTCGATGGTCAGGGCGATTCGAAGAAGATCGAGGCGCGTCAAAAAGAAATCAAATCGATTTTGGCAAACCCAAATACTTCTAAATACGACAAAGAAAAACTCGAAGAGCGTCTTGCCAAACTTTCAGGCGGGGTTGCGATAATCAATATCGGAGCTGCTACCGAAACGGAAATGAAAGAAAAGAAAGCGCGTATTGAAGATGCCCTTCACGCAACAAGAGCGGCTGTCCAGCAAGGCATAGTTCCTGGCGGCGGCGTCGCCCTCTTAAGAGCTGCAAAAAAGCTCGAAGGGGCATCTCTTGACAATGATGAAGAAAACATGGGCCAAAAAATCGTGTTTAGAGCGTGCTTTGCGCCTGCGACTGAAATTGCTAATAACTGCGGGCTTCAGGGCCAGCTAATTGCTGAAAAAGTCTATGAGAGAAAAGGCGCTGAAGGCTTCAACGGGCAAACAGGCGAATTCGAAGATCTGATTAAAGCAGGGGTTATCGATCCGGCTCTTGTTACTATTTCTGCACTCAAACAAGCAGCCTCGGTCGCATCCATGATGCTTACTTCCGACTGCACCATCACCGATAAACCAGAACCTAAAAAAGCAGCCCCAATGCACGAAGGCATGGGCGGCATGGGTGGAATGGGAATGGGCGGCATGGGTATGGGCGGCATGGGTATGGGAATGTAAAATAGACTTGCTTTCGAAAAAGCCACGCGAAAGCGTGGCTTTTTTTGAAGAGAGTAGCAGCAAAAATCTTGCTAAATTAACTCTTTCGTAACATTCATCCGAATTGATAAAAGCCTGAATTCACCGTTTACCTTTTCAAAAGTAAGGTCGGTTCTCTCGATAAAATGATGTCTTATCCAACTGCCATCTTCCATGAGTTTGTAGGCTTTTAAATTTAAATAAACGGAAACTCCGTTTTTACCTACACAATATCCCGCACTTTTAACTTTAATATTTTTTGTATTATTAAAAATCTTATCGGCAAAAGCCTTTACTACTGCTTCTCTTCCTGAAAAAGAGATAACGTTCGCGCCATTTGTTTGGTTTGATACCGTAACCTTTTCACTGCAGATAAAAAAGAAATCGTGTTCTTTTAAAGTTCCTGTGCAGATGTCTACATATCTATGAGCGGATTCTAATAGTGTTGTCATATGAGATGAAAGTAAATAAAAGGAAAAATTATATCAACTTTATAAAGGAGAAGGCAAGCCAGCCCTCTTCTTCGAGTTCATCAACAAGAAGGTAGTTATTCATAAATTGAAGATAGAGATCGCGCTCTTCCTTAAGTATGCCGGAAGAGATGATTTTATCTGCCGTTAACCCTTTTAGAGCTTGTTTTTGTTCGGAGAAAATCATATTAACAAGAATAGTTCCGGCCTCATTTAGAGGCTTGAATTGAATTTCTAAATTGTTCAGGCGGCTATTTTCTTTTGCGAGCTCAAGCGCATCTTGATCAATATCCCAGGCAAATACCGCATCTGCCCCGCGCTTTTTAGCGACACAAGCAAGTATTCCATTACCGCAGCCCAAATCGTAAACCGTTCCTGAAAGATCCTTCATAAGCGAAAGTGTTAAGCGCGTTGTCGGATGGGAAAGGTCTCCAAAACCATTTCCTGTCTTTAGCTTCAGCCCTTCAAACGTTATAAACCCGTCCTTATAAAAAGGAGAATGCTGTTCAGATTGATTTTGCCAATCGATCTCTTGCGAAACAGGCTCAACCTTATCAAAAGTAATGATCCATTCATCATCGCCCTCTTCCGTCCACAAAATAGGAAAGCCCCATTCTTGCAGCTGAGACGCGACTAAATCAAGGTCATCTCCTTTTGGTATTTTTATGCGGCCCCACATATTCATAAGGTTACTGTTATGACATTTGTCGGCATTAATACATTACATATAAAGCATGGGATACCATTAAAAGATAACGCATAACGGCTTGCCTCGTGAATATTAGAAAAAGTAAACTCTCTTTGAACATTTAAAACTCCGTTTAAAACTAAAGCGGCGTAATACCCACCACCCTGACTTTTTATCACGGTAGCAATATTCATATTCGCGAAGTAACAAAAACAGTGATTCTTCTCACTGAATCGACTCAAAAAATTCAAAGCCATTTTGAAATCGGAAATTTGTACAATAGCGGCTCTGCCAAATTCATCGATCTTTTTAATTTCGATTTCAGATATTTGGCTAGAGGTTCTATAGAACAATCGATAGGCATTATCCACTTTTACCAAGTAGGTAAAAGGTTTTTGCTCAGCTAAATAATCGGTAAATTGATTCATGCGAAATATTGTAACAGCAAGGAGAAAAATTCATAACAGATTTATTTTTATAAATCTCTTAAGTTAGGAGGATATAAAACCTCCATCTTCATCCACTTAGTTAATAAACTAGGAATTATTTTGCATCTTAACCCCTTAGAGATGATATTTAATTCATTTACCGCCTCTTCAAAAGTGGGGATCTCCTCAGATAAAACCTCATATTCGCCGCAATTTGTTAATTTAAAGACAAAGTACTTGTTGTAATCCTTTTCAAATATAGACAAAACATTAAGG
>CAZABG010000028.1:0-1760 GCA_964483465.1 uncultured bacterium
GTTTCAAGATGTGCTTGGTCGAGAGGTATCTGGGTTTTTATCGTTTTAAGGGCTAGCTTAAAATGATTCCCTTCTGTTTGAGTTGTAATATTCGAAAAAGAGGGGTGGTGGAGAAATTCAAGGAAATACCCTTTATCCGATTTAATAATGCGAGCCTTGGCATAATTTCCAATGCCCCACAGATCGCTTATACTGTTAGGATGATCGGATGTTTGCCCTGGCTGGTCTTTAACCCAATCTTTGCCATTGAAAAACTCACCTTGAACATCGCCGTAAGGGGTGAGAGTGATTTTTCCGATCTCTTTGTTCATTTGTTTGAACTTGATCGTATTACCTGTTGTCTGCTGGATCTTGCCTTCAAAGGTAATAAAGGGGATATATTCTAACTTTTTCATCCACTCAGCGTTTTCAAAATCGGTGATGGGTTTGCCGTCTTTATCAAACCCGTAGATAGAGCCGCCATAAAAATAAAGCGTATCTCCCGGTTTTCCGATAAGTCTTTTCACATATCTTTTAGTGTAGGGAAAAACGTAAAGAAAAGTCGTGTCCACATCGGGAAGATCGAGTTTATCGCCTGAAAAAATAAGGCTTGATCCTCGTTGAACATACTTATCATCAAAGTAGAAATGGTCTGTAACGAGAGGGATGTTGATGCCGTATGGAGTTTTGGTTACAGTCAATAAATCGTTTTCTTTAAAGGTGGGTCTCATGGAGCCGGTAGGAATCTGCATCGGCTCAAACCACATCTGGCGAACAATAGTGGCAAGAACTAAAGCGACAGCAAGACCTGCTGTTCCCTCAAGCAGTTTTCGCCACAGCGGTTTTGGAAAGTGAGTTTTTGCCCTCTTTTCAAGGTCTTTACTTAAAAGGGTGGCTTCTTCGCGTTTATTTTCTTGAATAAGCGATTGAAGTTTAAGGAGATCTTGTTTGAAAGACTCCTTATGAACATTGGATTCGGAGCTTTGGTTATAAAGCTTCGCCAAATGGTGAAGAGATTGCTTTAACTTGGTAAGACTCAATGTGCGTGAAAAAAACATGAGACGATCTTAACGAATAGGGTGGGATAAATCAAGTACGTAAAATGTACGCTTATTTTGAGTAAGTAGGGGGGTAAAATGGGTGAATTATGTGGAAGTTGTGTTAAAAAATAACGATTCTGTTTGGTTCTTCTTTTTGATTGAAAATGAGAGGTTTAAGGCCGATCACTATATCTAAGTATTTGTATTTCAGTGATTTGCGAAAAATGTGGAAACCTTTCCAAGGGGGGTATTTCAACCCCCTGATTTTCAACGCTTATTTTGTAGATAAGTATCTAAAGGAGACGTAAGTCCATGTCCGGTATCTATAATCCGAACTTTAGCTTTAGTGAGCCCTCCGCTGATTTCTAACCAATAAGGGAAATAGTCAGGATACCCGGAATTTTTCTCAGGCAAATAGACTACAATCGTTTTTCCTGAAAGGTCGCTATCATCGACAGGCCATTTCGTTTTATAAGATTCAAAAAAAACGCCTTCAATCGCTTGGCTATTGAAATAAAGAGTTGGCTGCCAGATTCTCTTCGTTCCGCCCATTTTCATATTTTCCCGCGGAATTTTTTCAAATTGCAAAGAGAGTAATGTAGACAAAAAGTTTTCTGATTCAGCCACTTGCAAAAAACAGCCGCGGCTTAAAGAATAGTAATCTTTAAGTTCGCCTGTTTTCAAATTAATGACAAAAGTAACCCAGGAAGAGCTTCCTTCGGCGCCATTATGAAGCCACTC
>CAZABG010000028.1:1770-27756 GCA_964483465.1 uncultured bacterium
CTGCCAGCTCGGGAATTTTAAATAACTTGGTGCGCTGACCTCTTCCATGCGAACTTGATCGTCTTTGATTGAAACGACCCTTAATAAAGTATCTGTTCTGCCGAACTGGGCAATGACGTAATCACCCTCTTTTGCTGCCCTAAAGTTATCTCTTAGAGATAGTTCAGCAGAAAGAGGAAACAAAAAAAGAAGGAAGAGATAGAGCATATGTGATCCTGTCATAGCTGATTTTATCAACCAAAGCGAATTTTCAAGAGGCTTTAGAGGTTTATGTTGCCATAGAGCGCTGCCTTTGGCAAGATCGATATTAATGCATGTATTGAGAGCTAAGCTATGTTAAAATATTTACTTTTTCTTCCTGTATTGCTTTTTGCCGAACCTAGCCGCGATGAAAAGATCAATCAATTAAGAGAAGAAATTCGGGAACTTAGAATAAAAGCGCTAAACAACGAAGTCAGAGGACAAGAAAATCTTCGATATCATGGGAACTTAACCGTTTCAGATGTAGAAAAAGCGGAAAACTACGAAGACGAAGCGGAAAAAAAAGAAGAAGAACTTAAGGCTTTACTAGAACAAAAATGAATTTGATCTATCCCCATTCCCTTTCTTTGATGACCGATCTTTATCAATTAACGATGGCCTATGCTTTTTTTAAAAATGGCGATTTAAACAAGGAAGCAGTCTTTCATCTTTTTTTTAGAAAAAAGCCTTTTAATGGCGGTTTCACGGTAGCTGCAGGACTTGAAGCGGCGATAACTTTTATTGAAAGATTCAAAGTTGATCAAAGCGATATCGAATATCTAAGAACTTTAAATACAGCAAATGGAAATCCGATTTTCGATGAGTCATTCCTCAAATATTTATCGGAACTCAAACTTGATGTATCAGTAGATGCGGTACCTGAAGGAACCGTGGTGTTTCCTTTCGAGCCTTTGCTTCGCATTCAAGGTTCGATGATAGCCTGCCAGCTTTTAGAAAGCCCCCTATTAAATTTGATTAATTTTCCCACTTTGATTGCTACCAAAGCGGCAAGGCTTAGGATTGCGGCGGGCGACGATACCATCATGGAGTTTGGTTTAAGACGGGCGCAAGGGATAGATGGAGCTTTGACTGCCGCTCGTTCCGCCTATATTGGAGGCTGCAATTCCACATCGAATGTCCTTGCGGGGAAAATTTATGGCATTCCTGTGAGCGGAACCCATGCCCATAGTTGGGTAATGTCATTTGATGACGAACTTGAATCTTTTATGGCGTACGCAAAAGCCCTTCCGGACAATTCCGTATTCTTGGTCGACACCTACGATACTATAAAAGGGGTGCAAAAGGCGTGTGAAGCGGGAAAATATTTAAAATCGATTGGGAAAAAATTGATCGGGATCAGGCTCGATTCAGGCGATCTTGCCTATTTAAGTATTGAAGCTAGACGGATTCTTGATCAAAACGGATTTAAAGATGCGGTAATAGTTGCATCAAACGAACTTGATGAAACCATTTTAACTGAATTAAAAAGACAAGGCGCTCAGATTTCTGTTTGGGGAGTGGGTACAAGCCTTGTCACTTCTGCAAATCAGCCTGCGCTTGACGGCGTTTATAAACTGTCCGCCATCCGAGAAAAAGGGGGAGAGTGGAAAGATAAGCTAAAACTATCTGAGCAGATGGTAAAGATATCAAATCCTGGACTTTTGCAGATTAAAAGATTTATGCATGGCGAAGGGTATCAAGCCGACTGTCTATACGATATACGCAAGCCATTGACAAGCGAGCCGTTTATTGTAGATCCGTTTGATCCAACAAGGCAAAAACAGATACCTTCTTACATGCAGGGTATCGATTTATTAGAACCTATCGTTCGAAATGGCAAAAGAGTTTATAATTTTCCTAATATTAAATCGATTCGGGATAAAACGGAAAACGAACTTAAGCGTTTTCACTCAGGTATAAAACGATTTATCAATCCTCATCAATATGTAGTCGGGATGGATGTCGATTACTACAACCGAAAAGTTGAACAAATACGTAAGATACGAAATCAGAAATGAAAAGAGCTTTAATATTAGTCGATTTACAAAATGATTTCTTTCCGGGGGGAGCTCTTGCTGTAAAAGACGGCGATAAGGTTTTGCCTGCTATTAATGCCTTATTGAAAATGCCATTCGATCTTATCGTCGCAACAAAAGACTACCATCCGCCGCTTCATGTTAGTTTCGCGTCGACTCATGGAAAAAAGACGGGCGATATCATTTCAAACGGGGAAACGACACAAATCCTTTGGCCTAACCACTGCGTGCAAGGAACCAAAGGAAGCGATTTTGCTCCCGGGTGGGATGCTATTCATGTCCATCAAGTTGTTCACAAAGGAACAAATGTGGAAATAGATAGCTACTCTACTTTTTTTGATAACGGCCATAAACAGGAAACGGGACTAAATCAACTATTAAAAGAACAAGGAATAGACACCATTTACATCGCCGGCCTCGCGACCGATTATTGTGTGAAATATTCCGTTTTGGATGCGCGCGATTTAGGCTATAAAGTGTTTGTCGTAGAAGAAGGGTGCCGTCCGGTAAATTTGAGGCCTGAAGACGGAGAAAATGCCTTTCAGGAAATGCGTGAAAGCGGCGCTTCTATAATTTCCATTAAAGATTTGCAAGAGAGATTTTAATCATGAGAAAACTATTGTTTTTTGTATGCCTAATGGCATCTGTACTTATTGCAGAAGAGCCTAAAGAGGCTAAAATCGATTTAAAGGAAGAAATCGTAGAAACTCATGGCAAAGCAAAAATTGCAGGTCAGGACATTTCATACACGGTTTACACAGGTACTTTGCCTTTGTTTGATAATAACAAGCCCAAGGCCTCCATCTTTTTTATTGCCTATTTTAAAGACGGAGTTGAAAAGCCTTCAGAAAGGCCAATCACCTTCTGTTTTAATGGTGGTCCTGGTTCTTCATCGGTATGGCTTCATATGGGATGTTTTGGGCCAAAGAGAGTTGAATACAATAGCGACGCTAAAATTGTCGCTCCCTATGAACTTAAAGATAATGAATATAGTTTGCTAGATAAGACCGATCTCGTTTTTATCGATCCTATTTCAACCGGTTTTAGCAAAACCGTTGATGGGGAGGACCCAAAACAATACTATGAATATGACGAAGACATTAAATCTGTCGCTGAGTTTATACGTTACTTTACTTCGAAATATAAACGATGGGAATCGCCAAAATTTCTCGCAGGTGAAAGCTATGGAACCACGCGGGCTGCAGGTCTTGCGTTAAGGCTTCATGACAATGACTTTTTCTATTTAAACGGCCTAATTCTTGTATCGTCTGTTTTGAATTTTCAGACCATTCGTGATGCGGGAGGAAACGATCTTCCCTTTATTCTCCTTTTACCGACCTATACCTCTACCGCCTGGTATCACCATAAGTTAAGCGACTCGCTACAAAAAGATTTGCAGGAATCGATTAATCAGTCTGAAGAATTTGCCATGGGCGAATATGCGACGGCTCTTTTAAAAGGAGATCTTCTTTCCATTGGAGAGAAGAAAGAAATTGCCGTGAAAATGTCCGCCCTTACCGGACTTTCTGAGGAATATATTCTTAATTCAAATTTAAGAGTGCCTGCGACGCGATACATGAAGGAGCTTTTAAGAAAAGATAAGCGCATCATCGGGCGCTTTGATTCACGATTCATTGGGATAGAAGCCGATCATTGCTGCTCGCTTGCAAGCGAAGATCCGAGTTTAGACGCTATCGCCGGTGCTTTTGCCGCCACCCAAAACCAGTACCTAAGAACGACGCTTAAGTGGGATAAGCCGGTTCCTTACACCGTGATCGCAAATATTAGCGAATGGAGCTTTAATCGGGCTAAGAATAGCTTTTTGAATGCGGGAGACGATTTAAAATCCGTGATGAATAAAAACCCCGATCTGAAAGTATACGTCGCTTGCGGCGCGTATGATCTTGCAACCCCCTATTTCGGAACCGAATATACATTCAATCACCTTGACTTGGATCCTTCTTTAAAATCCAACGTGGATATTAAATACTACGAAGCAGGCCATATGATGTATTTACATATTCCATCGCTTATCAAAATGAAGAAGGATTTATCAGATTTCTTTAAAGAAGCTCAGTAAGCGAAAGAGAAAGGCGGAGATATTCCGCCTGCCTCTTTTAAAGTTTGCTAGTACTTTGAAGACAGCCTTCTGTAATGTACCAAATAGATATTTTGGATTTGACTTCAGAATAGACGCAAAGCGCAAGTCTTGGAAGCTTGCATTTTATAAAAGCATTGTTTATCCAATCTCCTGTCAAGGGATTAGGGAGGGGATTTTTGCCGTTATCAGTAAAATAAATGAGGCAAACTTCAGTGTCATCAAGTCTTTCTTTTTTAACAAAAAATTGATCGGGTATTAAATTTCCATACAGTTCAATAATAAGTCGTATCGTATTTTTTGTTTTATGATCTAAATTTCTTAGCTGTTCATTTTTCAGGATTTTAAAAGAGCGGAATTTATCATTACGATTCAAAGGCGCATTTTCAAATCCAGGGGGGCTTATGTCTGGTTGAAGAAGCAACTTAAATCTATCAAGGTGAGCGGTCATTTTTAATCCCTTAAAATTTATCGATCATGGCTTTAGTCCAAACAAACTGGGCTTTACCATGAAATCCATCTGCAAATATAAATAGTTTTAGGCCTGCAATTTGACAAACGTGATGAAACTCACTTTGCTCTTCATAATAAATTGTTTCGCTAGATTCTTCAAATCTAACTTTTAGATCTTTATTACTTTGATTTATGATGACAACATTTCTTTCATTTGGACCGTTTACAACGGTTATTTTCAAATTTTCATTGTTAAATAGCTTTGCGTACTGAGCAAAAGTGATAAGTGAAATAGCTTTCAATTTTTCAGGAATATTTGCTTTTGTAAGCAAGGTATGTTGCATGGGTAAGCTATAGGCATTAGGCTCTATGCCAATTGTGCTTATAAGAGGTCTAAAGTTTAGCAAAGGTTTTTCTTGTGCAGGAGATGCCATAAATCTGAATCCTTTATTAACGGACTAACCCAAAAGTCGAAACTTGGGATTGAGTGTATATCCAAAGGGCTTGAGAATAATTTTTGCGAGCAAAAATGGCAAGCCCAGCGTCAATTTTTACCGTCGCTATCCTGCCGATAAATATTTCACCGCCTATGTAATTCAATACGGTTGAGGATGAATTTACTAAATATACTTTTCTATTATTCCATTGAGCGATGGTAATGGTTAGATTTTCGTCGAATAGAGGGCTGAACTCATGGGTTATAAAACGTATGGCCTGAGCTAGAGGGTGAGGAACTTCATTTACGGCAAGATTATATTCCAAAGTTCCCATAACTAATTGCTGATGTTCAGAATCATGTTCTGTATGCAAAGTGTGGAAATTGCATTTATAGGGGATAGGGCTAGGTATACTCAACTTGAGCCTTCGACTTATAAGGAGAAGCGGCCATTTGTCTAAAAAGGAAAAAGCTCATTCCTAAGCTCAAAAAGAGCCAGTAAATGGAGGCGAAGGGAGCCGATCCTCCCGCTTTAAATAACCATAGAGAGATGAGCGCGGTTGGTCCTCCGATAATTTGAGAACCTAACGCATAGGCAAGAGAAATAAGAAAATAGCGGTGTTCGTTCGGAACCTGTGCTTGCGCCCACGCATGAAAAGGGGCGGAAAAAGCAACTCCAAATAAAACGATGCAAGTACGAATGATAAAGATAAGAGTGAGGTCCATTTCGCTTAAAACGGCAAATAGAGGAAGGCTCGTTATGGCAATGGATAGCGCTGCAAGCAGCATGATTTTTTCTCTCGAATAGCGAGAGGCGAGCCATCCAAAAACGGGTAAGAGGAGCAAGTCTATCACAAGGAGAGCAGAATTCATGTTGGCCATTTCTGCAGCTGTATAGGAAGTGATAAGGGGAATCAGTCCATTGGTTAAAAGAAAAGCAATTGAGTAATTAGCGTATGAAAAACCGGAAGCCAAAAAGATTTTAAGGAAAGGGGAGAAATTCTCTTTTATGATCGCGAAGGAATTCTTTCTTTTAACGAGTTGTGTTGCAATGACAGCTTGTTTTCGTAAATAAAATCCATAAAAGCCTGTAATACATCCTAAGGCGTATAGAACCCTCCACCCGTTGTGAATCATCGAAAAAGAGCAAAGGATCGATACTCCGATTGAGGCGAGAACAATCCCTCCCATTGTTGAAGAATTATAAAGTCCGCTTAGCCAGTCATGTTTTTTTTCAGGAGTATTTTCAAGAATATAGATTGCGCCTCCCATAGATTCTCCAGCTGATAGAAAATTGGAAAGGACTCTATTAATTCCCAAAAAGAGGGGAGAATACAGGCCTGCTTGTTCAAAGGTGGGACAGATAGCCATAAAGAGCGAGACGAGCGCCATACCGAACAAAGAATAGCTCAAGGCATGCGTTCTTCCATATTTGTCGCCGATGCAGCCGATTACCCAAGCGCCAAGGGGCCTTGCCATCATCCCGAGCGGGATCAAAGCATAAGCCAATAGTAGAGAGACGATGGGATCTTGTTGTGGAAAGAAGAGCGGGGCAAGAAAGGGGGAAAGCAGCCCGTACAAAGCGGTATCATAATGCTCGAACATATTGCCGAGCAGCGCCGAAATTACTTGCTTACTTGAAGTAGTTGTAGGCTTTTCTGAAGGGCTTGTGAGGGTTTTGCTGCTCATACGGTCTTAGCCTTTTTGCTGATTTGCAACTCGTTTGGCACGTGCCAGTATACTCTTTTAAGCAGTCAGGACAACATAAAAATAAAGTGTTACAGTCGGTATTCGCGCAGTTGTAATACGATTCCGTTGGGCATCCGCAAAAATGGCATTTCCCTACAATTTCAGTTTCTTCATTACTAAGAGGAACGGTGAGACGATCGTCAAAAACGAAGAGTTTACCTTGCCAATACTTTGATCCTTCTTTCAGGCCATAGTTAATCACGCCGCCTTCAAGCTGCTGAACCTTTTCAAACCCCGCTTCCTTTAAGACGGATGAAAAAGTTTCACAGCGAATGCCGCCTGTGCAATACATCAAAACTTTGGTATTCTTTTTATCGACTCTTTCTTCAAGCTTTGCCGCATATTCATTAAATTCGCGATAAGTTGCGCAAGGCGGGATTTCCGCTCCTTTGAATGAGCCGACTTTAGTTTCATAATTATTGCGAACGTCAATCAAGACAAAAGGCTCGTTGCCTTCTAGGGTTTTACGAAAGTTTTCAGGAGAAATGTGTTCGCCGTTATTTGCAACATCCACATTACGGTCCAATGCAACAAGCTGTTTTCGATATTTAATTGTCAATCTAGGAAATACATGTTCATGCCATTCATGAATTTTAAAGTGAAGGCCACGAAAGGCTTCTTTGCTATGCATCCAGTCAAAATACTTTAAAGCGTCATCGCGATGAATGCTCATTTGACCGTTTATCCCTTCATGATTGATGTAAATGCGGGATTTCGCGTCAAGATCACTTAAAAAAGCTTTTTGTTCCTTGATTTCCTCTTGGAAATTCAAAAGGGGGGTATAGCGATAAAATGCCAGGCAAAAGTAATTCATAGGGCAAAAGTATACCAAATTTGTATTTATTTTGTGAGAGGGGTACACTATTATAAGAACAGGAGGAAGGCATATGGCAGAGAATAAAAGCGTGCTCGAGCTGAACGATCAAAACTTCAATGAGACAATATCCAAAGGGGTAACCCTCGTTGACTTCTACGCAGAATGGTGCGGTCCATGCCGCATGATTGCCCCAACGATTGGCAACTTGGCAACGAAGCTAGGGAATACTGCGAAAGTAGGCAAAATTGACGTAGATGCGGCTCAAGATACGACTCAGAAGTATGGGGTTATGTCAATCCCTACACTTATCGTTTTTAAGGATGGGACTGAAGTAAAGCGATTTGTCGGCGTAAAAGACGAAGCTACACTAGAAAATACCATTAAATCCTTCTTGGCGTAACGACTCATAAAGGACGATGCCTACGGAAGTAGCGAGGTTTAAACAGCGCGCCTCCGGAAGCATCGGAATCCTTAAAAACTTTTCTGGATATCTTTCATGAATCCAATCTGGCAGACCGCTTGTCTCAGAGCCAAAAATTAAATCGCAGTCCTTTTCAAATTTGACTTCCGTGTAGCATTTTCTTCCCTTGCTGCTGAAGAAATAAAAGGGACGATCTGAATCATTCAAATACGCTTCAAAATTATCGCAAAAAGAGACATTCACTCCTTCCCAGTAATCAAGACCTGCCCGTTTTAAATGACGATCGGTTGTAGCGAAGCCAGTAGGTTTAACAAAGCACAATTCTGTGCCGGATACGGAACAAGTTCGAACAATATTTCCGGCATTTTGAGGAATTTGCGGTTGATAGAGGATAATTTTTTTCATGATTAAAAAAAAAGAGAGGGCTTTTAAACCCTCTCTTTATTGTGAAGCGTTATTTAACTACTATTTTTTTTCTGGTGTTTTCGCTGCGTCTTTTGTTTTAGCAGCAGGGGTGTCATCATCATTGTTGTCGTCATCATCATCATAGTCATCGTCGCTATCGTCATCATCGTCGTCATCATCAGAATCGTCGTCTGAATCTTTTGAGTCTTTTGAATCGGTCTTAGCGCCCGTATCTTTTTTAGGCTGCATAGCATCGTTTTCAGCAAGAGGAGCGGCTTTTACATCATCATCATCGTCTGATCTATCAGCGTCATTTGCTTTCAAAACTTCCACTTCAAAAATCAAGAGGGAGTTAGGAGGCAGTTGGCCTGATGTGCCGTAGCCTAAATCAGGATGAACAAATAATTTTCTCTTTTCGCCTTCTTTCATGCCAACAATGGCTTTTGCAAAACCAGGAATCGTCTGATCAAGCGGCAAAGTGATTGGACCGCCGGCATCATCCGATGATCCAAAAACGGTACCGTCGATATACTGACCTTTGTATGCAATGCTAGGAGCTGAATGTTCAGCCACAGCTTTACCTGTGCCTTGCTTGAGTACTTCATATTGGAGTTTGCCTGGCTCAACAACAACGATATTCGTTTTGCCGGCATTTTCTTTCATGAATTTTTCAGCGGCTTGTAAATTATCATCCGCAAGTCTTTTGATAGCTCTTTCTTGAAGCGCCATCATGCCTTTTTCGTATTCTTGCTCGGAGAGAGGAGAAGGTTTGCCATCTGAACCCGCCTTTATTCCGGAAATCAAACTATCGATATCGAAATTAAGGCCTGATGTCTTCAGGTTTTTTCCGATAAAGTTACCGAAGGCTTCAGATAATTTTTTAATATCCACATCAACCGCAGGAGCGGTTTTTTCTGTGCTTGCGCTTTGTGTTTCCAGCGCAGCGATAGGTCCACATACCAAAAAAGCGCCGAGGCTTAAAGCGGTATATAGACTCTTTTTGTTTAACATACATCCTCCAAACAATATGTTTGTCAGCTTAATAAAAATGGCTCAAATAAATCTATTGTTTTATAGCGATCTTCAACTCGTTTAACTGCTCTTTCGCAACAGGCGATGGGCATTCATTCATTAAGTCACTCGCCTTTTGGGTTTTAGGGAATGCGATAACATCGCGGATGTTGTCTGTATGAGTGGCAAGCATTAGCACCCGATCAAGTCCAAGCGCGATACCTAGGTGAGGCGGCGTGCCGTATTTAAGCGCGTCGACAAAGAAGCCAAATTTCTCTTGGATTTGCTCTGGAGTCAATTTTAGCGCCTTAAATATCTTCTCCTGCAGCTCGCCGTTATGGATCCTTTGCGATCCTCCGCCGATTTCGTAGCCGTTCAATACAATGTCATATCCTGAAGATCTCATTTTAAGAGGCTCTGTTTCAAGGAGATGTAAGTCGTCTGGATGAGGCGATGTGAAAGGGTGGTGCATACTCTCAAGGCGTCCTTCCTCTTCGTTGTAACCAAAGCAAGGGAAGTCGGTCACCCATAAGAATTCATATTGATCGTCCTTCATCAGGCCTAAGTCTTTTCCGATCTTTCGTCTTAAGTGATCAAGACCTTGATTGGCTCTATCTTTTGTATCCGCGATTAAAAACAGGATATCGCCCGCCTCAAGTTTGAAACGGGATATAAGCTCTTTTTGAGCTTCCTCAGGGAAAAACTTGACGATGTTAGATTGCAGCCCTTCCGCTTGCATTTTCATCCAGGCAAGCCCTTTAATTCCAAAACGGGAAACGAAAGCGGTTAGATCGTCGATCGTCTTTCTTGAGAATTCGCCCTTGGCTTTAAAACCTTTCACAATGTGTCCGGATTTAATCGCGTCCAGGAAAACGGAAAAGCTTGACTTTGCGGCGATGTCATTGATTTCAGCCATCTCCATGCCAATGCGCAAATCAGGTTTATCGGTTCCATATAACGACATAGCTTCATCGTATGTCATATGTCTGAAAGGCGTTTTAGGGGTATGGCCTGCAACATCCGAAAAGACTTTAACGAGCAATTTTTCAATGATAGGGTAGAGGTCTTCAGGTTTGCCGAAGCTCATTTCGATATCAACCTGGGTAAATTCAGGTTGACGATCGGCTCTTAAATCTTCGTCTCTAAAGCAGGTTGCGATTTGGAAATAGCGATCAAGTCCCGCTACCATTAATAGCTGCTTAAAAAGCTGCGGAGATTGCGGAAGAGCGTAAAATTCTCCGGGATGTATTCTAGAAGGTACTAAATAGTCTCGAGAGCCTTCAGGTGTTGATTTGCCGAGAATTGGCGTTTGCACTTCAACAAAGCCCTCATCAGAGAGAACTTTTCGTATCGTGAGCGATGCTTCATGTCTTTTGATTAACTTTTTCAAAACTTCGCCGCGGCGGATATCGAGGTAGCGATATTTTAAACGTGTTTCTTCATTCACATCGATCTCTTCATCGCAAATGGAGAATGGAGGCGTTTTTGCTTTGGATAGGATTTCAAACTGATCGATATCGATTTCGATTTCGCCGGTTGCGAGATTTGGGTTTTTCATCCCTTCGGCCCGAGGACGAACGGTCCCTTTAACGGTGATCACAAATTCAGATCTAAGCGCTTCCGCAAGTTTATGCGCATCTGGATTATGTTTTGGATCGAACACAACTTGGGTAATGCCAAAGCGGTCTCTTAAGTCGATAAAGATGAGTCCGCCATGGTCTCTTCGTCGATTTACCCAGCCCGACAAGGTAACCTGTTTTTTAGAATCCGATAGTTTTAATTCGCCGCAATGATGCGTTCTTCTATAGTCCAACATAATATTATGGTTTTAAACTGTTTTGGAATTGTTTTAATGCGTCTTCAAGCTTGTTTGTAACAGCTTTAACGGTTGCAATTTGATTGTTTATCTTATCTACAAAAAATTTTTTCTCGGCTTCATTAATAAAGGGTTCATTCAATGCTGCATAACGTTCAAGCAATGCACTACCCTCAGATTCAAGTTTAAGTACACGTAAAAGAGAAGAAATAGGGAGCTGAGTTTTTTCTTGCGTTCCGAGGTTTTTTAATTCGAGTGTTTGCGAATTAAGTTCATTTTCCCCGATTACCGCCGCATATGTTGCATTCAACGAAACGGCTCTCGCTATCGCTTTGCCTACTTTTCTGTCCAATAAATCTACTTCGACCGAAATGCCTTGTTGTCTCAAGGTGTGAGCAAGCTTTATAGCAAATTGTTTTGCTGTATCATCAATTGGAATAATATAGAAAAGAGGGCCTGGATTATAATTAAATGGAACAGCTTGCTTTACCATGATTTGCAGAAGCCTTTCAATTCCCATAGCATAGCCGGTAGAGGCTACATCCGGGCCTCCGATTGATTTCACAAGTCCATCATACCTGCCGCCGCCGCCAAGCGAACTTTGCGCGCCCAAATCACTCGAAACAATTTCGAAAACGGTTTTGTTGTAATAATCAAGTCCGCGAACAAGGCGAGGCGTAATTTCAAAAGGTAGCCCGAGCTGGGTAAGTCCTGCCTTAACCTTTTCAAAGTGGGCTTTATCGTCATCGGTTAGGTAGTCCAGAATGGACGGGGCCTCTTTTAAAGCGGCCTGGTCTCTTTCATCTTTTGAATCGAGGACGCGAAGGGGATTTTTCTCAAGGCGCACTTTGCTTTCATCAGACAGGCTATCTTTAAATTTATTCAGGTACGAAATTAAAGCTTCACGGAATTTTGCACGAGTTTCAGCGCTTCCAATCGAATTTAAAAGAACTTTAAGGCCTTTAATATCTAGTTTTTGGCAGATTGAATAGGCAAGATCGATTATTTCAATATCTTGTTCGGCTGTTGGGTTACCATAAGCTTCTATTCCGAATTGGTGAAACTCTCTATACCTTCCCGCTTGCATCCTTTCGTAACGGAAAAAAGAGCCGATGTAGAAATATTTCTGATAAGGCGTTTGATCAAGCCTGTTTTCGATAAATGCTCTAACAACGGCAGCTGTCCCTTCAGGACGTAGCGTTAAGGATCTCTCCCCTTTATCAATAAAGGTGTACATTTCTTTGCCGACAATATCGGTGCCTTCTCCAACTCCTTTGATAAACAATTTCGTTTCTTCAAAGATGGGTGTGCGAAGTTCTTTAAAGCCATAATTGAGAGCCATTTTTCTTAAAATAGCTTCAACTTCTGACCATAGGTAAGATGATTTCCAAGGTTCCTTATTATCGTAAGGAAGGATGTCGAATACGCCTGGGGGTGCTTTGAGGTTCATAAGCTCTGAGATTATAGGGAAATGTTTAGAAAATAGCTATATGCTAGTTATCTTTACATTTGCAGAAAGTTCTTTTGCGGCTAAATCGTATGCTTCAAACACTTTTTTGATTTCTAAAAGCTTTTCGGTTTCCGGGACATTGATGGGACTTTGGCATATTTCGTCTAAGCTGTCAGCAATCTCATTGATGGTAATTGTTTCAGCGGGCCTTGCTGGAACGACACCCAAATTTTCATCTTTAATTTCGATTAGATACCCTTTGTCAACTAAAGTAGCCCATGTTTTTTGAATAATAGGGTGGTTGAATTTCAATTCTTTAATCGCATCTTTTAAAGAAAGATGAGTGCCATTTTTAAAATGATTATGCGCTTCCCTTAAAGTCCAAACGCCGAGCTCTTTAGGTGATATGTTTGTTAATCCAGCTTCAGGATGGGGATCGTGGTCCCTGTAAGTTAATCTATAGGAAAGCTCGGCGCCTGCTAGCAAAATCAGCCAGCTCGTCTGAAGCCAAATGAGGAATAGGGGAAGGGCCGCAAAGCTACCATAGACAGTGCTATAATTGGCAATTCCAATTTGAAATTTGATATACACCCATTGCACAAGATAAAAAACAAACCCGGCGATCATTCCGGCAGCAAGGGCGGATTTAATAGGTACTTTAGTGTTGGGTATATAATAGTAAAGAAAACTAAACACTAAAAAGCTGAATAATATAGGGATTAAACGGATTAAAAAAATGACAAAAGGGCCCAATTGATTAAGCCAAGGATAATTGTGGGAAATATGGGAATATTCCGTTCCTAAATAGAGCGCCAAGCTGCTTGAAAGAATAAAATAAAAAGGGCAGAGAAGCGCGATAGATAAAAAGTCAGTTACCTTACGAAAAAAGGACCTTGCCTCGGTAACATGCCAAATGTCATTTAAGGCTCTTTCAAAATTTCCGATCATTCCTATGAAGGTCCAAAGCAGCGTCACGATACCTATGCCGGTTATAAGGCCGCCTTGCGTTTGCGAAAGGAGAGATCTGGAAAATTGAATGAGTTTTTCTGCAATCTCGGGGTTGTTTTCAAATCCCGCATATATTTCTTGCTCAAAGAGCGAATCAATGCCAAAGCCTCTTGCAATGCCAAAAAAAATGGCAAAAATAGGGACGATTGAAAGAAGTGTATAAAAACTTAAACTGGATGCATTTTGAAAAATCCTGTCTTCAGTAGATCCTCTAATCATCTGTTTGACAATTCTTTTAATCATCCAGATTATGCGTCTCATTTATTCTCCAGCTGACGTAAGAACCAGTCGTGAATGGCATGAGGATTTTCGCTAAGCCGATTTTCGCTTAAAGTATTATAAAGGGGAACGGCAACAACGGGTTTTGGAGATTCAAGAACGTAGGAGAATCCTGCTTTTTCGATGGCTGCATTTAATTCATCAAGGTTTAAACCTTCAAACTCATATAAAAGGCTTAAGAGGTCAAGCTTCGCTTTTTTTTCTGCCGCTTCTTTTTCATTTTCAAAAGATTTCAGAGCATTTTTGTATTTCTTTTGGTCAGTCTTTTTTCCTGAATCGAGATATTGCTTGAGCGCTTTTTCAACACTGGCTTTAGCCTTTTCAATTTGTTGCTCTTGGGTCTTGTGAATATGAATGATCGCGTGTTCAAGCGGTGTTTTTAATTTAGGCGGAGCTTCAAAAAGAGTATCGTCAGGAATTTCAGCTATCGCCACTTCCTCGTTTTTCGGAAGCGATCCATAGTTAATTTCTGCAATTTGAACTTCAGGGGTAATAGGTACGCTTACAGGTTTTGCGACCGCATCTAAATTCGCTTCCACCTTCGGCACTTCTTTATCCATAATAATCTGGGAAGAGCGAATCGTGCCTTTTGTATCGTACTTTAAATAGGCGAGTAAATAATTGGCGTCAGGCTGGATTTCTTTTAAACCTTTCAATGTTCGAGTGGCAGATTCTATTCCTTCTGTCGTATAAAGAATGAGATTTGGCAGCTTCTTTAAAATTTCAAGCTCTGATTTTAACATCTGTAGTTCGTGCGACGATGTTTCAAGCACAGCAAAATGAGAAACTTTTTTTATTAACTGATCGCTGAAATAGTGGTAGCGGGGAGCGTTGTAGATAAGGTTTTCGGCGCCCGGTCTTAAAAACTGCACCGCTTTTGGGGGAGCAAAGTCAGGTTTACGAACTCCTTTTGCAAGCTGGCTTAAGGGTATGAGCTCGCCTCTTTTAACAATTTCAGAAATTTGACCCGCATTAACACCGTCAAGGGTGTTAAGGTTGGCAAGTATTCTATTTAATGTTTTCAGATCGGCAATTTTTCTAAGCTCCATCGTAGTCGAGTCGACAATAATCGAGTTTTTTGGAATCAGCCACTGAATCCATGAGGGAGCAGGATGAGCTACAAGCAAAAACCGAGAGAGGTCGTTTGAGGTGTACACTCTTAATAAATAGGAAGTGTTGCCAAATACGCCTTGCGCATCCAATTTTAAGGAGGAAGCAGAGCCGTACGGAAGCGTTGCTAAAAGATTATTTTGAATAAACTCGGGATCTGACCAATTATGCTTTTGAGGAGAAATGTGATTCAGCTGGGCGTACGTAAAGGCCATGGCGATATCGGATAGCGACTCGGCTGTCATGAGCTCTTCATGCCCGCTTTCTTCCGAAGCTCTCAAGTAACTTTCAAGGCCAACAATTAAGGAAGCAATAATGAAGATTCCGAAAAATATGGAAAAATATCGAAAATAGCGGAACGGCTTTTTAGGGTTAGGGAAGCTAAAGGGTCTTTTCTCTCTTTCAAAAGGGGATTTTTCGGTTAAATAATCGACATCTTTTAATGAGCGCTTAGCTCTCGGCTCGTTTTTAACTTTTTTTATAGGAACGGTGACAATTTCTTGCTCGGGCTCTTCTTCTATATCTAGCGGCTTTGGAGTGAGCTCTTCGAGCTTTTTGAGCTCTTTTTGCAGTTCTAGGTCTGGGTCGAGGGGTTTAAGGACTGGCTCCACTTGCACTTGGGGAGGAGGGGGCGGTGTTAGGTCGTCGCCAAGCGATAATTCGATCTGTTTAATTTTAAGGATTTCGCCATATGACAACTTTTTTTTATAAAAAGGGAGACCGTTAATGGATACAAAGGGGTCATTGGCAAGATTCGTTACTAAAAAGTCAGGCCCGCGCTTTTCAATTTTGACGTGTTCCGCCTTGAGGCCTCTCCCAGGAAAGGATAAATGCACCGTAGAGGTAAGGCCATCCCCGATCAAAAGGGTATCTTCGTTGAATAAATGACTTTTTTTACTTCCCTCGGAAGTCTCTATAAGTTTAAACATGGGGGATCAACCCTCTTTTCTACCACAGGGAGAGCCTATAGTCAAGGAAAGAGCATCCTTATAAAATTCATTGACTTAAGGTTAAATAACCTTTTATAATAGTCAAATCTCTCTAGTAAAAAAATTTGACTTGAGCAAAAAAATTTAAATGGGCAATAAACAAACCACTTTATTTGGCATGTCCGTTCGTAAATTGAACATCTATGGAGTAGTTGCGTGAGCCGATTTCTAGATCTTTTTAAACCAGCCCCATTCGAACCTGAAATTAAAGATCCTGAAGAGCTAAAGTCAAAATATAATTATTGGCGCATCCGTATTTTTTATTCGATGTTTGTTGGATACGCCCTTTATTATGTCACTAGAAAAAGCTTTACTTTTGCGATGCCGGCAATTGCTGCCGACCTCAATCTTGATAAGTCTGACTTGGGTATCTTAGGGTCAATTTTTGCCATTTCATACGGAATTTCAAAATTTGCAAGCGGTGTTATTGCCGACCAGGCAAACCCTCGATATTTCATGGCATTCGGCTTATTAATGACCGGCGTTGTCAATATTTTATTTGGACTTTCCTCCTCGGTATTCCTTTTCGCCCTTTTTTGGGGCTTCAATGGTTGGTTTCAAGGGTTTGGCTGGCCGCCTTGCGCAAGATATTTGACTCATTGGTATTCCAAATCGGAACGCGGCTCGTGGTGGTCGACTTGGAATATTTCCCATAATGTGGGAGCCTTTACCATTCCTTGGATGGCCGGTTTTCTCATCTACTTTTTTGACTGGCGCTGGGCGATGTATATTCCCGGAATAATTTGTATTCTCGGCGGTCTTTTCCTCGTTAACCGTCTTCGCGATACGCCCCAGTCTCTAGGCCTTCCTTCCGTTGAAAAATTCCGACACGATACAACCGATGTTAAAGAAGCGGGAGAAGATGTTCATCTGTCTCCGAAACAGATTCTGTTCAATTTTATTATTAACAACCGATTTATCTGGATCCTGGCATTCGCGTATTTTTTCGTATATGTTGTTCGCCAGGGGGTAAATGATTGGACCGCCTATTATCTCATTGAAACTAAGCAGTATTCACCTATCGTCGCAAACGGTACCGTCTCTTTATTCGAGATTGGAGGCATGGTAGGAACGCTTGTTGCCGGCTGGTCATCTGATCGTCTTTTCAAAGCAAGGAGAGGTCCGGTCAACTTGATTTACGCAGTCGGCCTTTTTGTTGCGATCATGGGATTCTGGTATGTCGATATGAAGGTACCTCTTTACGATTCGATTGCCATTTTCTTGATTGGCTTCATGGTTTTTGGTCCGCAAATGATGATCGGCATGCAGGCGGCAGAACTTTGTCCTAAGAATGCGGCAGCTACCGCTACCGGATTTGTTGGAACTTTTGCCTATCTTGGCGCCGCATCGGCTGGATTTCCTCTCGGTTACGTAACAAAAAACTGGGGATGGGACGGCTACTTTTGGTTCTTAGCGATTTGCGCGTCTCTTTCCGTTTTATTGCTAATTCCTTTGTGGAACACGTCGAAAAAGCCAGAGCCTGTAAAAGCTTCGGTTTAAACGACTTTAATGTGCCTGGATTGACCTGATTACTATCAAGGTTCAGTCAATTCGGGCACGATAAAGAGTACAATTTCACGTTACAAAATTATTGGATGCCTATATCCTATGCGGCATGTGGGCATCTCTTCATAATCATTCGCAATATTCAATTCTCGACGGCGCAATTCCAATTCAAAAACTTAGCTCAAAAGCGGTGGAAGCGGAATGTTCTGCAATTGCACTAACCGATCATGGCGCTCTTTTTGGCTCGGTTGAATTTTATAAAGCCTGTAAAGAAGTCAAAGTTAAGCCCATAATAGGCTGTGAGCTTTATGTGGGTCCGGAAAGCCGATTTGACAAAAAGAAAGAATACAATCAACGCTCCGCACATCATCTAACGCTTCTTGCTAAAAATAAAGCAGGCTATCAAAACCTCGCAAAACTCTCTTCCATCGGGTATTTGGAAGGTTTTTACTACAATCCGAGAATCGATCTCGATGTTTTAAAAAAACATTCAGACGGGCTTATTTGCTTATCCGGCTGTTCAAACTCCCATCTTTCGAAAACCCTTCTATTGGGCAAGGAAGAGGAGATTCAAAGTACGATCGCATTTTATCGCGATCTCTTTAAAGACGACTACTATTTTGAATTGCAGCGCCATGAAATGTCTGAAGATGATTTGCGATCGCACGGCTTTTATCAGGAAAGCTGGCTTCTTCAATACTATCATGATTATGTTCAGAAACAGAAGAGAGTAAATGAACGTTTAGTTGAGCTATCGAAAGAATTGGGCATAAAAGTCGTGGCGACAACCAATGCACACTATCTTGAAAAAGGGGATTATCAAGCCCACGAGATTTTGCTTAACATTCAATCAGGTGAGCCGATTGAAAATGTTGAAAAGGATTCTTACGGCAATATTAAGCAGCGCCTCCCTAATCCAAAGAGAAAAGTTTTTCCTTCGCATGAGTACTATTTTAAAAGCTATTCTGAGATGAAAGCGCTTTATCAGGATATACCTGAAGCGCTTTCAAATACGCTTGAAGTTGCTGAAAAATGTACCCTTGAGCTCGACTTCAAAACAAAACATTATCCGGTCTATAAAGCTCCTGAAAATCTATCTAGCGAAGACTATCTTAAGAAGCTTTGCGAAGAGGGCATACCCAAGCGATATACGCCCGAAAGGCTTGCCAAAGTACAAGAGTTCTTTCCCAATAAGGATCCTTTAGAAGTCGTAAAAGAGCGGCTTACCTATGAACTTTCGGTCATCCAGCCGAAAGGCATGAGCGACTATTTGCTTATTGTTTGGGATTTTATTCATTGGGCAAAAACTAGCGGCATTCCGATGGGGCCAGGGCGTGGTTCTGGAGCGGGTTCGATCGTTCTTTACTTGATCGGTGTGACTGATATCGAGCCGATTCGTTTCAGTTTATTCTTTGAGCGTTTTATTAACCCGGAACGTATTTCTTATCCTGATATCGACGTCGACATTTGCATGGATAGGAGAAACGAGGTTATCAATTACACGCTTAATAAGTATGGAAAGGATAACGTCGCCCAGATTATTACCTTCGGTACCATGAAAGCGAAGATGGTAATCCGCGATGTTGGACGGGTTCTTAACGTGCCTCTTGCTAAAGTAAATGAGATTGCAAAGCTTGTTCCCGAAGATTTGAACATCACTCTTGAAAAAGCGTTAGAAAAAGATCCTGACTTGAAACGCATGTCAGAAGAGGATGAAGAAGCGAAGCGCATTATATCGATGGGAAAAATCCTTGAAGGATCAATCCGCAATACCGGCATCCATGCGGCAGGTATTATCATAGCTGGCGAACCTTTAACAGAATACATTCCGGTATGCGTCGCGAAAGATGCCGATATGCCCGTAACTCAATACTCGATGAAACCTGTCGAGATGGTGGGGATGTTAAAAGTTGACTTTTTAGGCCTTAAGACGCTGACAGCCATAAAAATGGCGGTTGAAAGTGTGCGCAGGCGCTATGGAAAAGAAATCGACTGGATCAATTTGCCGCTCGATGATCAGCCCGCTTTCAATCTTTTGAATAAAGGAGAAACCCTTGGCGTATTTCAGCTAGAGTCTGGAGGGATGCAGGACTTAGCTTCACGTCTGCATCTAGACAAGTTTGAAGAGATTATTGCGGTGGGTGCGCTCTATCGCCCAGGTCCGATGGATATGATTCCGAGTTTTATCAATAGAAAGCATGGACGCGAGCCTATTGATTATGATCATCCGTGGATGGAGAGTATACTTTCCGAAACTTATGGAATCATGGTTTATCAAGAGCAGGTGATGCAAATCGCGCAAAAGCTTGCCAATTATTCGCTTGGAGAAGGGGATGTCCTGCGTCGAGCGATGGGTAAAAAAGATGCCGCCGAGATGTCGCGTCAAAGAGAAAAATTCAAATCGGGCGCTTTGCAAAACAGTATATCGGAAGAAGTGGCGACTCAAATTTTTGACAAAATGGAAAAATTTGCGTCCTATGGATTTAATAAATCGCATGCGGCAGCTTATGGTTATCTCTCTTATGTAACCGCCTATTTCAAGTCGAACTATCCAGGTGAATGGATGGCAGCTTTAATGACATGCGATAGACACGATATTTCGAAGCTTTCTAAGTTTATCCGTGAAGCTGTGACCATGGGATTAAAGGTCCTTCCGCCCGATGTCAATGAAGCAGGTGTATTATTCCAGGCGACGCCGGAGGGCATTCGTTTTGCCTTGAGCGGAATAAAAGGGGTTGGAGAAGGAGTTGTAGAAGCTATTTTAGATGAGCGTGAAAAGCGGGGCCGTTTCTTAAGCCTGTACGATTTTATCAAGCGTCTAGATGTGAAAAAAGTGGGCAAGAAGGCGTGCGAGAGCTTAATTGAAGCGGGTTGCTTTGATTTTACAGGCTGGAGCCGCGATAGCCTTTTAATATCGGTCGATCCAATTTACGAAGCTGTGTCGCGCGATCAAAAAGAGAAGGCCTCAGGCTTTATGAACTTCTTTGATTTGATGGGAGAGAAGCACGAAGAAAAATTTGAAAAAGCCCCTAAAGTAATTGCGCCTAGCACACACGAGGCGCGTTTATTAAAAGAGAAGGAGCTTCTCGGGTTTTTTCTTACCGGCCATCCGATGGATAAATATAAAGAGATTATGGTTCGTCTATCCTGCGTTCCTTTTTCAAAAGTAGATGAACTTCCTCACGATTCGGTCGTAAGAACCGCTTTTATTATTGAAACGATCCAAATACGCTTCTCGTCAAAATCGCAGAAAAAATTTGCCATTCTAATGGTAAGCGACGGATTTCAGTCGCATGAGCTTCCTATTTGGCCTGAAATGTTTGAAGAAAAAAGTACGCTCTTGCGGGAAAATCAGCTCATTTATGCCATACTCCACGTTGATAGAAAGGAAGAAGCTTTAAAGCTTGGCGCCAAATGGCTGCACGATTTGACTCTTGCCGATGAAAATATGATTCAGGAGTCGGATCTGGCCTTCGATAAGGCGAAATCGCAGATTCAACGTTTTAATCAGGCGAAGGCTCAGCAAAAAGATCGTCCTGAAAAACCTAAAGCGGAAGCAAAGGTGGAAAAAATGGAGCCTGTAAAAATTGAACTTGACGTAGCGAAAGTGAGGCTCAGCCATATCCTCAGATTTAAAGAAATGTTTGAGGCTAACCGCGGAGCCACGCCTGTTGATCTCGTATTTCTATCAGGTAAAGAGGTTAAAGCCGTCATTACCCTGGATGGGAAATGGGGCGTTAATTTTAATGATGATTTGAAAGCTAAAATTAAAAAATTTGACTCCTGCAGAAGGATAGACTAAAATTTTCCACTATGACACGCATATTCTTTATCTTATCTTGCTTATTGGCTCTACATTTGAATGGAGCTTATGTTTTAACTGATCATGGCTTAATCAATACCAAGAGATTAGCCGTCTATTCTTGTGAAGAGCACTATCGAATTGCATGCGATGCATTTGAGAGAGGCGATTTTAAAGAGGCACAAGAGAACTTTGGTATTGTATCCATTAACTTTCCAAATAGTCAGTTAGGGATTGATTCCACTTTTTTCAGCGGAGTTTGCTTGTACGAGTTAGGAGAGCTGGATATTGCTAACGAAGAATTTTCAGAATATTTAAAACGCCAATCTTCTCCCCGTTATTTTCAAGATACTATGACATATAAGTTTTGTATCGCGAACGAATTCAGACAGGGTGCAAAGCGGAGGTTTTTAGGAACAAAACAACTTCCTAAATGGGCGTCTGCCAATTCCCTTTCATTAAAGATATATGACGAGATCATAATCTCTATGCCTTGCCACGATTATGCGGCGCATTCCCTCTATTGTAAGGGCTATATGCTATGGTTAAAAGGGGAATATCAAGAAAGTGTCGATAGCTTCCAAACCCTTATCCGCCGCTTTCCGAAACATGAACTCGCTCCAGAATGCTATCTTGCTATAAACCGCGTCTATATAGAGCAATGTGAATGGGAATTCCAAAATCCCGATTTGCTTCAATTGGCAGAGATCAATTGCAAAAGGTTTAAACAGGATTACCCTCGTGATGAAAGATGCAATACCGCCTATGAAGATTTCCAGCGTCTAAAAGAAACTTATGCCAATGGTCTTTATAAAACGGGCAAGTTTTACGAAAAACAATGCGAATCCGATGCGGCAGTTATCTACTACAAAAACGCCATTAAGCAATTTCCTGATACCCATGTAGCAGAAAAATGCCGTATTAAGGTTTGCGAGTTGGGGGGAGATGAAACCCTCTAGAACACTTCCCTTACTCTTTGTTCTAGTTCTCTTATCCTTAATGTCTTGCGGCTATTATGCCGGTGACGGTTCGCTTTCTCAGCAGTACGAAACGATCACGATTCCTTATGCCAAAAACGATTTAGATGGTTTTTTAACAAAAGAACTCACAAAAGTATTCGCAACAGACTCAGACTTAAGGGTTGAGAACTGTGAAGCGGATCTTATCCTTAATGTTGAGCTTTTGAATATCGATGAGGAAAATATTGGCTTTCGATATGATCGTAACAAACGAGGTGAACTCATTCATGAGGTCATTCCGGTAGAAACTAGATTGATCGCACGTGCGATCGTTTCTCTGGTTGATGCGTCTAGCGGTTGTCTGGTTGTCCAGCCGATTGTTATAGAAGCTACGTATGACTTTGATCATGACTATAATTCACCTTTGAACTCAGTGAATATATTTTCATTGGGTCAGCTTACGGATTATGATGAGGCCTATGATGCTGCTGTAAAGCCCCTTTATCATAATCTAGCAAGAAAAATATGCGATTATGTAAGTGATGTATGGTAAAAACATTTAAAGCTAAACTCGATAATCTCCGAGAAATGCTCGGCTTCATAAAGCGTGAAGCTACATTGAACGGATTTGATGACAAGTCTTTAAACCGTATTGAACTCGCTTCCGAAGAGGTTTTAATCAATATCATTCAGTATGGTTATTCAAAGCAAGACGGGATTATAGAAATTGATTGTCAGACCTCTGGAAAATCGGGCATTAAGATCGTAATCAAAGATCAGGGTGTGCCCTTTAATCCATTAGAAAATAAGTCTGATTATAATGTGGAAGCAGATGTTGATGATCGGCCGATCGGAGGCTGCGGAATTTTTTTCATTACTAATTTAATGGATGAGGTTAAATACGATCGCATTGCTGAAAGCAATGTTCTTACTCTTGTCAAATATCGCTAGTTCCTAATATGCGATATTGATTCTTCAACTTCGTCAATTTCTTCGAGATATTTTTCTAAAAGTTTCAATACAAGCCGAGAGGTGTTATAAACCCCTGAAACAGAAAACGCGATTTCTAGATGAGGTTCTGGTCTATTCAGAGCTATGAAGACATAGGTTGCCGATACGTCCTCAATTTTTTCGGAAACAATCCATACGATAAATTGCTCATTGATTAAGGAAATTTTTTCGTCCGTTTCAACAACTTGAAAATACCTGGTAAAAGATAAATCTTTATCTTTGTAGAAGTTGAGCAATTCGAGCTCTTTTAAAAGATTGATATCTACCTGCAGCAAGCCTTCCGGCAGATATTCATCGAGATTTGCCATGAATTTTTTAAATGTCTGATCAATTTCAGTTAAATTATCCATGACCCTGCTATTGCAATTTTCGGGCCAATTTAAGTACATTAATACCCATGCACTTCGAACCTATCCGATTTATCCTTCCCTGCTTTATTTGGGCCTCCCTAATAGGCGCACCCCTTAAAGTAGATGTTAACGCAGAATCTGCCCTTTTGATTAATGCCGACACAGGCTCAGTACTTTATGAAAAAAATAGCCGCCTTGTTCTCCCCCCGGCAAGCATTACCAAAGTGGCTACAGCCCTTTATGCTCTTAAACTAAGAAAAAGCCAGATGGAGGAACCGGTTACCGCGTCTGGGGACGCAATAGGGACTATTACAGTCGAGGCTAAACGAAAGTCTAACTATACCCTCTCCCCTTGGTGGCTTGAGCCGGGATCCGCGCATATTGGAATTAAGAAAGGCGAGATCCTTAAATTTAAAGATCTTCTCTATGGTATGATGCTGGCTTCAGGTGATGACGCCTCAAATGTAATCGCTGAGTGGGCCGGCGGATCCATTCCGGCTTTTATGAAAGGGATGAATGACTATCTAAAATCTCTTGGATGCCAAAATACCCAATTTATGAATCCGCATGGTTTGTATCATCCTGATCACAAAACTTGTGCTGCCGATATGGCCATTATCATGCGTGAGGCCCTGAAAGATCCTGAGTTTAGAAAAATAATTAAAACCGTAACTTATACCCGCCCAAAAACAAATAAGCAGGAAGCGAACACGCTTGTTCAGACGAATCGATTATTAAGACCTGGACCATTTTTATATTCTAAAACAATTGGTGGAAAAACAGGCTATATTCAAGCAGCTCAAAACACCTTTGTGGTAGCGGCTCAAGATAAAGGAAGAACTTTGATCGCGGTATTGATGAAGGATAAGGAAAGGACCGATCTTTGGCGTGATTCTATTAAACTTTTTGAAGCCGCTTTTAATCAAGCCATGGTTGAAAAAGTTTTTTTGAAAAAGGGTATTCAGAAGTTCACCTTAAATAAGGAGAATTTTAGAGAGCCGCTTGAGACTTACACGAGAGAGGATCTCGCTTTAAGTTATTATCCTGCTGAAGAACCTAAAGCCAAAGGTTTGATATTCTGGGATAATGTATCGGCTCCTATTCAAAAAGACGAAAAAGTGGGGGAGTTTAGAGTGGTTGATGAGAAGAATCAGGTTTTAAAATCGATTCCTCTATATGCCGCAAAAATGGTTAAGGCCACATGGCTCGAATCGCTTTTTAGCCCTATGTCCCTTTTGATCGCAGCGATTGTTTTAACTGGTGGCTATTTCGTCTTTAATCGCTTCAAAAAGAGCTATTAATTCGGGAAGATCTAAGTTTTCAGGGCGCGCTTCCGCATAAGGAAGCGCCCTTTCAATCGCTTCTTTTGAATAAAGCTTAGATAAGGATCCCCTTAACATCTTTCTTCTGTGATTAAATGCTTCTCTCACCATTTTAAAAAAGGCTTCTTCATTTGAAACGACAGGCGGCGTTTTGATTTCCAGTTTTACTACCGCAGAATCAACTTTTGGCGCTGGAAAGAAGGAAGTCCGTTTTACTTTAAAACCGTAGCTGGGATGGCAATAATAATTTAAGAAAACGGAAAGAGAGCTGTAATCTCCCGAGTTCTTATTAGCGGTCATTCTTCTTCCCACTTCATCTTGAACCATAACAATGACATGAGAAAATAGTTTTTTTCTTTGAATGAGTTTGCTGATTATGGGAGTGGTGATGTGATAAGGAAGATTTGCTACTACCTTCGTTCCAGGTTTAATATGCTTATCGAAATCAAATTCTAAAATATCTTCATTAAAGACTTCTACCATGGGGTATTTTTCCTTTAGGCGAGAGGCCCAAAGGGTGTCTTTTTCAACGGCGGTGACTTTTGCCTTTTTTGCGAGAAGAAATTCGGTTAAAGCACCTGGGCCGGGACCAATCTCAAGTACTAGATCATTTTCTTTAACATCAGCAAGATCTACGATTTTGTTTAAAATATTGCCATCTATTAAAAAATTTTGGGAAAGTCCCTTTTTAGGAGATACGCCGAGCTCAAAAAGCAGCTGTTTGAGTTCGCTTGGTTTGAAAACAGACATTAAAATTATTTGATAGTAAAAGGTGTAAATGCGTCAGGAATTTTTATATCGCCTTCTTTAATAGCGTAGTGTTTTTTTAGACGCTTTACATATTCTTCGTGAACAGAAATCATGTATTCATCAAGTAACGTTTCTTTTAGACGGCTTTCCACTTCTGAATAAGTGGGAGCTCCACCAGGTGTTTACT
>CAZABG010000029.1:0-27041 GCA_964483465.1 uncultured bacterium
CTAAAAGAATTATTCTCCCTTCAAATGCGAATAAATCAATTGAATGAAGAGAGGCCACCAGTTCGGGCTCGTACAAAGAATTTCCAATTTGTCCGTTCAACGCCTTCATAATCGTATAGGCCATCGCCCCGCCAACCAGAACTTTTTCACATTTTTGACTCAAAGCTTCTAAAACTTTTAGCTTTGATGAAATTTTGGCGCCGCCTACCACTGCGATAAAGGGATGCTTTGGATGAGATAGGGCCTCTCCCAAATATTTAATTTCATCGAGCATCAAAAATCCAGCCGCGCGTTTTCCTTTAAATAGCTTAGGCACTTCAGTAATTGAGGTATGGGCCCGGTGAGCAGATCCAAACGCGTCGTCAACGTAGAAATCGCCCCATTTTGCAAGCTTCTCCGCAAAAGAGGGATCTTTTTCAGGCTTTTCTTCTGCCGGGTTGTATCTAAGATTTTCAAGCAAAAAAACTTCACCAGGCTTTACCTCTTTTACATCAAAGGTCGTAGAAAATTTCACCGGCTGACCTAGCAAAGTCGACAGCTCTTTGGCAACCGGAAGAAGACTAAATTCAGGTTCATGATCCTTGGGCTTTCCTAAGTGGCTCATTAATATAGCCGATCCCCCTTGATCCAATATGTACTTGATCGTAGGCAGCGATGCGCGAATCCTTGTTGCATCCGTCACATGGCCATTTTGGATAGGAACATTAAAATCGACCCTAACAAGGACTCTTTTTCCCTTGATAGGCAATTCATTGATTGGAAGAATCGGTTTCATGAAAATCTCTCATCTAAGACGTGAATATACGACTTTATCATTACTGAGAAAAGATCTTTTAGAAAATCCTTTTGACCAATTTCGAGTTTGGTTTAAGGAAATCGAAGAAAAAGGGATGCTTGAACCTAACGCCATGCAGCTTGCGACAACGGATGGCGTCAAACCCTCTCTTCGCACCGTCCTTTTAAAAGGAATCGAAAATGATTCTTTTGTTTTCTTCACCAACTATCAAAGCAGAAAATCCCTTGATATAAAGCGAAATCCTCACGCCACCCTGTTATTTTATTGGCCGGAATTAGAAAGGCAGGTAACGGTTGAAGGTTTAGCCGAAAAAATAAGTCATCAAGATTCTGAAAACTATTTCGCAACACGCCCTCGCTCAAGCCAAATCGGAGCCTGGGTATCTCACCAAGGCCAGAAACTTGATTCAAGAGATATTTTAGAAGCTAAATTTAAAGAATATTCAGAGCGATTTGAAGGAAAGAAAATCCCCATGCCCGACCACTGGGGAGGGATTCGAATTGTTCCTACTCGATTTGAGTTTTGGCAAGGCCGCCCCTTTAGATTGCACGACCGATTTGAATATCTACTTGACAGAGACTTGTGGGTGATTAATCGCATTTCCCCCTGATTTTACCAAGAGAGATCACAGATCTGTAATCTCTATAGTAAAAAAAGATCGGAGAATACTTCAAAGCGAGGAAAAAGGGTTTGACGCTTGCGTGAAGAGTCCGCCTTTCTTACGACGATTGATTTCATGCCGTAGGGAGAAAATTAAATCCTCATCAAATTCTTTTCCTGCCGCCCATTTAAGATAATCGATAGGAATGTCTTTGATAAGGCGCCCCTTATGCTTACCAAGAGGCATTGTCTTCATAAGAACCGGCTTTTCAACGATACGCATAAGTTCGGCGAAACTTTTAAAACGCTTGCATAAATGACGAAACACCTCTTTATTGACGATGACATCGTTCATCGCGCGATGCGCCCCTTCTTCAGGTATATTAAAATGCTTTCTAAGCTGCTCAAGAGAGTTAATAGGACTTTCGCCGTAATGACGCGCAAGACGCAACGTATCGATTACTTTGTTGTTACGTACAGTATGATTGATTTTATTGCGAATAGCTTCCTCAACCAGGCATTCAATATCGAATCTCACTCCATGCCCAACGATCGGATAATTGCCGATGAATTTTAAAACAGGCTCTACGACTTCACGTAATTTAGGTTTACCCATTACCATCTCATCTGTAATGCGATGAATTTCGGTAGAGGTAACAGGAATTAACATTTCAGGGTCAATCAGGGTTTCGTAACTATCGAGAATTTCATTGCAGGTAAATTTCATAACCGCAACTTCTACAACCCGGTCAACTTTGGGATCAAGGCCTGTTGTTTCGCAATCGAGACAAACAAAAATTTCGTGTTCAAGTGGTTTCATATACTGTCTATTATAGCCTTTAACAAGATTTGACGGGGTTTTTCATGGTCCACGCGATATTTAACGATAGGAAGTCCGTTAAACGCTTCTTCAATAACTTTTGACTGCTTATGAAGCTCGCTTTGATTTAATTTATCGGTCTTTGTCATGACGATAATAATAGGTTTACCTGATTGCTCAGCATAATCAAGCATGGCAAAATCTTCATCGTCAGGTTCGCGGCGAGAATCTATTAATAGTAAGATCAGCTTAAGATTTTCACGGGTTGTAAAATAACCCTCCATCATAGGCCCCCATTGTTTACGGACAGAAGGAGGTACTTTAGCGTAGCCGTAACCTGGAAGATCGACAAAGGAAAGATCGTCTGTGCGGAAAAAATTTATAAGCTGCGTTTTTCCCGGAGTCGCGGAGGTTTTGACAAGCCCTTTTACTTGAAAGAGATGATTTAAAAGGCTCGATTTTCCCACATTGGAACGTCCGACAACCGCAATTTCAGGTAAATTGTGATCGCGGGGAAATCCTTTTGGATCAACCGCGCTTGTTAAAAATCTAGGATGTTTCAATTTTTCGCCCTTCCCTTTCGTGGCTTATGCTAACTTTGATGGCCTCTTTAGGCAATACCTGAGCTATTCTTTCCGACCACTCGATACATTTTATTCCTGGAGAAAATAGAATCTCATCAAAACCCATGCTTAAAAAGGGTTCGACTCCACTCAAACGGTAAAGGTCAAAATGATATAAAGGCGTTTGCCCTTCATATATGTTTAAATAGACGAATGTAGGGCTTGAAACTTGGCTTGGATCTATGCCAATTCCCTCTGCTATGCCTCTAATGAAAGTGGTTTTGCCGGCACCGAGTTCGCCAAAAAGGCAAACAATCGAATCAGGTTTTAAACTTGCTCCAAACGCTTTTCCGATGCGAAGGGTCTCCTCCGCATCTTGAGCAAACCACATCACTCAGCTTCAACCCACGTATTAACAAACTTCTCGAATCCTTTGATTTCTGAAAGGGATTCAACGAAGGAGGCTATTTTATCTTCAACAAAGTACTTTTGGATGAATTCAAGGAAATCGGTCTCAATTGTAAATCGGTTTTGGCTCTGAACTTCATTTAAAGAGAGCGGCTTCAAATAATTCTTTTTAAAATCTTCCACAACCGAATGCTTAGAATTGAACAGCTTTCCGTTTAAAAGAGATGAGTAAACCACTTTTTTGATCGCCTCTTTCGGCTTCGTTTTAGGGATATAACTCATGATCACTTCAGGATCTTCGGAAACAAAAAAGCGCTTAGACTTCAAACCGCCAACTCTTTCCGTATTTTCAGGGCATTTCGATACATGGTCATAAATCGCGTCTTGCGGATTAGGATGGGTGTTGTCACCGAAAACTTTGCCGGAAAACGGGCAAATATAGACTTTTTTGGTGTTTTCATTTACCGCTTGAGGACTGAACGTAATTTTGATTTCGGCCTCATGCCAGAGCTTTCCCTCTTGCTCAAGATGCTTTACGGCATCTTCGCTGCTTTGGAAAATCATTTTATCCCTGGGGAAGAGGACAGGTTGTAAGTTAAATTTTTTTTCTATAAAAAAGAGGTAGGTTTGGACAAGCTCCGCCAAAGGGTTTTCATCAAGATACTCTTTCAGCGACTGTTTTAACTCATCAGTGATGACCATTTTCGTCATTGGGACCTCAAAAAGATTTTAACGGAAAATGATAGCTTATAAGTTAATTCGCTAATAATCAAGAGTTTTTTGGATGGTAAAAATTAAAGAAATCCCTGTAACAGGGTATGAAAAAGTCATAGAAGTGGCAGATGCGGAGTCGAATCTGCATGCCTTTATCGCCATTCATAGCACAAAGCTAGGTCCTGCTCTTGGAGGCACCCGTTTCTATCCCTACAACAATCCTGATGACGCCTTAAAAGACGTCCTCCGCCTTTCAAAAGCGATGTCCTATAAATCAGCCGTTGTGCAAGACGGCCTTGGCGGAGGGAAATCGGTCATAATCGGAGATCCTAAAAAAGATAAAAATCCCCTATTAATGGGCAAATTTGCAGAAGTTCTTAACAGCTTAAACGGCAAGTATATCGCAGCAGAAGATGTAGGAACAAATGTGGAAGACATGCTCGTTCTTAGAAGAGATTCGCCTTATGTCGCGGCCCTCCCCACTTTAAGGTCTAGCGGTGACCCCAGCCGTTTTACCGCCTGGGGGGTTTATCGCGGCCTTATCGCGATTGCTAAAACGCTTTGGAATAAACCTTCTTTGAAAGGAAAGCAGATCCTTATTCAAGGCCTTGGAAATGTGGGATCTAAACTCGCTCAAATACTTTTTTGGGAGGGAGCGGAACTTATATTATGCGATACTGATCCTGTAAAATTAGAGCAGCACATCCATGATTTAGGGGCCAAAAAATGCGATCCAAGCGACTTTAGCTCAATAGAATGCGATATTTTCGCTCCTTGCGCGCTTGGGGGCATCATTAATGAAGAAACGATCCCGCAATTAAAATTCTTAGCGATAGGCGGATCTGCCAATAATCAGCTTCAAACCCCAGAAATGGGAATTGCGCTTTACGAAAGAGGCATCCTTTACGCCCCCGACTACATCATTAACGCGGGAGGAATTATCAACGCCTCCGCCGAATTCGATAAACAGGGATATAACCCAAAAAATGCCCGGGATAAGACGGCTAAAATCGAAACTACCCTTCTCGATATATTTGAACGATCCAAGTTAGAGCATAAAGCCACCAATCTCGTTGCCGATGAACTTGCAGAATTCAATATTAAAAATGGAGTAGGGCAACGGCTTGAACCGATACTTTTTGAAAGATAGGCCCGCATCCGTTATTATCATTTCCCTATGTCAACTTTCATCGATATCCTTAAAAGCCGGTTTAATGAAGCGGCAGTAAAAAGCCTCCCCCCTTTCAGCGCTCCTATTGAAGTCGCGCCAAGTACAAATGAAAAATTTGGCCACTATCAATTCAATTCCAGCATGAAATTCGCAAAAGAGCTGGGCATGAAGCCGAGGGAAGTTTCAGAAAAAATTATAGCGTCGCTCGATCAGTCCGGATTCGATAAGGTTGAAATTGCAGGGCCCGGCTTTATTAATGTTACCCTCTCTCCATCCTTTATTGCGGAGCAAGTAGGAAAAAAAGCCAGCTCTTCAAAAAAAGAACGGGTCATCGTTGAATTTTCTTCACCCAATACAGCAAAAGAGCTGCACGTCGGCCATCTTCGCTCTACTATTATAGGAGAGAGTCTTGCGAGGCTTTTTGAATATCTGGGCAACGACGTTATTCGATTAAATCACATCGGAGATTGGGGCACTCAATTTGGAATGCTTATCGCGCATATTCAGGAAAGACATCCTCATATTTTTGATGGAACCGAAGAGACCGATCTACCGCAGTTAATGGGATGGTATAAAGAATCAAAAGCTCGTTTTGATGCTGATCCTGAATTTAAAAAACGTTCGCAGTTAAAGGTAGTTGCATTGCAAGGAGGAGACCCCTCTTCAAGAAAAGCCTGGGAAAAAATCTGCGACATCTCCAGAAAAGGCTACCAAGAGATTTACGATCTTTTAAATGTGACGCTTGAAGAGCGAGGAGAATCCTTTTATCAGCCGATGTTGAAAGATGTGGTTGAAGAGCTTACCCAAAAAGGGCTTGTGCAGATTTCTGACGGTGCAAAATGCGTTTTCGTGGAAGGATTTAAAAACCGCGAAGGCGAGCCTCTCCCCATAATGGTGCAAAAGTCGGATGGCGGCTACAACTACGACACAACCGATATGGCAGCAATTCGCCACCGTATTTTGGACGTAAAAGCCGACAGAATCATCTACATCACCGACCTCGGCCAGCAACAGCACTTCCATATGGTATTTAAAGCAGCTGAAATGGCCGGCTGGTACGATCCCAAAAAAACAAGAATCGATCACGTGGGTTTCGGCCTTGTTCTTGGGCCCGACGGAAAAAAATTCAAGACTCGTTCAGGTGACACCGAAAAATTGATCGACCTGCTTTTTGCAGGTATAGAACAAGCTGACAATATCTTAAAAGAACGCTCGCCTGATTTGGATGTGGTTGAACGCCGTAAACTGGCCAAAGCGCTCGGTCTTTCTGCGATTAAATACGCCGACCTTTCCTCTCATCGCACCTCGGATTACACCTTCTCCTACGATAAAATGCTCCGTTTTGAGGGTAATACTGCCGCATTTTTAATGTATTCGTATGTCCGTATCCTAGGGATTAAACGAAAGATTGGACCTCGGGCGGATGAACTTTTAAAAACAGCCGCGTTAAAACTTGAACATCCTTCTGAAATCGCGCTTGCGCTTCACCTGGCCCAATTTCCTGAGGCCTTAAAACAAGTTGAAGAAGAGCTTACGCCAAACAGACTTACCGATTATCTTTATGAACTTGCTAATAAATTTAACGCCTTCTTCCGCGACTGCCGTGTGGAAGGATCAAATGAAGAAGCAAGCCGTCTTAAGTTGTGCGATATGACTTTAAACGTTCTTTCTGACGGATTTTACATTATAGGAATTGAAACCGTCGATAAGATGTAAAATTCTGGCTTGTTCAGCTTTCGTGCTTCTAAGGTATAGTGCTATATTCTGGCTTTTTGTGAAGAATAGAGAACATAGAGACACCATAAATCAATGGAAGGCTTGATACGGCAACTATTGCGCATGTGCGGGCAATAGACGGATAAACAAATACCACTTCCGTTACCGCTAATGCCTCGAAGCATAAAAATCCGATTGTGAGAATAGTTGCAGATGCACGCCTATCCATTCCGGGTTGTAAAACTTGTCTATCATTATCAATAGATGCGGCTCCCACTAGATTTGACATACTAAAACCTTGATTCGTAATTTTCGACTTATCTTTTATATTCGGTACAGCTTAAATCGAGAAAGATTATACCTCAGCTTGTCTAAAAGGAATTGTAGCTGCCTCAGTCACAATTCTGTAATACGCGAATCCGCACAAGAGTAAAAACATGACCCCGAAGACGCTCGAAAAAATCACCGGCGCAGGATCGGGATAAAAATAAAAGACCTCTCCAATAGCAACCCCTTCAACCGTTAAAAATAAAGCAGTTAAAGCTAAAATAGAAACACGATTCCTATTTGCTTCACGGGGCTGGCAAAGCGATGTAAAATCTGTACCTTGATAAGGAGTTAAATAAGCAGAAGTCATATCTTTTTCCTTGTTCAATATTCTTATACTGTCAGGGAGGATTAAGATGAAGGCGGAAGGCGAAAGGCAGAATAGAGACACTCTGAGCGTTTATCCTTCAATCTTTTCAGACTTTTATCCGTAACGCTTTTGAACACAGTCAGCAAAAATAAAACCTATATGGAATGCTAAAACACCAGCGGCCATTAAACAAGCGACATATTCTTTATTAACTATTCCGTACCCCCCTTACTTGAATTACACCAGATGAAGGATTGCCAGTTTCTCTTTGTCCATGAGTCGGCTTGTAAAGCCGATCAACTGGAAACATATTACCTCAAAAGGTTTTTTATTTATCTTTCCGCCTTCAAAGGGGTGTTTTTTTTGAGCGGTGAGGGATTTCTTTCACGTAGCGGGGTATCATAAAGCCTGAGAATCGATTCGAAAGGGATTCGATCAGTTTTTTCCCCACGGCAGGCTTTACAAAAAAGTGCTCGGCTCCCTGAACTTGGTCAAGCTGATGGAGATAGTAAGGCTGTACGCCTGCATTCGAAAGGGCTTTAAGAAGATCTGCTTGAGCCTCTTCGGTATCGTTTACGCCTTTTAAAAGAACCGATTGATTAAGAAGAGGTATTCCTAATTTTGAAATCATTTTAAGATGAGCGACTACTTCCTCATCAAGCTCGCTTGCATGATTAATATGTAAAACAAACCAAATTTGTTTATTAACGGATGCAAGTATATCTAAGAGTTCAGATGTTATTCTCTCTGGAATCCCAATGGGAAAGCGCGTATGAAATCGCACTCTTTTAATATGATCAACTTCATTTAGCTCTTTTAATAGAGAGCCGAGTTTTGAATCCGAAAGAGAAAGAGGATCCCCTCCACTAAGAATGATCTCTTCGATATCAAGAGAATTACGTATCAAATCAAGTTCCGGTTCAAAATCCTTTCGCTCGGTTTCGTAAGGATATTCTCGTCTAAAGCAGTAGCGGCAATGGACTGCACATGCTGAGGTTGCCACGATAAGCGATCGGCTTGGATACTTGCTTAAAAGCTTGCCTTGCTTGAACGCATCCTCTTCAAGTGGATTCGGGCTGTAGCTTTTATTAAGCTCTAGCTCCTCTTTCAAGGGAACGAATTGAAGAAAAATCGGATCGGCAATAGAATTTTTTTTAATCTTTTTAGCTAAACGAAGAGGAAGATTTAATACAAAGTCGGATTTAAATAAGACTTTAGAACGGTTAGCCTCATCCAGTTCAAGGAAGTCGGCAAGGCTCTCCATTCGTGTAAAATTAGATTTTAATATACTCTTCCAAGACATGCTGAAAGAGTATACCTGATTTATCTGACAGTAGCAAACATCTCTTCTTTCGAAGAGCGGCTATCGATCATTTTTACCCGAGTAACGTCGCAACCAAGCTGCTGAAGCTTTACCGCCAGGTTCTCATATCCTCGATCAAGGAAGTGAAGGCCTGATATGACCGATTCGTCCTGAGCAATAGTGGCGGCCATGACGTAGGCAAATCCAGCTCTTAAATCGGGAACGACAATCTCGCGGCCTTGAAGCGGGGTGACCCCTTTGACAATGACGCTATGATTATGGCTTTGCTGAGCAAAACGGCACTCTTTGCCCCCTAAGCACTGTCGGAACGGGGTTACATCGGCGCCCATTTTGACAAGCGTTTCGGCATAGCCAAAACGGTTTTCATAAACGGTTTCGTGAACGACGGATACGCCTGACGCTTGAGTTAGAAGAACGACAAAAGGCTGCTGCCAGTCAGTCATAAATCCAGGATGCACATCGGTTTCAAGATGCAGGCCGCCCTGAAGCGGGCCATCGTAGTAAAATTCAATTCCGTTAGATTTAATTTCAAAAGCTCCGCCAACTTCTCTCAATTTATTGAGGAAAGTGACCATATGAAGGTGCTCTGCCCCTTCAACAAAGACTCGGCCTTTTGATGCAATAGCTGCCATACCCCATGAAGCGGCTTCATTTCGATCCGGTATAACGGTGTGCTCTACTTCGTAAAAACGTCGCGTTCCCTGAATTTTAATAGAACGATCTACTTCAAGCGTAATATTTGCGCCGAGCTTCTGTAAAAATAGGATTAATTCAACAACTTCAGGCTCTATCGCCGCATTCTTAATAACTGTTGTTCCTCGAGCCGTAACCGCTGCTAAAATCGTATTTTCGGTCGCCCCGACGGATGGATAAGGAAGCTGGATTAAACAGCCTCTAAGGCCATTGTGCGCTTGGGCAAGATAAGCGCCCTCTTTTTTCATGTCGCGATATTCGATAGTCGCGCCGAGTTTTCTTAAAGCTTCTAAGTGAAAATCGACAGGCCTCATGCCCAAATGGCATCCGCCTACGGTCGGAACAATAATATCTTCATCCGTACGGCCTAAAAGAGCCCCGATCATCAAAATGGGGATTCTATTTGCGCCCGAAAATCTTTGCGGAACGTAGGCCGTCTTTAATTCTTTTGTTACAACCTCCATGACGCCTTGCTCGCGGTCCCATTGGACCTCCATACCAAGACCCTGGCATAATGCGACGGTCACTTCAACGTCGCCGATATTAGGAACATTATAAAATCTACAAGGTTTGTCTGAAAGAAGCGATGCAACCAATAGTTTGGTCATAGCATTCTTAGCCCCAGCCGCTTTCAGCTGACCTCTTAAAGGATTTCCACCTTTTATTTTTAAAACTTCCATAAAATTACTTATTAAGGATTAGAACGTGGTTATAATCAATTTTTTGTACAATTACAATCAAAAAATGAAATATTTTTTGCAGGACAATTTTTTAATTTAATTTGTTGTTATTTTAAATTTTATTAATTTAGTTAAAAGTTGAATTCTGAAACGAAACGAAAGGCAATTACTGTTGTATTATTAAATTAACAGATGCTATTGACGATCAGGCGTTTCTCGCCTATAATCGCACGGTATTATGAACAAACTCCCCCTTTTTCGAACTGGCATAGGACAAGACAGCCATCGATTTTTAAATACTGATTCCTCAAAACCATTAGTAATAGCCGGACATTACTTTGAAAACTATCCAGGTTTTAACGCGAATTCCGATGGCGACGTTGCCTATCACGCAATCTGCAATGCTATCTCCTCTTTGACGCATGAATTAATGCTTGGCGGAAAAGCTGACGACCTTTGCTTGAAAGATGGAATCACTGATAGCGCAGTTTATTTAAAAGAGTCTCTCAAATCGCTTAAAGGGCAGAAAATCACCCATGTAGCCCTCACACTAGAAGGAAAACGCCCTAAATTTAAAGACGCTCTATTTCAAATGCGTAAAAATATCGCGGAAATCATGGACCTCGACATCTCCCAAGTAGGCATTACAGCCACTTCCGGAGAAGGTCTAACCGACTTCGGCCTTGGCGACGGCGTGCAATGTTTTGCGATCGTCACCACGATGGAAGGGTAAAAAAGAAGGCAGAAGGCGCAAGGATGAATAGCAAAAGACCAAAGCCGCTTTCAGGCAATTGACAGACCTTTTTCGAAGGAATAAGAATTATAAAAACCCCTCATTCTTTTTCATAAAAGTTAACTTGAAAAGTATTTTACTCCTGTTCATGATCCCTTTTTTATAAAGGGATATTATGTCTTTCCTTATTTCTGAAAGACGCCTTAGATCTATCCTTAGAGACGATTGACGCTAGAAAGAAGGCAAAACTAGATGGTATCTAACGGTGAAAGACAATATGGGGTTATTGAATATTTTCCGGGATTTCGTTACGCCGGAGAAGTTAAGGACGGCAAAGCAAATGGCTATGGTGTCGATTTCAACGGTAAAGGCGTCGCTTTTTTCAGTGGACTGCATGTTAATGATAAGATAGTCGGACTTGGAAAATTCCTCTTGAAAGAGGGTCAATTTACAGGTCGAGTTAATGAGGATGGAAGCTGCCTTGGACGAATTGAATACAAGGGAGGACACATCTATGACGGACATGTCAATCATAATAAACCCCACGGTAAAGGCATTATTAAAAGTCCGGATGGGGAAGTATATACTGGAAACTTCTTTGAAGGATTAAAATCTGATTTTGGAATCTTAAGCTGTAAAGAAGGGACCTTGAAAGGCTACTTTAGAGAAGGATGTCCAACTTTACGCTATGATAACTTCTGGATAATCACCCCTATATGCCCCCTTAATCCCCCTATTTCCCTTCAGCATTATTCCGGCGAGACAAAAAATGGTCTTCCTGACGGCAAAGGGAAATGTATTTTGCCTAATTGCAATTTTTACGATGGAGAATGGAAAAGAGGAAAATGCCATGGAAAAGGAAAATTATTCTTGCGCCAAGAAAATATGACCTATGAAGGAGACTTCAATGAAGGAAAAATTGAGGGAATAGGAACGATCTTGAAAGATGCGAGTTCTTACACAGGCGAATTAAAAGATGGCCTTCCTCATGGCAAGGGAGTGCTTGTACACTATTCCACAAGATACGAAGGTACATTTGATATAGGGCTTCCTGTTCACGGCAAAATGACCTGCACGAATAAAAATGAATATGAAGGCGCATGGAAAAACGGAAAGCCTGCAATTAGAATATTTCAATAACAAGGAGATCTCATGTCTGCCCCAGTAAATCAAAAACTGTATGGTTCAATTAGTTTAGGCCACGGCAATTACCAAGGAGAGATGGAATTAGCGGAAGGTCTATACCCTAATCCGCATGGATATGGTGTAGAAAACTCTCATTTCAGAAAATTTAAAGGACGCTATGAACATGGCGAAATGCAGCTTGGCGTAATGAACCATAATGATATTCCCGGTGAAATATCAGGCACTTTCGGATCTAGAACGAATCATAATATCATTAAATATAACAATGGATGCATATACAAAGGACAAACACAAAACCGCGGCCCTCACGGCTATGGTGTGATGGAATACAATAATGGCGACCAATACATCGGCTGCTACTTAAACGGCCTTAGACATGGGTATGGGGCTTATAATTCCGGAGGAAAAGTCCAAAAAGGAATGTGGGAAAAAGACAAGCTGACGCAACCTATGTAAGCTTTTAGGCTGCAATTCTAATGACTTTGCAGCCTTTATAAATGTTTCTTGAAACCTATTTTCTGTATGTTCATGATCCCTTATTTAAATTAGGAGACCTTCATGTCATCGTCTATTTCCAGCAGCCTATACGCGGCCATTAGAAACGGCAGCTCAATTTATGAGGGACAAGTTAAAAAAGAAGAGGACGGAGAACTTGTTCCGGATGGATTTGGCGTGCATCGCGATCCTAAAGAACAATACACCGGCCAATATAAGGACGGGGAAAAAGCAGGCTTCGGAGAACTGAAATTAGACGATAGAGTATTGACAGGCTCTTTTGAAGCCCAGCACAGAACCCGAATTATCAAATACGCAAGTGGATATGAATACCAAGGAACAGTAGCTAGACATACACCTCATGGCCACGGTATTATGAATTATGGCAATGGTGATAGTTACAAAGGCCATTTTCAACACGGAAGGCCTCATGGCTGGGGAACAAAATCCTGGCTAGGATGCGGCAAGTTTTCTGGCCTTTGGGAAAACGGAAGTCCTGCCAATCGTTTAGAAGGGTTTTGGGACTTTTTCCTCAGAGGGAAGTAGAGATTTACAACTTCAATTTTCCATTTAATGAAAGGCAAGTAGAGCATATTTATACACACGGCGAAGTTAAAAACGGTATTTTTTATGGAAAAAAAACAGCCATATTTTTGAATGGCGATCATTTCCAAGCCGATTATACCGGGGATGAATTTTTAGGAACGGGCAAGTTCTACTTTGCTAAAGAAAAAATGACGTACGAGGGATCGTTTCAAAATGATCACATTTGGGGTAAAGGAACCCTGACCTTTGAAAAGGGCTGTTTCGTAGGAGATTTTATCAGAGGAAAAGCTGACGGCGAAGGAATTGTCATCTATAAAAACGGGGATTTTTTCAAAGGCACTTTTTATTCCAATCTACCTCAAAAGGGTAAAATCCACTGGAAAGAGATCGGGGAATATGAAGGAACATGGGAACATGGCAAGCCAGACGTGAATTGCGATTTCAGTGAAAACTACAAAGAAATCGCATCGCCTTAATAAACGTCCCTAAGGTAGCGCCCCTCTTTTTTGAGGGCTTTAACATACTCCACAGGGTCATGATGCGATTCTTTACCGATGAGGGTGTGAATCGCGGCATCGACATCGCGCGCCATGCGCTTAGCGTCGCCGCAAACATAAATAATGGCGCCTTCATTTAACCAACGCATCACTTGCGCCCCTTTTTCAAGAAGGCGATGCTGCACATAGATCTTATTGGCCTGGTCGCGTGAAAAAGCAGTGTCGAGGATTAACGCGCCTTCATTTACAAACTTCTCAAACTCGTCTTGATAGAAAAACTCATTTGCTTTTGTCCACTCGCCAAAAAAGAGCCAATTTTTAGAATTAGGGTTAAGCGCGCGCTCTTGGATAAAACCGCGGAAAGGAGCAACTCCTGTGCCGGGGCCAATCATGATAATAGGGATGGAGGGATCTTTTGGAAGGGTAAACCCTTTGTGCGGGTGCATGTAGACAGGTACAGCAGGCGTATTTAAAGGAGCTAGACTACAAAGGTAATGGGTGCAGACGCCGACCCGCTCTTCGCCTTGCGTATGATACTTTAGATGCGACACTGTTAAATGCACTTCATCGGGATAGAGTTTTGAAGAGGAAGCAATCGAATACAATCGAGGAAGAAGCGGCATCAAACGATCGGCAAAAGTTTGAAGGTCATAGGGATTGCCATACTTGTTAATCAGGTCCCACACCTCATACTCTTCCTGCATTTTTTTGGGGTCTTCCGTATCGCCTGCGACCTCTGTTAAAAACTTGCGGCTAAAGCCGGTTATACTGCCTTTAGAAGTGATAAACTCTTTAAACGGAAGCGTTCTACCGGAACGTTTATCAATAACTTCTTCTTCTCCTGTAACCTTTAAAGCGTTCAAGGTTTTTTCGATAAGTTCAGGCGGATTTAAAGGATAAACACCGATGCAATCACCTACTTCATAAGTCATTCCCGAACCCTTTAAACTCAGCACAAGATGTTCAGTGTCTTTAGTTTGAGACAGTTTTCTTCTCTCAATGAGAGTGCTTAAAAAAGGATTATCTCTAGAGTATTGCATGCAATTAGTATAGCGCGAAAGGCAATTCCTTGGGGAGAAGAATGAGGAGAAGATATGTTTTAAAATTAATTAAACAATAGATTACACTCACTCTTTTGCCATCCAAGGATTTTATGCGAGAGTCAATATTTCATGCTTCCTTAAGGACATTCTTTGTTGCGTTGTTTTGGGTAATAGGCATTACTGCCGGCATTATTTTGATAATGCTTCTTTTCAGCCTTGCTGAAACGACTGAATCCACACCTTCTGCGACTTTTACAGAAGAAATTGTTCCCAATGCCGACGGCGAGAGAAAAATATTATCAAAAAGCGCGCCTGTTATTCTCAAAGTTAATATCGAGGGAACTATTGGCGAGCTTAGCTTGACCCAGTCGAAGATCGAGAACATGCTTGTCGAATCAAGAGAAGGCAATTTGAAAAATGATCGCGTGAAAGCCATCTTACTTTCTATTAATACGCCAGGCGGAACGGTAAGCGATGCTGACGGAATTTATAGAGCGCTTTTAAACTACAAAAAACTCTACAATGTGCCCGTATACGCCTATGTGGACGGAATGTGCGCATCAGGCGGCATGTATGTCGCTTCAGCTGCAGATAAAATTTACTCTACAGATGTAAGCCTTATTGGTTCAGTCGGCGTTATCGCTCCTTCCTATTTTAATTTAACGGATTTAATGACCAAAGTAGGAGTACAGGCGCTCACCATCAGCGCAGGTAAAGGGAAAGACGAATTAAACCCTCTACGCCCTTGGAAAGAAGGCGAAGATAAGCAAGTCAAAGAATTAATTGACTATTACTATTCATATTTCGTCGATATCGTAACGAAAGCACGCCCTAAACTATCTAGAGAAAAGCTCATTAAAGATTATGGCGCGGCTATTTACCCGGCTCAAAAGGCAGCAGAACTTGGCTATATTGATCATGCCGGAAGTTCCTATTCCCAGGCTTTAAGAGCATTGCTTGCAGCGATAGGCATAGACGACAACTACTATCAGGTGGTCGAATTAACAGACGAAACCTGGTTTAAAACATTATTTCAAAGCAAAGCCAACATTTTGAGCGGTGAAATCAAACATACGATCGGTTATAATGAATTTAGTCCCAAGTTAATGAACCAGTACCTTTACCTATATAAACCTTGAAAAAACTATTTGTTTTAGACGCCTCGGGCTACCTCTATCGCTCCTATTTCGCCATACGGAATATGACCAACTCAAAAGGGCAATCAACCAACGCCCTTTTTGGTTTTATCCGTTCGATCTTAAAACTTAAAAACGATTTTGAGATCGAGAACTGGGTTGCGGTATTCGATGGCCCACATAATGCTAAAAGCCGCGAAGCCCTTTATGCGGATTACAAGGCGCATAGAGCTTCTATGCCTCCTGATCTCAGCTACCAAATAGATTGGGGCAGACTTTGGTGCGACCTCTACGGAATCCCCTCTTTAAGTATCCCTGAAGTCGAAGCCGATGACACGATGGGAACTATTGCAAAATGGGGCAAAGACCACGACTATGAAATTTACCTCGTCACAAGTGATAAAGACATGTGCCAGCTCGTTAACGGCCATGTGAAAATCATTAATATTTTCAAAGAAAACCTCCTCATTGATGCGGCCGAAGTAGAAAAGATTTATGGGATAAGACCCGATCAGTTTATTGACTATCTAGCCATCATGGGCGATGCCTCTGACAATGTTCCGGGTATTGCGGGATTTGGACCCAAGACCGCGTCCGACCTCTTAAAACAGTTTGGCTCGCTCAATGAAATCCTTTCAAATCCTGATAAATTAAGCGGCAAAAAGAAGGAAGTCATTCTCAAAGAAAGAGAAAATGCCCTTATCAGTCAAAAGCTTGTGACAATTAATGTGAATGTCAAAATTCCGCACGAACCTGAATTTTATCATGCGAAACCTATTAACTTTGAAGAGCTCAAAAACTTCTATCATGAGATGAATTTCACCTCCCTTCTTAAAGAGGTGGAAAAACCTAAAAAAGAAGAGACGATCTGCAGCTACCATCTTGTAAACGATGAAGCCTCTTTTGAGAAACTTTTGGCTGAAATTAAGAAAAACTCAATTATTTGCCTGGATACCGAAACGACATCGGAAAACCCTTTTGAAGCTGAGCTAGTAGGCTTTAGCTTTGCTTTTAGAGAGGGCGAATCTTTTTATGTTCCTGTTAACGGGGCTTTGGCAAATGTAGTTGAAAGGCTAAAACCCCTTTTAGAAGACCCTTCAAAGGGCTATTTTGGACATAACATCAAATACGACCTCCACGTTTTAATGAATCATGGAATTGAAGTCGCAAATGTTGCGTTCGACACGATGCTTGCTTCCTACATCCTCAATGCGCATGAAAGACGTCACAACCTTGACATACTCGCTTTAAATCTTTTTGATAAGACGAAGATTCCAATCGACAGTTTGATCGGTAAAGGCAAAGCGCAAATTTCGATGCGCGAAGTTCCTCTCGATAAAATTGCCGAATACGCGTGCGAAGACGCCGATTACACTTTCCGTCTCAAAGCAAGGTTTGAAAAGGAACTAAAAGAAAGGCATTTGGAAGAGCTCTTTTATAACGTTGAGCTTCCTCTTATTAAAGTTCTTCTTAGAATGGAAAGAAGAGGGATGTGGCTTAACCGCCCTTACCTTGAAGATCTTGGCCATACCGTTCAAAATGACATCGATACGATAACAAAAGAGATTTACACACTCGCCGGAGAGACCTTTAATCTCAACTCCCCGAAACAACTAAGCCAAATTCTTTTTGAGAAAATGGGCATTAAGCCTCCGCGCAAAACCAAAAGCGGACATTCCACCGATGCCGATGTTTTGGAAGAACTTCAGCAAAATCATCCGATTGCCGAACGCCTTTTGACCTACCGAAGTCTAGAAAAGCTTAGAAGCACCTATATTGAAAAATTGATTACACAGATATCTCCAAAAGATGGCCGCATCCACTGCACGTTCAACCAGATGGTCGCAGCGACAGGACGTTTATCGAGCCAGGATCCAAATCTTCAAAATATTCCTGTTAGAACTCCCCTCGGACGTAAGATCAGGGAAGCTTTTAGGCCTGATAAAGAAGGCTATAGCTACCTTGCGGCAGACTATTCTCAGATCGAACTTAGGCTGCTTGCCCATTTAAGCGAAGATCAGACCCTTATGGAGGCATTCCTTCATAACGAAGATATTCATACCCATACAGCGGCTCAGATTTACGGAATTCCTATTAAGGAAGTCTCTCCTGAAATGCGTCAAAGTGCAAAAGCGGTCAATTTCGGCATTATTTACGGGCAGGGCGATTTTGGCCTTTCCCAGGTTTTAGGCATTTCTAGAGCGGAGGCCGGCAATATTATACAAAAATATTTTCAAAGGTATCCAAGAGTCTTAGAGTTCATGAATGAACAAAAGGTCCTTGCCCATAAGCATGGACGCGCAAGGACTATTACCGGCAGAGAAAGGCTTATCCCCGAGATCGATAGTAAAAATATGCAAATTCGCCATGCGGCAGAAAGGCTTGCGATCAATACTCCCCTTCAAGGCGCTCAGGCTGATCTCATTAAAATGGCGATGATTAAGATCGATCAGGCAATAATCGATAAAAAATTGAAAGGCTTTATGGCGCTTCAAATACACGATGAGTTATTATTTGAAGTTCCTGATGAAGAAATCCCCGAATTTCAAAAACTGGTCCCTTATTACATGCAAAATATATTTCAATTAAAAGTTCCCTTGGTGGTTGATATCCACATTGGAAAAAATTGGAAGGAGTGTTAAATTTGAGTCGTAAACGTATAGCAGTGACGGGTGGCCTTGCCTGCGGCAAAACCACTGTATGTCAAATTTTTCGTGATTTAGGCGCACACGTTGTTAACGCCGATGAGATCGTACACCAATTGCTTACTCCCCAGACAGAAGTTGGCAAGCAAGTAATTGCACTTTTTGGAGAGAAAGTTTCGACAGGATCGAAGATCGATCGAAATAAGATCGCTTTAAGGGTTTTCCGCGAACCGGAAATGCTCAAAAAGCTAGAGGCCATCGTTCATCCGGCGGTACGCCAAAAAATTGAAGAAGAAAAGGAAAAAGCGGAAAGGCTGGATAAGCTTTTTATCGTAGAAGTCCCTCTTCTTTACGAAGCCAAAATGGACGGCGATTTTGACGAAGTTATCGTTGTGGCCTGCGACCCGGCAAATGCTCAAAAACGATTTGAACGTTCAGCTTACGAATTTAAGCTGAGATCGGACCAGCAAATGAAATTGGAAGACAAAATTTCTAAGGCCCATCATGTTATCCGAAATGATGGATCCCTTATTCAATTAAAATCGGAAGTACAAAAACTATATAATCAACTAATATGAGGACATCCCCTCCCATGAATCCGGAAGACACCCTTTCTGATACTTCTTCATCAGAAGATCTCCCAAAACGTAACGGCTCGAACTCGAACGGCGACGAAAGCGGGGAAAATGGCGATGTCCCTATGCAACTCGGCGGTGAAATAATCAAAATCGCTGAAATCCAGCGGATGAATATTGACGAGCTGAATCAATTCGGCCGCCGCATTGGACTTAAGCATTTAGGCTCTCTCACCCGCTCTCAGATGGTGTTTGAGATCGTTAAAGCCCTCGCCGAAAACCCGAGCGAAATACTATATGGCGAAGGAGTTCTTGAAGTCCTGCCAGATGGATTTGGCTTTTTAAGATCGCCGAATTATAACTATCTCCCTTCTCCTGAAGACATCTATATTTCACCTGCTCAAATCAGACGATTTGATTTGAAAAAAGGGGATACGATTTCAGGCGCTATCCGCCCGCCAAAAGATAAGGAAAAATATTTTGCCTTATTGAAAGTGGATGTCATTAATGGTACAACACCGGAAAAAGCAAGAGAAAGAATCCTTTTCGAAAACCTGACTCCCCTCTATCCAAATGAGCGGATTGTCATGGAGACAACCGGCGATCGTTTAGCTACCCGCGTTTTGGATTTAGCGGCGCCTATCGGTAAAGGACAACGGGGCTTAATTGTAGCGCCTCCTAGAACCGGTAAAACGATCCTTCTTCAAAACATTGCCAACTCAATCGCAATTAACAATCCTGAAATTACACTGATTGTTCTCTTAATTGACGAGCGTCCTGAAGAAGTTACAGACATGCAGCGTATGGTAAAAGGCGAGGTTGTCGCTTCTACCTTTGACGAGCCGCCTGAGCGTCACGTTCAAATCGCTGAAATGGTTATTGAGAAATCGCGACGCTTGGTTGAACATGGCCACGATGTCGTTATCCTTCTTGACTCGATCACAAGACTTGCCCGCGCTTATAACACGATCCAACCGCATTCAGGTAAAATCTTAACGGGTGGTATCGACGCAAACGCCCTCCACAAACCAAAACGTTTCTTTGGTGCAGCACGTAACATCGAACAAGGCGGATCGCTTACTATTATCGCGACCGCGCTTATCGACACCGGCTCCCGTATGGACGAAGTTATCTTTGAAGAGTTCAAAGGTACAGGTAACATGGAGCTTGTCCTAGATCGTCGTCTTGCTGATCGCAGAACCTACCCTGCTATCGATCTTATTAAATCGGGTACACGTAAAGAAGAGCTTCTCTTCCACAAAGACGAGCTTGATAAGGTTTACACGATCCGCGGCCATCTTGCAGACTTATCGCCTCTTGACGCGATGAACCTACTCCTTGGACGCCTTAAGAAGACAAAAAACAACGTTGAATTCTTACTCTCTATTAAAGACTAGTCTTAAAGGGAAGGCCTTTTGGCCTTCCCGCTAATTAACTTAAACTAAATCGCTAACAATTAAATCAAATTAATTACACTTGTATTAATTTCTCTTTAATGAAATTTTAATTTCAACGGGAGACATTATATGTTCGCAATACAATTACCTAAAACGCCCGTATCACCCTCCTCTCAAGAGAAGCGTTTTCATTCCTTGCCTTCGCGTATTAAAGGACACGAGGATAAAGTATTACACTCTTTTATCCCGAAAAGCCAAACCACCACCGCGGGCGCCTCGCCATCAAGGATATTTTCCAAAGTTAGAGTATCGCCGATTGTTGGGATCGTGGATCTTGCCAAAGATTCGCCGATTTTTGACGAAAGAAATCCTTTAATCCCCTCTTTAAAAAGACACGTTTTTACGGTTAATGACGAAAACGAGATAAGAAAGCTCGCTCTCTTCTTTGCTCATTATTTGAAAACTTGTCACATGTCGGAAATTCTTAAATATATAAATGACATTCAGAGCATCAATGAAAAATGTCACTCGAAGATGGAGCACGTTCCTTTCGAAGCAAGGCTTAAAATTAGATTTAAAGAGTTTTACGCAAAAGAGATTATTCGCTTATTTAAAAACTCTCTCGACCGAAACCTGGTCATTTATGATAAATATTGCCTTGCCTATCAGTGGTTTACCGATTTTCAATTCATCGCTCACGCGCTTATAGAAAACTCTCAAGATATCGCGCCCGAAAACTACCCAATGGTCGCAAAATTTTTAATCAAACTCGCCATCTATTCAGACTTGAAAGATGATGAATTTAGAAAATATTTTGATCCCGTAATAAAAATTCTCGTAGCAAAGGCGGATGCGCCAAAAGAAACTCATCTTATAGATGCGATTGTTCAACTGCATCCCTTAAAAGATATCCGCAATAGAAACACTTCGGAAATTACCCTCAAGCTCCTTGAACTTGAAACAAACCCGCTCAATTTAAAGCATGAAATGATAAAGGCAACCCCTCTTCAACCAATTCCTGCGAATACTAAATCAAATCAAATTCTCAACTGGAGCCAAATTCTTCACAACGTGCGTAAAAAAGGAAATAACCCAGAAATTGCATTAATGATCGCAGAAGACCTAAAAATTATATCCGCAAGCTATATTAAAGAGGTCTCTCTCTCAAACTTTTGCCACTTGCGCCGAGGGCATAATTGGATTTCAAAACTTCAAAAATATTGGAATGCCGTAAGCGATTTTGCAAAAAAGTCGATAGAAGCCTCTAAAAAGAAAGAGAAAGACACGCCAAAAAGATCGGTAACGGAATTTATCATCGAAATCGCCCACTATAGTTTTGAAATTCATGACTTTCAGACCGCATCAGCATTAACTTTAGGAATTGATGGATGTAAAAAACTGCCAAAAATTTCAAAAGAATCAAAATCAAAGCTCGAAAATCTCCTGCAAAAATTCAATCTTGCGTTTAACAATGAAACTTTAAGAAACGAAATCAAAGCGCTCGAGAAAAGAAACCTCATTTACGTGCCTTACCTTCCGCTTATCAGCAAGGAACTCGAGATGATTCATCATGGCAATCCCGATGTAATCGATGAGAAAATAAATGAGGAAAAGCTAAAACTACTGAATCGATTGTTCGAGCGCTTCCTTAACATTCAATCCCATATTGTTGAAAAGAAAGTTGCTCGTACAGATATTTTATTTGAACTAAGAGATCCTGAATAAGAGCCAGCGAGCGTTTACTCGCTTGATAGAAAGCATTAAAATTGTAAGCGAAGCAAGAACCACGACGATTTACAGGCTAAGCACTTCTTGTTTTTATAAATATTGCTAAGTATCGATTTTAGAAGCGATCGCTTTCTTAAGCTCATCTAAACCAATCCCCTCTTTTGCAGAGATAAGATAAAATTTTTCTTTCGGGAAGGCTTTAATAAAGTTTGCGATATGCTCAGAAGAGATTTCTTCGTCCACCTTATTTAATACGATAAGATAAGGCTTTTTAATCAGCTCTTCATTATAGGAAAGGAGCTCATTGCGAAGCACTTTTAGATCATCGGCAGCTTCTCTTCCATCGATACCGGAAGCATCAAGAATGAAGAGCAAAAGACGCGTTCTTTCGATATGTTTAAGAAATTCGAGACCGAGGCCGCGATTTTCGTGCGCCCCTTCAATAATTCCCGGAATGTCTGCAATAAATATACGTTTTTCGGGTGCAGGCTCGAAGAATCCAATATTAGGAAGAAGGGTTGTAAAGGGATAGGCGGCCGTTTTAACGTCTAACTGACCGAGCTGATTGATAAGTGTCGATTTACCCGCATTCGGGTAGCCAACTAGTCCAACGTCCGCGATTAGCTTTAGTTCAAACTCAACTTCCAGCTGTTCGCCAGGTTCGCCCGGAGTAAATTGATAAGGAGCACGATTCGTCGGCGTTTTAAAATGATCATTTCCTTTTCCCCCTTTTCCCCCTTTGCAAAGAACAACTTCAACATTAGGTTCTGTAAGGTCAAAAAGAATTTCGCCTGTGTTAACATCTTTCACTAAAGTCCCGCAAGGAACTTCTAAGATGAGATCTTCTCCGTTTTTTCCAAAACAAAGATTGGATCCGCCCTTTTCGCCGTCTTGAGCTTTAATCAATTTACGATTGCGAAACCAGTCCAATGAGGATTGATGTGTAGAAGTTTTTAGAATAATAGAGCCGCCTTTACCCCCATCGCCGCCGCAAGGGCCGCCTTTAGGGATATACTTCGCACGAATCCACGCAACTGCGCCATCGCCGCCGTTACCGGCACTAACTTCTATTTTTACTCTATCTACAAACATGGGGGGAAATTATAAATGAGGGCAGAGACTTTGTCTCTACCCCTGTATTGAATTAAACTCCGGAAGAAACGGAAACTACCGTTCTATCGGTCTTTTTGAAGGTAACGATCCCGTCAACCAAAGCGAAAAGGGAATCGTCGTTCGCTCTTTTTACGCCTTTGCCTGGGTGCCACTGGGTGCCACGCTGTCTGACGAGAATGCTGCCGGCAGTAACGAGTTGTCCTGCGCCAACTTTAACACCTAGTCTTTGTGAGTGTGAGTCTCTACCGTTACGGGTCGATCCTTGTCCTTTCTTATGCGCCATGACTAATCTCCTACTTCTTCTTTACCTTTTCGATCCCGGTAATTTTCACACGAGAATATTTTTGCTTATGGCCAAACGTTTTTCTTTCGTGATGGCTTGGACGATATTTCATAAAATGAAGCTTAGGTCCTGCGCTGGTCGCGACAATTTCGCCTTTCACGATATATTCGCTGATAAATGGACCGCCAACAGTAGGTTCGTCGCCGCCAACGTAAAGAATCTCTTTGAATTCAACCGGTTGTCCGGCTTCCATTCCAAGAAGCTCAACGTCGATAACTGCGTCTTTTTTTACACGGTACTGTTTGGATCCGCTCTTGATGATTGCGTACATAGGTCCTCTGTAATCCTTGAAGTAATGAACATTCTAATGGCTCGCTGATTTGAAATCAAACATAAAACCTTCTATAAATCCCCTTTATGAATATTGCCCTATTGAGGCTGAAGTTAGAGCCTACAGAAATTAACCAACTTGCACGGGAATTTCCTGAGTATCTGTTCCTTTCCTACCCCGAAACCTCGCTAAAGGAAATAAGCCCTGAAAACTGGTCTAGAGTGGAAATTCTCTTCGGCTCCAAGCTTACGAACGAAGAGCTTGACTCTGCCGATCAGCTAAACTGGATACACGCCCCCTCCCCCTCTCTTCAACGCCTCCCCGTGTCTGCCATCCAAAAAAGAGGGACGATCCTAATCTCCAATACTCTTGAAGAAAATAGCCTTCAGATCGCCGAATTTGTCATGGCCTCAAGCCTTGCCTATACAAAAGAATTATTTAACTGGAAGGCGGCAGGCCATTTTCCGGCGCTCCTAATGGACGCAAAATGGCGCGGCTCGATGGGATCCTTAAAGTCAAAAACTTTTTTACAAATCGGCATGAGTGCGGTCGGGGTTGAAATCGCCCGCCATGCGAGGTTTAATCAAATGGAAGTTATCGGGGTGGACGCAGCGAAAACCTTCCACCCTTACTGCCATAAAAATATGAGCATACGCGAGCTTCATTCCCTTCTTCCATCAGCCGATATCGTATCCATCCATCTATCCCGATCAAAAGAGACTAAAGACTGGTTCACATCCGATGAACTAAAACTCATGAAACCTCATTCAATACTCATCATTACAGGCGGCTACCCCTTCCTCGAAAACCCTATAGATCCGGACCTATTTGAGCCACTACTTGGCGCAACGATCGATATCCCCTTCCATACTCCCCTTTCTCCTACATCTCCCTTATGGCGCGTCCCCAACCTCCTCATCACCCCAAACGTCGCCCCCCGTCCTAAATCAAAAGAGCGCGAAGCCTTCCGCTTATTCCGCTACAACCTGCGTCAATATATTCACGGAAATTTCGGCGATATGAAGAACCTTCTCGACCCTGAACTAATCCTGGAAAACTAGGCCCTTGCCCTTAAAAATTAAAAGATAAAAATTAATTTAAGTATAAAATTTCCAACATTTTGATCAGATACACGCTTCATTACGAAGATTGGAGCAATAGGCCTTTAAGAAATTGAAGATTGAATTGATAAAGCCCTGAGTCCTTCGTATTCCAGGTCCCCTTCTTAACTGTAAACCCTATAGTTGCAATAGCTTTATTTAAGCGTAAGAAGGGAATAAGACGCGTATACTGAGGAATAGGGCGAACGCTTTCATAGCCGGATAAAAAATGTGATAAATGTTGATTAAGCCACGGTTTATGAAACAGCGAACAAAAGTCCTCTTCCGCAAAACTTGCCCGCGCCCCTGCCCAATCAATTACACCCTGCAGTTTACCTTCATGTATCATGAGATTTCCAGGCCGAAAATCGCGGTGAACGATGCAAGGGCCATCTACAGATTCAAGAAGTCCAAAATGAGCCTTATAATAAAGCTCGCTCATTGCAATTAATTCTGAAGGCAGATGATTTCTGCACTCGTCCAATCCCTCTTCAAATTTAAACGTCAAATACGATTTAGAATCAGTTTTTAATGCGATTTCAGATGGATCTCCGTATCCGGAAAGACGTTTATTATGAATTTGCGCAAGAACACGGCCAAGTTCTTGAGCAAGAGCTTCTGTCATTTCGTTCGCCTTTAGAAGCTCTCCCGAAAGGCACTCCATCAAAATAGCTCCATGAACTTGATTTTGAGGAGGCACAGCCTGAATGATTTTTGGAACAGGTATTTGATTCTCAAGAAGCTTAAGAAAATGCAGCTCTCGAAAGTAATCTTTTTCTCTTTCGCAAATTTTTAAAATAAATTTAGACCCATCATTTTTCGTGACTTTGTAAACGACTGCAACCATTGCGTCTTCATGATCAATTCGTGAAAAATTTGCCGACTCTAAATCGAGAAGTTCTTGATATTTTTTCATAGAGATTTTAGCAGCCACAGAAGAAGATCGTCATCTAAAGAATAGGCTTGTCCGGGAATAGCGGGCGCTCCTTTATAGGTAATGCCTTGACCATTTGGAACATACCCCAAGTGATAATACAGGCGTTGCGCGGGTCCGTAATCCTGATATAAGCCCACTCCGATACCGATTTGCTTAAAGCCTTCCTTGCGGGCAAAATTCTCGATCCATTGAATAAGAGCTTTTCCAAGCCCCAGCCTTCTAAAATTTTCATCAATCCAAACCGCGTTTACTTCGGGTATGCCTGCTTGAAGAAAAAATGGGGATTCGGCTTTTCGAAGCAAACTGCCATATCCGATTATATCGTCGTTTTTCTCTATCACAGCTACTGTCCGTACCCCATTTTGCTGCTCTAAATAATAGGTCTGCCATTGCTGCTCGGTTTTTTCGCGATTTGACCAGGGGAATGTAAATCGATCAACAATTTTGGGAAGGTCATTAGATTTCATAGGACGTATCAAAAAGTCTTGGCTCATAAATTATTTTCTTTTAGAGGTCTTTATCGCGCATCACAGCCCAGCAACCCTTAACAAATTTAATAGGATGTGTCCAGCCTAAATACATCCCCAACAGGGCCCCTTCAACCGGCTTAAGAACAAGAAGCGGCCTGTAATTTTTACGATTCAACTCAACATAGGTTTCCGCTACAGCGCCGAGCGCAGCTGACGCTATCGTATAGGTGTAGGCACCCACAATGCCATACGCAGCTAACGTTCTTACATTTTCGTTGGGATGACTCAATATTCGCATACGCCTCCTTAAAAGAATCAGTTATCGCAAATTATGGCACTCTACCGCAAGCCTGATTCCAAATATGATTTATAAATTTAATCGGATGCGTCCAACCTGCATAAGCTCCCAACATAGCGCCCTCAATCGGGGCTCCGATCGTTTCTATAGCATTCGCTTTCACTTGGATTTTCCATGCTGTGTTTGATAAGGCTCCGAGCGCAGCGCCTGCCGCCGTGTAATAATAGGCTGCAATTATCGCTCCAGCAAAAGCAATAACAGGAACATCTCGTAAAGGAATTTTAGGTTGAATAGGTCGGCTCTCGATTCTAGGCATAATCAACTCGTTTTGTGAATAGAATAATAGGGAGATAAATTATTTCGATTCTATAAATTTTAATGAATAATGAACTTCACTTTTCATTGTGCTCAGGGGTAAAATACGGGCACGGGCACGTTAAGGGATA
>CAZABG010000030.1:0-2136 GCA_964483465.1 uncultured bacterium
TGCGGAAAAAAATAGCATTGAATATGGGAAGTATAAAACTTCAAACACGTTTGTTCGTCATCATCAACTTCCTAACCTAATAGATCGTCTCAAAGACTTTGAAATAAAGTGGTTAATAGGACGAGACAGCATCACGATGAATGGTAATCCGGTTAAATCCTTTCATCTTATAGCAAGAAAACGATAAAAAGGGTATTCATTATGAGTTATGGATACTAAAACCTTTTGGAATGAAATTGGGTTCAAAAAGAATTTTAGCGATCTTTTTTTTACGGATGAGCTCATTTCTCATTTAAAAAAGGATGCTCGCATAGTCGAATACGGCTGCGGCTACGGACGTATCCTCAATCTATTATGGGAAAAAGGCTTTCGTAATTTAATAGGATTTGATCTTTCCCCTAAAATGCTTGAGAGAGGGAAAAAAGAGCATCCCAATTTAGATTTAAGGCTAATAACAGAATCGGCAAAAATCGATTTTCCGAATCTCGCGGCTGATGCCGCTATCCTTTGCACGGTTCTTTGCAGCATCTATAAATTTGAAGAACAGGCAGACGTTTTTAATGAAATGAGACGTATCTTGAAAACAGGCGGATATTTATATATTTGCGATTTTCAAATAACCGAATCTGACTACTATTACGAAAAATACGATAAATACGCTTCAAAAGATAGCAAGGAATATGGAATCTACAAATCACAAGATACCCTTGTTCGGCATCATTCGCTACCCTACTTGATTGAACGGTTAAAAGGATTTGAAGTTATCTGGAAAACCACCATCGACACCGTAAATGTGAATAACCATCCTGTAAAAGCTTTTCATTTAATCGCGAAAAAAATATGACAACCTCACTTGTAAATTTACCGAAAGCAGACCTCCACCTCCATGCAGGGGGCGCTTTTCCGCTATCCTTTTTAGAAAAACACGCCTCTCCTTCCCAGTTAGAGAAGCTAAAGCACATTTGCTCAAAGATTCTCAAGGGAATGGATTATGAATCGTCATTTGAAGTCTTCCCGATTATTTCAGCGATTGTCAATACGAACGACCTACTCGAAAAAGGGATTTTAGCTATTTGCGAAGCTTCGAAAGAGGATGGGGTAGAAGCGCTTGAAATACGCACCGGCTTAAAACAGCTGGATGGTTCTATTGAGGAATATCTTGAAGCCTGTCTAAGAGCTATCAAAAAAAGCCCCGTTAAAGTGGCTCTTATTTTAAGTATAAGACGCAATTCAAACCCTGATGAAGTCTCTAAAACTCTTTTTCTTGCTGTAAACTATATGCAAAAGGGTGTAGTCGGGATCGATATTTCGGGAATTTCTACTACCGGCGATATTAAACCCTACATTGATCCTTTAAAACAGGCCAAGCGCGCCGGTTTAAAAATTGTTGCGCACGTCGGCGAATCCTTTAAAGAAACCGACCAAATGCTAATTCTTGAAAGCCTTCAGCCTGATCGAGTAGGTCATGGGGTATGTCTCAGTAAAGAAGCGGAACAATGGATATTAAAAACGAAAACGCCAGTTGAAGTTTGCATTACAAGCGCGCTCGTTACGCAAATGCATACAAAAGAAGAACGGCATCCATGGATCCAAAAGTATAAAGAATGCGGACATCCGATTATCGTATGTTCTGATGATCCCACCATCTTTGGCACACTGACGGATGAATATAGAAAACTGCTCGACTACTTTAGCCTAGATGAAATTACAAAACTTGCAAAAGAGAGTTTTTTGCATAGTTTCATTAAGTAAGGCATAAATCTCGTTCAAATTAAAACAAACACCTAAACTTTAAACATTTGATTTGTAAACCTTTAGCACCTTTTTAGAATTTGATGTACCGCTTTGGTATAGTGCACTCTATGGAAAGCTATGGGATTGAACAGTGGGGAGACGGCTACTTTTCTATAAATGAGAAAGGCCACATCGCAGTTCATCCTAACCATAAGGGAAACGGCGATCTATTTACGCTTGTGGAAGACCTGGTTAAACAAGGGATCGAGCCGCCTATCTTAATTCGCTTTGATGGGATTTTACATCACCGAATTGAAAGGATAAGACAAGCTTTCCTAAAAAGCATTAAAAAGAATTGATATAAATGGATTTGAACCAGCGGATACTGCTACTGTTGCTACT
>CAZABG010000030.1:2146-18699 GCA_964483465.1 uncultured bacterium
CATTAAAAAGTATGGCTATAAAGGGAAGCACTTGCTGGCCTATCCCATTAAAGTAAATCCATTACGCCATGTGGTCGAAGCAGTAGTGCGAATTCCTGGCATGAGTTTAGAGGTAGGAAGCAAACCCGAGTTAATTTCGGTCCTTCCTTTAAATATCGACGGCCTTCTCCTTTGCAATGGCTGTAAGGATGCCGAATACATTTCCTTTGCTCTAATGGCGGAAAAACTCGGTAAACATCCCATCATCATCATCGAACAAACGCTTGAGCTGCCGCTTGTTTTAGAAGCCGCTAAAAAAACCGGCATCAATCCTAGAATTGGATTTAGAATCAAACTCTCTCAGCAAGGGGCTGGAAGGTGGAAATCTTCCGGAGGAGCTGGATCAAAGTTCGGCCTTTTTGTAGATGAGCTTATAGAGGCTTTAGACTTACTTAAAAAAGAAGGCGATATCAAGTGGCTTGAACTCATCCATTTTCATATGGGAAGCCAAATCCCTAGCCTTAGCGCTATTAAGGAGGGCTTGCAAGAGGGAGTACGAATTTTCGAAGAGATTGCGAAGGAAGCTCCCAATCTAAAGTATCTGGATGTGGGAGGCGGTCTTGCGATTGATTACGACGGAACTAAATCTGATAGCTCTTCGTCTATGAATTACACCCTTCAAGAGTACACAGATACCGTTATTGAGCATCTTGAAGATATTAAAGCCACGCTGATTACCGAATCGGGTAGAGCGATTGTTGCCGAACATGCGGTTTATATTACGGAAGTAATCGATGTATCATCCGCCCCGGAAAGAAAAATCGATAAAAAAACGCTCGAGACTTTTATAGAGGGGAATATATCTTTACGAGATCGTGCTTTGAAAGAAAAAAGTTCTAGCAAAAACCACTTGCCAGATATCTATTTCTGCAATTTCTCCCTTTTTCAATCCCTTCCCGATTCCTGGGCTATCGATCAGCTCTTTCCAATTATGCCGATTCACCGTCTAAATGAAAAAAATCTGCGCAGCGCGATTTTGGCCGACCTTACCTGCGATAGCGACGGGAAAATCGATCACTTTATTGGATCAAAGAAAACTCTAACATTACCCCTTTACGATAACACCCCCCTTTATTTGGCGATCTTTTTTGTAGGCGCGTATCAAGAGGTTATGGGCGGGCTGCACAATCTTTTTGGCGACACGAATGTCGTTCACGCGGAACTTGACTCGCATAATGAATGGCATATTTCTCGTGTGGTTGAAGGCGATACGATCGCCGAAGTCCTTTCCTACATCCAATATAATCCCGATGAATTAAAAAGAGCCTTTTTCGAGCGGGTTGAAATCGCTCTTAAACAAAATGCGCTGACGCTTGATGAAGCGGCGCGTATTAAAGTGGAATTTAAAAAGGCCCTCGAAAGCTATACCTATTTGGTTATATGAAAGAGAACATACAAAAGCAATTTGGCAATGTTGAAATCCCGCATGAATATAAGTATGTCATCCTTCCTGTTCCTTTTGAACACACAACTACTTATCAAAAAGGGTGCGAAAAGGGACCGGACGCGCTTATCAACGCATCTGTTCAGCTTGAGCTATACGATATTGAAACCGACTCTGAACCTTATCTTGAGGGCATTTTTACTGCCCCTCCTATCTTTGCCTCTACATCCAAAGAGATGATCAATAAAGTATATGAATCGGTAACATCCTATCTGCATCAAAACAAGTATGTAATCACATTGGGCGGCGAGCATTCTATCTCTTTTCCCTCAATCCTTGCGTATCTCGACCATTATCACGCCCTTACGGTCCTTCAATTTGACGCGCATGCCGATCTTTACCCGCATTATGAAGAAAATCCATACAGCCATGCCTCTGTTATGGCTCGTGTAAAAGAAAAAGGGATTCCGATTATAAGAATTGGCCTTCGATCGCTCGGGAAAGAAGAACTCCTCTCTCTTAAAAAGCAAGATACGTTCTTTGGCAATGAACCGTTTGATATCAATAAGCTGCTCCTTAAATTAAAAGGGCCTATTTATATCACCTTTGATGTCGATGCTTTCGATCCTTCGATTATGCCTTCAACAGGAACTCCGGAACCTGGAGGGCTTTCCTGGAATACCACTCTCAACATACTGAAAGAGGTTATCTTAAAGCGAAACGTGGTGGGGTTTGATATCGTCGAATTAAGGCCTTTAAAAGACAACGGGGCTCCTGATTTTTTAGCGGCAAAACTCCTTTATAAAATGGTGGGCTATGAAAACGCGCGCGCTTCTGGAAAAAAACTTTAAGCATTTTAACGCCGCCTCAACCGTAGATGCGGCAAAAGGCTGGATCGACCTCCTCAATAAAGGGGGCAAGATGTTTCTCGCCATGGCAGGGGCGATGAGTACCGCGGAAATCGGCATATCGCTTGCTGAAATGATCCGTAAAGATAAAGTCCACGCTATCTGTACGACAGGCGCAAACCTTGAAGAGGATATTTTTAATCTTGTCGCGCATAAACACTACCATCGCATTCCAAACTACCGCTCTCTTACAAAAAAAGACGAAACGGCCCTTATGAAAAAGGGCTTAAATCGTGTTACCGATACCTGCATTCCTGAAGAAAGAGCTTTCCGCCATATCGAAAGAATCATCTACACCCTTTGGAAAAAGGCCGACGATACCCATAAACGTTTTTTCCCGTACGAGTATATTTATCAATTGCTTGATCATCTGGATCATTACGAAATCGATCCTAAGAACTCCTGGGTTCTTGCGGCCAAAAAGAAAAAAATCCCTATCTATACGCCTGGATGGGAAGATTCGACGCTTGGAAATATCTTTGTTGCCCACGTCCTCCGCAAAGAATTGAGCTCATACTCCCTAGTAAAATCGGGCCTGGAACAAATGGCAAACCTCGTTGACTGGTATAAAAAATCGGCTCCCGCAGGATTTTTCCAAATCGGAGGAGGCATCGCAGGCGATTTTCCTATTTGTGTCGTCCCCCTAATAAAACAAGATCTAAAACAAAAAGCTCCTTACTGGAGTTATTTTTGCCAAATAAGCGACAGCACAACGTCTTATGGCTCTTACAGCGGGGCGGTGCCGAATGAAAAGATTACGTGGGGTAAAGTTGAAGAGAAGACGCCAACGTACATCATCGAGTCGGATGCGTCAATAGTAGCACCGCTCATTTTTAATTATGTATTGGACACCTGACAAATTTTAACAGGATCACGGCACAGCAGCCTTTGGCTGCATGCCTAATGATCCCGCTCTTCGAGCGGGGCAGGATCAGCGCTTTGCGCTGGCAGGATAAGCAAATGCTACATCTACTTTACTCTTTTTTATGAGCACGAATTCCATTTTAAGGATTTTAATTTGCTTATAAAAGATAAAGAATATACCGCTATTTAAACATTTGTGTTGTTTTATCCTGCCGGCGCGCTTTCGCGCCGATCCTGCCCGCCTGAAAGGCGGATCCTTAGCAAGAAGCCAAAGGCGGCGCCGCGTGATCCTGTTAATTGCTGCTAAAAAATCAATAGAGGATGCGTGTTCTTATAGTTCCCTTAATCGCTTTCAGATCGTCTTCGATGCCTTGATAGGCAGTTTTCTCGATGTCGAAGACAACGTAGCCGATATCATGGATCGTTTTTAAATACTGACCCACGATGTTGATTCCCTTTTTACCAAAAAGCGTGTTTATCTCGGAAAGGACGCCCGGAACGTTTTGGTGAATATGAAGGATGCGATGAGTATTTTGATTGAGTGGAAGGGCAAGCTCAGGAAAGTTAACAGCTCCCTCGCTCGATCCCCGATCAAAGAAGTAAGCAAGCTTTTGGGCGACGCTTTGGGCAATCATCTCTTGCGCCTCCTCCGTCGCACCGCCTACATGCGGCGTCAAAATAACGTTCGGCAGTTTTTGAAGCGAAGTAATGAAGGGCTCCGAATGGGTCTTGGGTTCGTCGTAAAAGACATCGACAGCTGCCCCTTTGATTTTTCCGGTTTCAAGGCAATCGTGAAGAGCATCAATATCAATCACCTTTCCGCGGCTTGTGTTTATCAGATAACTCCCCTTTTTAAAGAGAGCGAGACGTTCTTTATTGATCATTTTCAACGTCTCTTTTGTTTCAGGTACATGCAGAGTTACTATATCCGATTTTTTGATGAGCTCTTCAAGAGACGAAACCGATTTCGCGTTCCCTAAAGGGAGCTTCATTTCAATATCATAATATAACACGCTCATGCCTAAAGCTTCGGCAAGGGAGGATACTTGCGAGCCCACATGACCATATCCAACAATTCCTATCGTTTTTCCACGAACTTCGTGAGCTCCTTCCGTAAATTTTCGCCATTCTCCTTTATGAGCTGCGATACTTTTTGAGAAGAGATCGCGCATTAATATTATAGATAATGCAATGACCATCTCTGCAACGGAGCGTGTATTTGAATAAGGGTCGTTGAAGACGGGTATACCTAAATGGGTCGCCGCATTTAAGTCGACTTGATTTACGCCAATGCAAAAACATCCGATCGCTGTCAGCTGAGGACAAGCATTAAGAACTTTAGACGTTAATTGTGTATTTGATCTGATGCCGACTAAATCCACTTTAGAAAGTTTTTGAATGAGCGCATCGCCTTGAAGCGCTCCCTCCAGCCTTTCAATTTCCTTAAAACCGGCTTCCTTAAGCTTATCGACTCCGGATGGGTGTATACCCTCAAGGAGAAGGATTTTAACATTGTTTTTATTAAGAGGAAGTTTTGCCATAGTGTTTTAAAATCTCTCTCAGTTCTTCAACCGATCTCGCCTCCTCTCCTTTGTTCATAACGGCTTTTCTCTTTACGTGCTGCGTAAAAATAATAAACCTGTCGGCATATCCCGATTCAACAAGCTCATAATCGGTCATTCCATCTCCTACAATTATAGCAGGCCGGCTCCATTTCACCTCTTTCGCAAGATCTCGCTTATTGAGATAAGGACCCTCAAAATCTAACGCAAGCACTTGGTTTTTAGGTATTTTTAACTTTTCAGCGACAGGAAAGATCGCATCTTTAAAAGAGCCGCTTATAATAAAAACTTCTACTCCTTTCTCATGAAGTAAGTTTATTAAATGATCCATTCCTTGTGTCAAATGATCGATCGCCTTAATACCGAATAATTTAATATCGTCCTTAGTAAGGGGTGCTAAAGCCAGCCGTTTCTTAAGTGATTCAACAAAAGGGATTTTCCCTTCCATCCCCTCTTTCGTAATCGATTCAAATTTATCGGGAGAAACCCCTTTTGATTTTAAAACCTCTTCAAGACTTTCGCAGTTGATCAAGGTGGAGTCAAAATCAAAAATTACAGTTGCCATACCAATTCTTATACTCTTATAAATCGATTATTTATATACTAACTATATTAAATTTAAAGGGCGTCCTTTTTATGAAAAAATTTATTCTTTCTCTTGCTGTTTTGTCGTTTGCGTTTGTTGCCATGTCTGCGGTAAAAGCACCTGAAGTTAAAAATAAAGAATATACAGATAAAGATGGCAATATTGTCAGGATTTCAATCATCGACAAAGCCGATATTCATGAAAAAGTTTCTGATGAAGACGCCCCAAAATTAATTCTCTACACTGTCTACAACAATGTTCTTAAAAAGTATCCCGATTTGCAAACTCTTGAAAAGAAAAAAGAGGGCGATCAATACATCATGCTATTGAAAGTGGAAAAAGAGGGTCAGCAAACCATCTCTCTTGGATTTTTGAGTTATCTGAAAAACGACAAAATCATTACGATCGGCTACCTGATGCCCTCGACTGATGGGAATGATATCGAGAAAATCGAGCAAAAACTTACCGAAATCCGCACCAACTTAGAATAACCACTTTTAATGTGATTTACAGGATAATAGGATCCGGCCTTTGAGCGGGCAGGATCTTATTAATATCCATTATGGCTTTAAAAAAACCTCCCACCTTGGTCTAGACTACCCACTTTTTTGAGCTTTTAAATTAAATTCTCATAACAATTAATTATTTTTATCCTGCACGGCCGAAGGCCGGACCCTCATTTCCTTTAAAAAAGCTCTGACAATGAATGTCTTTTTTAGTTAACTAAAAATCCTTGAATGATATTCTCGACGAAAAATGATTTTCCCATAACCTTATGAAAGCACTTCTGTTAGCTCTTTTCCTGCTTAGCTCTTGCTGTCCGCCGCAGTGCGAGAGGCTTCCCCCTATTACCGCAAAAGAGGTGACCGATTGCGAGGGAAATTTGATCGCGGTGGAAACCGTCGATCTCAACATGTTCCCTTTTCCTCCGACGCTTGCTGTCGATGAAAATATCGCCATCTTTATGAAAATGTCGATTTTAAAAGCAAAAGAGAATGATCCTGCCGTTAAAATTTTGCGTCAGGAGCGCACGGATGATGGTTTTTTTGCCGTTATGGATATGCCGAACGGATTGTATAAATCGATAGACTGCCATAAAGGATGCCTCGCCTATCCATCGAAAGAAAGGCTGATCATCATTTCCTACCTTGTACCAAATGAAAAAGAGATAAGCGTTGAGTGCATGCGAGAAAAACTGCTGGAAATTAAGCGTAACTTAATCAATTATCTTTAATATATGAAATACCTATTATTATTTACAGCTTGTTTTGGAGCCCTTTTTGCAAAACTTTCACACGGGGTTTATACAGATGATTTTAACTACTTCCAATTTAAAATCCCGAGCGGTTTTGAGGTAGTTGAAGAGTCCTGCGAAAAGAGTTCGTCGTACATATTGCTGACAGATACATCCTATGATCGGATCATGGTAGAAACGGTGGCTTTTAAGTTTCCCGGAGGATCAAGGGATGAGTTTTTAAAATTCGCAGCACACGCTCGTTTAAATGATTTAAATAATCAGGGAAAAGTGGAAATTGTCCGGATGGAGCCCATTCAGGACTCCTATTTTATCCTCTATCGAGTCCCTAATTTAATGGGATCGCCCGTCTCTGACTTGATCGGCGAATATCTTTCGCTTATTAACGGAAGAGTTTTTATCGTCTCCTACAATATGTCAAACGAAACGCTTCTTACCTTGCGTCATTTAGGCCATGAAAAAGAGGCGATTGAAAAAGTCTATTGGCAAATGTTAAAAACCATAGCGAAAAACGTGACCGTTATGAACGACGATAATAAAGCGCCCACTCTTTATAAAATTATATCGATTGAAAAGTGGAAAGAAAGCGATGGGAAAGATTACATCGTGTTAGATGATATGGATAAAGAATTTATCCACTTTTCAACGGATGAACAGCTTCCCCGCATCCTTGAAAAATTTTGGAAGAATAAAGATTACATGGTTTTAAAAATTGATCCAAGAAAACTCCCGGGACGCCTTGAATTTGAAACCAATCCAGGGGGAAGCGGACAAAAATATTACCACCTCTACGAAGGCTCCCTTCCTAAAGACGCTATTTTGGAATAAAATATGACTATATCGTCTGCAGTCCCTTACGGTATTACGCCCGCCTACCCATTGCCCGGATTAAAAAGAAAACTGAAAGACATCGATTTTTTTACTGAAGTCGAGAACCAAGAGGCGGTTCGTCTATTACGTAGCTTCTTTGATCGATCGCTGCCCTATGAGATTGAACCAGACTTTTATCAAATTTATGGCATCGCCATTTCCTCTCAAGACTACCTTGCGTGTAAAAAAGCGCAGATCCTCGCGATAAACGGTCAGTTTGGCAAATACGACCTATCGAATTTAGGACAATTAAATATATCGATCGATATGGAAGAGCTGCGAAAACGGATTCCAAATTTAGATCTCTTAAGATCGATTCGTTGGTATATCGCAACCAGTTTTTATTTAATTGAATGGCAAACCCCTGAAGAACTTGATCATTTTAGAGAAGTTGAGGAGATTGGACACGAATGCATCCATCTTGCGTGTGCAGAAGGAGGCCATTTTGAGGCCGCTCAATTTTATCTTGCGATTATGCCTTTTTCAAAAGATACCCAATTAAGAGATAAAATCGTTCGGCTGCAGCCGTTTTTGGATAATACCTCAAGTGGATATCTTCAAGAGCAATTATTTGCCTTAGATGCGGTTAAAATGGCGGATGATGATTCTTTTAGCGGCATCGAAACCCGAAAACAATTTTACGATGATAAAATCACTCGTCTTCGCACTATTCTAGAAAAGATTAAAGATCATGACTATGCTTGCCAATTTTTAAAAGAAGATTTGAAGCTTAAAATTAGAACAACGGCTTTATATCTTTATTGCCATGCTCAGATCTTGGGACTTAGGGAAGATTTAAAAATCGAAGAATATGCGCAAATCCTCCTCAATGAAAGTGTCTATTCAAGAAAGCCGAACGGCATCCATGTTCAAGCAGTCAAAATTGTAATAAGAGCCTTCACCATTCTCGCTAAATTTGACAAGTTAAACGATGCGAAACTCAAACTGACATCCTTAATCGATAGGATTAAAACATGACTCCTGAAATTAGACTAGAAGCACTTACCTCTACCGCACCGCTTAGATCTCTTCCCGATCTTCATGAAGAACTATTACGCCTTCAAGATTGCTTTAAGAAAGGCGCTGCGACAGACGAAGAAAAATCCCAAATTTTTACTTTCCTAAACTTCCATTTTGAAGAATTAAAAAGAAGCGAACCTTTGATGTCGCTTGCGCTATACACCTATGGGAGATGCATCTATGGAAAAGACTATACCTTAGCTGCCATCACATTAAGGCTTTCTCTTGAATGGCAGATAGAAAAAGGAACAAAATTTTTACACTATAACTCTTTTGCCGACATGAAACGAGAGACTTTTGATTTTGAAAAAATCGATAAGCTGCTTGATAAGGTTAATACACCCGATATGATGCTTATCCATACGCTAAAATGGTATGCATTTGCCTGCATGAATAGCAATGAAGTTGGAAACGCGTCACAACTTAAACGTTTTGAAAATTTATATGCTAAGATCAGAACTTTCTGCGCTTCTTTAAACACCTCTGACTCGGTTTGGGAAATCGGACAAATCATCTACAATTCAAGACCTTTATGCGGTTGGAAAAAACCCAATGACTGGGATTCCCAGCTTGCCTGGATTAAAGAAGCGGAATATTGCCTGAAAATAGAAGGCAATACTGCAAAAGCTCGCACCTTCCAAGCCCAGCTCTTTAGTATGGAGAGCAATCTGCTAAGCCGGATGCCGCAAAGCGGAGACCTTTTTAATAGACAGCTCGAGCTCGCAAGACGCGCTTACAAAACCTCGCAAGAAACTCCCGATTTTGATCCTTTCCTACAGCTTAAATTCCTTAATGACTTAGCTACACTGCTCAATAAAGCCTATATGAGCAAAAAAGAGGGCATATCTAAAGAAGAAATCTTATCATTATTTAAACAACTGGTACCCCAAGTTCTGGAAGCAAAAAATCCACATGAGTATCATATAATTTATCTAAGAAACGCGGCTGATTTTGAATCAACTATCGGTAATGACGATCAATCCGTTATGCTCTACAAAAAAGCAGCTGAAATTGCCCTTCAATGCAATAAAAAGGAAGAGGCTATTTCTCTTTTAAAACGGGCGGGCTTTATCGAGCAAAATCAGGGAAATCATCTTCTGGCTAAAGCCTTATTTGAAAGAGCTCAAGCTTTATTTCTTAGTCCCTAATCTCTTTCCCATTTTTCTAGCATCTTTTGAACGCGTTCAATCGATACCGGAGTAACTCGGACCGTACCTGTATAGGCGCGGTCCAGCTCTCCGATCAAAAAGAGCATAAAGCTGATCAACCCCGCAAGAGACGCCGTAATGATGGCATGCAGCCAAAATGGCCGGACATGAAAGAGGTATATGAAACCGATCGTGATACATGCGCCTCCGATCAAAAGAACCCACATCATAGGTCCAAGAGATTCATAGCCGTGATATAGACGGGAGAGCCTGGTCGCACTGAACTCGTTTAATTTTGAAAGGGATTGGCTTAACCAAATAGAATCTCTTTCATCTTTAGGATGAATCTCGGCATAAGCCGCCCATATTTTTCTCATTTGAGCCGCCGTCATATCGCTTACCTCTTGACGCGCCATTTTTGACCATTCATCGTTTAAGACTAAATCAACGTAGCCCGTCAAAAGATTATGAATTTTATCCTGTGTTTCTTTATCAAATACTTCGACATCACGATATAAATCAGAAATATAGTTGCTTTCCGTTTCGCTTGCCTGATGGGCTTGATTGTATCTGTCTTGGACCGTAACAATGGTAAAGCCGAGTAATACTGCATAAACGACGCCGATAATGCCAAAAGTAAAGCCGGAAACATCATGATGTTCGCGAAAGACATCGAGAAAACGCTTATCGCGTGTCCAATAAAGTCCGAGTATAGAACCCGCTACTACGATGAAGACAACTAAGATCCCGTTAATAATCCACACAACTTCAGTTCGTAGCTTAATAAGAAATTTTAATCAAGGATGAAGGAGGAAGGCAGAAGGATGAATAGCTACAGAATGGGCGCGCTTATAGCGCGCTTGTAATTAACATCTTTCATACTTTTTTACTTGCGGGTTAGAGGTGGCCTATGTGGCCACCTGTTAATTATTACTCTGCAATACGTCTTGAATCAGCATATGTTAAAATCTTCTGAACAAAAGCGTCATTCGAGCCTTTTTCTGAACTGCGGCTAATAAAAACAGCTCCAGGACCAAACGACACGCCACCAGATCCCAAGTGAGTTGTACACCTTGCATTACTTATTTTGTGATTATTGCAATAAAGAGCGCCTATAGTTGGAAAACCATCATAGGCAACAGCTCTTCTGCCAACCCAACGGTGTGCAATATTTTTGCTTTCTAAAAAAGATAGTTCTTCAGCATTAATTGTTTTACCATTTGTTTGAAATCCGCAGGCTAATGAGATAAATTCTGGTAAAACATTATTTATCATGTTTAATTGCAAAAGATTTCTATTTTTTGCAAAGTCTTCATCTTTATTTGGTTGTTTATCACCATAGAATGCTTTTGTTCCACCTACTCCAATAAAAATATTATCCTCTTTAAATCTGGCTTGCCAAGCTAGAACAATTCCTTCGTTATGCACTTCCATACAGTGAGAAAAATCCCTATATCTTTCGATTTGATCTGGAGAAAGCGGGATGGTTATTAATAAAGAAGCACCTGCAAAACCTGCATAAGCTGGTTCGTTAAATCCAAGGTTATGAAGAGTTCCAACGGATTCCCCTGGGCAAAACACATAACGAGAACTAATTTCTGGACTCTTCTCAAATTCGAAAGAGCCATCACTAAATCTTAACCCAATGATGCGAAGACCTAACGATTGGGAATCAAATTCTACACCAATTACTTCTTTGCCAAACTGAAGTTGGAAGCAATTATGGATTTGATTATTCGCATCTTTATATTGACCCATTATTTTTGCGAGATAAGCATAAAATTTAGGTAGGAAGGTTCTGGTGTCTATACAGCCTCCTGGTCTCCATAATGCAACACTGTCTTTTTTCCAAACACGTTTCGCATCGGTATTTAGGTAAGAATGTTCATAACAAAAATCCGATAGATATGGATCGATTGCGATCACCTCATCCGGAGATAAAATAGCACAATTTTTATAGCCTAGTTTTTCATAGTCAGCTTTCATATTGAGGGCACGAGTTTCTGCATTTGAGATACCATAGATGAGGTCTACTCGATAGCCATCATGCAGAGATTTTTTAGAATTACTTCTAGGTTCACGGCAAGGGTTAAAATTGGAAGCTTCTAAAATAGATTTAAGCTCTTGATCCCCATCATCATAAATCTGCTGCCATAAATCCATACTTATCTTTCCAAGCGTTAATAATGCCAACGTCCGGTCATCATGACTCTTGTCTGAGCCGTAATGGGTTACAGCATTTTTAAAGTTAATTGCAGACTCTGAGTCATTGGCACCATCCACATCATCAACGCGAATACCTCCCGGCTGGCTAAAAGGAATTGCTAACTTTTCAACCAATTCAGAACCGCGAGGAACCACGCTTAAAATTTCATCAATTGTGAGGCTTGGAACAATATTGTAAGAGGTATTTGTAGATGATTGACCGTTATTTGAAGAGCCAAAAGAATCTCCCTTTTCGTAAACGGTAATGCAAAGTTTTTCTCCATTCTTTTGGGCATCCTTAAAGGCATAATAAGATTCAAGGGCTCCAATAATCCCTCCTCCTACTATGGAAGTTTGGCAATTTACCGGAGCATCAATCGGAACATTAGCAAAGATAGCTCCGCAGAAGTTTAACAAGCCTGAAAGCAAGCAAAATATAACTCTTTTCATCTATACTCCTTTTGTTACTGGAAGATATTTTAAAAATTTTTCCAATACACTAGCAGGAACATTTAGATGTTTCCATTCGAAAGTTCTGAATGCGTCCAACAGCCCCCAACTTTTTTACCAGCACTTGCAAGTGCATTTCAGCAAGATTCAGCTTGAAATAATATCTTGTAGTTGCGCATGAAGTAGCAACATCAAAAGCAAAATCCCATTCGTTTAACGATTGATTTCCCGTTAGATCAGCATACATATATTAAAATGTTGGTGGACAAGGAAGGTGTCAGTTTGAGGCTGTTCGTTATTGAACACTTACCAAAAAAAACGCTAAAGCCTACACAAGATGTCGTTTTTAACATCACAAGAAAAAAATGAGAAAAACCATATCAGTAACCGAAATTAATAAAAGACAGTGATGAATAAACTTAAGCATATCTATGAACGATAATCAAAACCGTTTAAGGCAACGTGCTCTTCAACCCCCTAAAGAGGCACTATACAAGCAAAAGTATGTAAGCCCATTGATGTCTTTATTGGAATAAAATTGCTTCAACCTATTCATGTAGATATTAGCGAAAGGGAAGAATCCCTTATCTTGTAAGAGTTATACAAGGAAGTCTGGGTAAAATCACTTTTTGCATGAAATGCTTTCGTTTTTGGGCTAAAAAAAAAGGGCTAAAGCCCAGACCCACTGTCTATCTGGCAAGAACCAGTGGGCCAAAATGAGAGCTTAAAGCCTTCACGAATGAAACATGCGGTTGAAATTTGCATTTCAACTGAATTAGTCATCTCCTCCGCATACTATTTTTGGAATCAAAGGCCGATATATATTTGACGTGTTATAAACATATAAAGAATAACAACTTCCTATTATAGGCAGACAACGAACAATTGCAAATCCTAATTCAGAAAGTCTAGCAATTGAATCAATTTTACAAGAGCGCCAATAATTAATGTCATAGCTGGATTTATTGTAATCTGTGTTTTTATAACGATTGTCATAAAGATTTTTATCAAATGAAAAAACGCGCTCCTGATCCAATATTTCTTGATTATCTTCTGTTAATGTAGAATTCAGGGGCTTTTTTTGTTTCATAAAGCAACTAAGCTTATCAATTTTAGAATTATAAATTTTTTTATCATAACATGTATTTGTATCTTTTACATATTCTTTTTTAAAAACTTCTAGGAATAAATCATGAATTACACGAACCAAATGATAAGCAGCTATTGGTATTCCAATAACTTGTTGTATTACAGGGAAAACACTTGCAAAATCAGCAAAATTTGATGTTTTATCTCTCACATTTACCTAACAAATTAGTATTTAGTAATAGTATAATTTAACATATTTGTTTTATTTTTACAACAATCAGACTTAAAACCCGCCGGCCCTTGGTCTAAGCCAAGTTGCCCAAATTTTTCAACAATAGCTCCTCTGCAGTATTTTAGCTTTTGCTCAAGCGTTACATAACCTTTCCATTAAGCAATTTTTACGTACTCAAATGGCAAATAATAGCGCAAACTAGTGACTTCATAAACCATTGATTTTTTTGATTCTCATTTACACTGGCTTGTGGAAGTGCAAGGAGCTCTCTATCCTCTGAAAGCGGCACAATCTGTCGCGATTCTGCCTTCCGCCTTCTTCCTTCATCCTTTTCTTAAACGTTTCCTTTGATTAAAATACCCCACTATGAAAAGCGACACAAAACTCACTCCCATGATGGTTCAGTGGCATGAACTCAAAGAAACGCAAAAAGAGGCGATTCTTCTATTTCGACTGGGAGATTTTTACGAAGGCTTTAATAACGACGCGGCTTTACTTGCCAATGTTCTGGATTTGACTTTGACGAAGAGGGGCGAGACGCCCATGGCAGGCATCCCCTATCACGCCGCGGAAGGATACATTGAGACGCTTGTAAAAAAGGGATTTAGAGTCGCGATTGCCGAGCAAACCGAAGATCCGGTGGGCGGCAAAGGGATCATGAAACGTGAAGTAGTGAGAGTGATTACGCCTGCTACTTATTTAGGTTCCGATTCAAAAAATTCCTCCTATTTTTGCTCGATCAATGAAACGGGCCAGTGGCTAGGATTTAGCCTAATTGATGTTTCGACCGGTGAATTTAAAACGACCGAATTTGCCAATTTTGACGAACTCGAACGAGAAATATCCCTTATTAAACCCAAAGAAATTCTGGTTGGGAAAGGAACCTTTTCAAAATACAAAAAAGCGTTTGAAGAATTCGAAAAATCGTTCAGGCCATTAGTTGCGCCTCTCGAAGAATGGCGTTTTGATCACGCCCTTACCTATCCAACGCTCGTCAACCATTTTAAAGTTCATTCACTCGATGGCTATGGTTTGAAAGGAATGGTCTCAGCCATAAACAGCGCAGGAAGCCTCGTTGCCTATTTGAAAGATGATTTAAACCTATCGCTCGAAGGCATTTCTTCAATCCATCCTTATTCTACAAAAGAATATATGATGATCGATAAGATCACGGAAAGAAATCTTGAGCTTACCGAATCAATCCACGATTTAAGTGTAAATAATACCCTTTTACAGCTGCTTGATAGGACAGAAACCCCTATGGGTGCGCGCCTTATTAGAAACTGGATCAAACAGCCTCTTTTAAATCTTGATCAGATTACCGCAAGGCAAAATGGAATCGACGCCCTCTTAAAAGAGACGGGCGAACTTGCAACACTCCTCGGAAGAATTAGGGACTTAGAAAGATTAACGATGCGAATCGCAGCCGATGTCGCAGGGCCGCGCGATTTAGTCGCTTTAAAATATTCGTTAAGGCCTTTACCTGAAATAAAAAATCGGCTTATCGCAAGCGAAGCTTCTATCCTCTCTATTTTAGCCGAAACGATAGTCGTGCAAGACGAGCTTGTAAAAAAACTCGATGAAGCGCTTGAAGAGACTCCCCCTTTAAGAGTATCGGATGGCGGCCTCTTCAAAATGGGGTATAATAAAGCCCTCGATGAATTAAAACTCCTTTCGCACGATTCCAAAACCTGGATGGCCAATTACCAGGCGGAACTTAAAGAAACGACCGGAATCAAAACCTTAAAGGTCGGATTTACCAAAGTTTCGGGATTTTACATCGAAGTCAGCCGCGGCCAGACCGAAAAAGTTCCTGCCAATTTTCAGCGCCGTCAAACGTTGACAAACGCGGAACGCTACATCACGGCCGATTTAAAAGATTATGAAGAGAAAGTTCTGACTGCGGAAGAAAAAGCGAATCGATTAGAGATGGAACTTTTTCAACAGCTTCGCGATTCGATAAAACCCCATTACGATGAAATTCTGCAAACCGCCCGAGCGATCGCGCAAATTGACGCTCTTTTAAGTTTAGCAACCGTCGCAAAAGAACAACGCTATACCCGCCCCGTTCTGGATGATAGCGATAAGCTTGTCATACTAAATGGCCGCCATCCTGTTATTGAAGCAAAAGGAGTCGAAGCTTTTATCCCAAACGACACAAAACTCGATTTCGACACCCGCCTCATGCTAATCACAGGTCCTAACATGGCCGGTAAATCGACCTATATTCGCCAGGTAGCCTTAATCAGCATTATGGCGCAGATGGGCTCCTTCGTACCGGCGCGTTCCGCTCATATCGGCCTTATCGACAAAGTCTTTACAAGGATTGGCGCGTCGGACGATTTAACACGCGGCCAGTCGACCTTCATGGTAGAGATGACCGAGACCGCTAATATTTTAAACAATGTCACGCCTAAATCGCTCGTCATTCTGGATGAGATAGGCCGGGGAACGAGCACATACGACGGCATATCGATCGCCTGGTCTGTCGCAGAATATTTACTCATCAACGAAAACCGGCGTGCGAAGACTCTCTTTGCGACTCATTTTTGGGAATTGACCAAACTGGAAGAGAAAAAAATCGGCGCCAAGAACTACACGATCGCCGTGCATGAATCGATGGGTGAAATCACCTTCCTAAGAAAGATTATTGAAGGGGGCACCGATAAAAGCTACGGCATTCATGTCGCAAAACTTGCGGGCTTGCCAAAAGCGGTCATTGATCGCGCCCATGAAATCCTAACTCACTTAGAAGAAACCTCTAACCGCAACCGGATCTTTGAACCGGGCAAACCGAAGAAGGCCAAGCCTGCTGAATCCCAACTAAACCTGTTTTAAGTAAAAGGATGAAGGCAGAAGGCGGAAGGCAGAATAGCTACAGATTGTGCGCTAAAGCGCGCTTGTAATTAATGCCGCTGAAAGCGGCCACATTGTGTCGCTA